>JAPLNP010000663.1 GCA_026401055.1 Planctomycetia bacterium
CAACGAAAGACCCCCGAAGACGGGTGGAGGGCTATGGGGGAATGATGGGGTGAGAGGGTGGACTGCTAAAACCTCGGCGGTCGGGGGAGTAGTTTTGTATCCGGTATTTGTTCCCGATAGGCATAGCGGCGTTGGCCTTGCACGCTGAGTCCGAGATGTTTGTGACACCACTCCAAGACGTGACGTGTATGCGTAACAGCCATTGCCTTGCGGATTGTGTTTGTCGTTTTCTTCATCACCATGGCGCCGAAAGCCAGCAGTTGTGGCGTGATGCCGCCGCGACGGTGCGTCCCTTGCAGACTTTTGTATTTCCCGATCAGGGATTCCAGGACCTCGCTGCTGCCAATCAGCCGCTCCTCACGACGTGCCTGGACCGACTGCTCGGCTACGAACTCCAGCGTCGCCTTGACCATGGTCTGCGCGGCCGCGTTGATCTCCAGCCCGTCCAGACGCTGCTGCAACTGTTCTGCGGCACCCACGTGATAGCCTTCATGACGCACGTAGTGTTCGGCCATCTCGGCAATCGCCAGCAGGACCGACCAATGGTACAACGCCTCGCGACAGTCCCGCAACCAGCCGAGTTTTTCCTCCAGAGCGTTCCGGTCGACCGGCTTGCCGGGCAAGTCGTAAGGATGATCCAAGAACTTCAACGTCTTCTGCCCCCACTCGGCAAGCGGAGGGAGGTTCAGGTAACGGGATTTGGCCTTCAGGTTGGGAGGAGTCAGGAACGCCAAGTCGGTCAGCAGAACCCGGCAACGGGTTTGATTCACGCAGCCGATGAACTTCGCCCAGCGGGGGTCTTTTTCCAATTGCCGTTGCAGCAACAAGGCCATCTTGTGCTTGATGTCGTAGAGCCGCGACACACCGTCGTGGGTCTTCTGAAAACTGGCGATTCCGCATTTCAAGTCCGTGCCGCCGTCCCCGAGGATCGCCCGCGGGGCGCCCGTCTGCCGGGCGACCGCTTCCAGCCGGGCCTCCACCGCCGGGCCGCTGGAATGCCGCATGGGCATCACGTCCAACACGGTCAGATCCTCGTGGCGCAGCGGGCCGCGTTGCTTTTCCCACGCGTTCAGCCGGACCCCCACGATCACCAACGCTTTCATGCCGCCCAACTGGACCGTGTGGTCGAGAATCCACACCCAGTCGTCGGCCTTCGGCTTGGATCGCGTCAACTCGTACAGCCCCAGACGCAACAGCCACATGCGACCCGTGTTGGCGCAGGGGACCTCCGCCATCCCCGGCAACCATCGCGTCACCAGTTTCAACACCGCCACCAGGCACCGCTGGCCAGCCCTCGCGACCAACAACCCCTTGATCACCAGACCCATCATGCCGGGCGAGTAGTGATGCCGCGGCAAAGCGGCGGCGAATTCCCCAGGCACTGCCGGGGGCGAGAGGACCTCTACCGGAGGCTGCTTTTGACCTCCTCCAGTTCTTGCCGCAATCGCTCGACCTCGTCCCGATGTTGGCGAGCCTTGCTTTTCCATTGCTGGCGACTCTTCTTCAACGCAGCGACGTTGTTCGACAACGCCTTGGCTTCCCTCTTGGCCGCCTGGCATTTCTGCTTCCAGCCATCCCGGCTGTCCTCGAAGAATCGCACCAACTTGCGCTGCGGACTTCGGTACGTCTTCCGCTCCCTCACGATCCTCATGGCGGCATCCCCTCCTGGATTGTGCCGAAAAATCGCCGTATACTGGAACAGAAACCGCCATAATGACCAATACCACTTCTCTCCCAAAACCACCCAGTTTTGAGCAGTCCACCCCCGGCCCCTCTCCCGAAACGGGCTCGGGTTGTCCCACATGCTAGCACGAGCCCTTCAACGGAATGGTGATCGCAATCCTATTGGGCCACATCCGAACGCCACTTCACTACTACATCGTCCCCACTAATGAAGGATCGGGAACGCCGTCTTCATGCCCCAAGGGTGTTACGCTGCTAGCATGTG
>JAPLNP010000424.1 GCA_026401055.1 Planctomycetia bacterium
GGGCCGCTCGAACACCTTCGCGGCCTGGCACGCCTCGGCAAGACGGTTCGCCCAAAACGTCTTGCCCGACCCGATCCCGCCGGCAAAGGCGACGTACTGATGGGCGGTGTTGAGGTGGCCGAGCAGTTGTGCGACGGTCCAGCCGGTCGTGGGATGAAGCATCTCGCCGGCCACTTCGGCGGCCGGTTCGAGAACGAACCGCCGCCAGGCCATTCGCGGGTGCGGAAGCACCAGGCTTGACGTCTCGCGTCGTTGCTGGTCGTAGAGCAACAGGTCGAGATCGATCGCCCGAGGGCTCCAGCGGTCGCCGCGCCGTCGCCCCAACTCGTTCTCGACTTGCTGAAGGACCGCCAGTACCGCCTCGGGCGCAAGCGCGGTATCGAGCACGAGGGCCCCGTTGAGATACGGCGGCTGGCCCGGCGGCCCACCAACCGGCGCCGTTTCGCGCCAGGGGCTTGCCCGCAACACGCGAACGTTCGGCCGGCTCGCCAGGAGCCGCGCGGCCCGGTCAAGCGTGTCACAACGGTTACCCAGATTGGCACCCAGGCCGATCAGGCAGGTGGGCATGAAGTGAGTGCCAATTTCGGTTGTTCACTTGCGCGTCGGCGCATCATGCCGAGCGCAAAGACCAAGGGGGGGGCCTTCCGGGCCACGACCTCCGCCGCCGACTATCGATCCCTACAGTCGCCGCCCCCCTTCCCTCTGTCTCGCCCGGGTCGATCCATCCAACCCGCGGCGCGCTCTATACCAGATAGCCGGCGAGGCGGTCAAGCACCCGGTTGCGGACAGCCGCAAAAAAGGATTCGATGCGCCAAAAGAACCCAACGCCATGCGCGGCGCGGGCAACACCGAACCCGACGACGTCCACCGAAAAGTGGTGAGCTTGATCTGCCAGACTAACTGAGCATGGCCACCATTGTCTCGATAACCGTTCGCTTGTCAAGTAGCCTTGCGTCGCCGCCAAAAAAACTTCCACGCTTTTTTCCGGACCAACTCTCCGACTACCGACGCGAAAGATCAGTTGCCTGACTTCACGAGCTTCCCGGGTTTCCATGATGCGAACGGTTACACGCCGGGGAATCCACGCTTGGCACGAAACCTGCATGAATCAGGGCGTCGCGCAACGCGAACGACAAACGGGCGCGCGGCACGACTTCGTGTTGACCTCCGGCATCCTCGCCGGCATCGCCCGTGGACTTTCCGCAACACGACGTCACTTGGGGACTGGTCCATTCTTCGGCGAGGAAGCGTGTTTGGAGAGCCAGACGCCGGCCGAAAACATGGACCTGTCCCCTTCGGCATCGCGAGACAAACGCACTCTCGACAACTCCAAGATCGACACCGGAGAATACAACATGACGCGAATCGGTCCCGGCACCGTGGCCGCCGGCGCATTGGCCATCTTCCTCGTTCTGGTGACGGCGTACGCGGCGGGCCGCTTGTCGGTCGACGCGCCGCCCAGCGCCTGTGAAACGACAACCGGCTGCTCGCGATGCGCGCCCGCGGAGGCCGACGCCGCGCCGGCGACTCCGACCGCGCCGGCGGCCGAGTGCGAGAACGTCAAGAACGTCGAGAACGCCGGCACGCCGGCGATCGACGGCGGACCCCAGCCAACCCTGGCGTTTCCCACGGAACTGCCCCCGCGCGATCGCGGGTTGGTGATCGAGGTGCCGGTGGAAGCGGATCTCGCGCCGGTCGGAGCCAACCATTTATAAGCCAAGGGGACGCCACGCCGGACAATTGCGGAGACGAGGGGGCTGCCTGCCCCCTTTCAAGACTTCCACGGGTGTCGTATAATGAAGGCTTGATGAGAAAGAGCAGTTTCCGATGGCACTGGTGACGTTGCGGGTATTGGACGGCGCGGATCGGGGGCGGGTCTACGACAGCCTGCCCACGCCGGTCACCATTGGCCGCGAAGAAGGCAATTCCGTCCAACTCAACGACGACCGCGTCAGCCGCTTTCACATCAAGATTCAGGAAGACGACCAGAAGCTCGTGCTGACCGATCTGGAGAGCACCAACGGAACGAAAGTCAACGGGGAGAACGTCCAGCTCTGGATCCTCCGCCACGGCGACGTGATCAGTGTCGGACGCACCATGCTGCTCTTCGGTTCCGAAGACGAAATCGCCCGGCGACTGGCCAGTCTCCGCGGCGTCGACATGGCCGACGGCGTCACCCTGGACGAGGACGACCCGGGAGAAGCCCCTTCGTCGATCTCGTTGGAAGCCGAGTTGAACTGGTCGGACGATCAGGGCGCGCGGATGACGTTGCACACGTTGTTGCCGCCCGAGCTGCCCGAGCGACTCACCCCGGGTCAGGCCGCCGAACTCAGCGAACTCCTGCAGTATCTGCATCTTCGGCTGCGCAACCTGATCCAATCGGTCGAGGTGGTTCGCCGGTCGGACAAGGTGACTATCCACGAGCGCCGTTGGCAAGACCTGTTGGACATCGAGAGCCGGCTGGCACGGTACCTTCGTTCGATCGGGGAACCGGAATGACCCCTCGGCGCGAGGACGTAGTCTATCGGGCGGATCGGGGGCGCGTGCAAACGGTCCGGTGGCTGGCGGCGTTCTTGGGACTGGTGGCGACGTTCGGCGCGCTCCCCGCCCTGGGACACGCGAACCTGGCGACGGCGCCTCCCTGGGCCCGGCTGGCGATCCTGGTGGCGTCTCTGCAGGCGGTCTACGTCGTCTGGATGGTCTTCGCGCCGGATTGGTCGACCGTTTGGGTCGCGATGCTCGTGTGCGCGGCGGTCGCCACGCTCTACGCCACGGCCACCGCGATTGCCCTGGCCACGCCGCTGGACGCGCCGCTGCCGTTGGGGATGGGCGACGTTCGCGCCCGCCTGGACCGCTGGTGCGGCGCGGTGCTCATGCTCAACGCCTTGGCGACCTATGCCTGCGGCCGAACCAGCGCCAAGTGGCGCAGGGTGGCGACGCCGGTGGACAGCCCGCGCGGCAGGTCTTCCCAATTGAGGTCGTCCGACGTCCCGCGGTCCGTCAATCGGGCGGAGGATCGCTGATGCCGCAACCGATTGACACCTATCACCAGTGGTTGGGCATTCCGCCCGGCGAGCAGCCGCCCAACGCCTACCGCCTCTTGGGCGTGCGCCTGTTCGAGGCCGATCTCGGCGTCATCCGCACGGCCGCGGATCGGCAAATGCTCCACCTTCGCACGTATCAGTTGGGCGAATACTCCGACCTGTCCCAACGGTTGCTGAACGAGGTGGCCTCGGCTCGGGCACGGCTCTTGGACCCCAAGCGGAAGGCCGAATACGACCGGCGGCTGTCGAGCCAACTCCAGGCGGCCACGCCGGCGCCGGCCGAGCCGCCGAGCGATCCCATGGCGGAGTTGCTTTCCCAGCCCGAGCCGACCGCCTGGCTCGTCACGCCAAAACCGGCGCCCCGATCGCCGCTCTCGTCCCTACCTCGGCATCGACGACCGGCCCGGGCGTGGCCCAAGATCGTCGCGGCGGCGGTCGTGGTCCTGTTAGTCGTTCTGGCGGTGTGGTGGCTGATGCCCGGCGGGGATCGCGGGGAATCGGCGACGGAAACCACGGCGGCCGCGCGGCCGTTTGACGAGGTGTTCGGCGAGGCGGCCGGCTTGGGCCGAAACGGCCACGGCGACCAGGCGATCGCCCTGTTGGAACGTTACATGGAAACGGCCGAGGGCGACGACTGGCGGCGAGGCCAGACGGCGCTCAGCGAGATGAAGGAGGCGGTCTCCGCCGCCCGAGCGATGGAGTTCTGGTCGCGCTACAAGACCGCCGAGCTGGCGGATTTCCAGGAGAAGGGCCGACTGCCCGAGACGTGCTGGCTGGAGAAGTGGGGCAGTCCGATCGCAACGCCGGGGATCGAGGAGGTTTGGCGGGCGACGTTGCGGCAGACGCTTCCGGCGGCGGTGGCGAGTTCGGAGAGTCGGCCCAAGCCCATCCTGATCGTGACGCGGCTGTTGCCCGTCGAGAATTGGCCCGACCCGGCGCAAGCCACGGCGGCCGAGGACGTCGATTCCAGTCCGGGGCAATTCTACGGCAAGCTCGTTTATTTCGACGACGTTGGGCTCGGCGCCGGGATGACTCAGGGGGCGGAACAGGGCTTCCTGCTCGACGTCACCAGCGCCGCCGGGAACCGCTTCCCCGCCCGCGCCAGCGGCGACACACTGGTCTTCGCCACCCAGCAGGACGTCTTCCAGCAACTCAAGCAGCGGCTCGCCGGCGAGGACCGCATCCGGGCGAGGCTCTATTGCAGGATCGACAAGGGCAAGAAGATGGCGCCGGGCGAGCTGAAAACGTTTCCCAAGGCGATGGTCTACAAGCTCGAACTGTACCCATCGCCTTGACGCCGTGGGAGGCGACCTGGCCGGGGACAGGTCCATCCCTCGGCGGGAAGTTCATCACGGCGCGAAAACGTTTGACGTGGTTCATGGTCCGTTCGTGGTGAACCTTCAGCAGCAGGCACGCTCTCACCCCGGCCCTCTCCCAAAGGGAGAGGGAGACAACGCGGTCCGACCCTCGCCCAGAGGGAGAGGGGGACCGACGTTCCACTCGCGCTGCGTCACGGCCGTTCGACGAGAGGCCGCAGTTCGTCGCGGAGCTTCCGTAGGGCTTGCTCCTGCTCGGGGCTGAACGAGCCCTGCCGCAGGCCGCCGGTGTCTAGCCAGGTGACGAGCCGGTCGTAGTCGTCCGCGTCGAGCCGGACGTCGTGATGTCCGGCGTCGAGCAGGGCGAGCACCGGGCTCCCGAGCGAGGGCGTTATGCCGGCGGTCGAATAGCCCTGGCGATACGGCGTCAAAACCTGCTCGCGCAGGACGCCGGAGCCCTGGGCGAGCCACGTGTCGTAGGCCTTGCCGGCGGTCAGGTCGAACGCGGCGCCGTCCGCGCCGGGGCGATGGCAGGCGACGCAGTGCTTCTCCAGCACCGGTTGAACCAGCGCGGCGAAGTCCAACGGCCACGAGCCCTCGGGACCGGGCGCGATCGTCGACGCCGGGCCCGACGCGGCAAGCGGCAGTCGCGTCGCGCTGGGCGTCCGGTCGCGCGACTCGTGGCAGCCGACGCAGGAGAGCGTTTCGCCGGGCTGGACGTAGGTCAAGGTCCGCATCGTTTGCACCGCCCGGCCACGCGAGTCCAATGCCTGGAAGAAAAGCGGCACGCCCGAGGGCACGCGGAAATAGGCGGAGCCGTCCTCGGCGACGGGCACGGTGCCCAGCACGAATTTTCCGGTGTCCTCGCGCAGGATGCCCAGCGGCGGCGTGTTCATTTGGGGCTGCGTCTTGGGCACCGCCGCGACGATCCGCAGCCGCTTCACCTCCGTTCGCCATCGAGGCGGCAGACCCTCGCGGACGTCTTGCGCCAGAAATCGGCCCTCGAGCTGCGCGCCGTCCTCGCCGTTGATTGTGGACGGCCGCACCGGCGGACGCGGGCGGGGTCGAACGGGGATCGGACACTCGCAGCCCAGGGCCGGGTCGCGATAGATCAGCTCGAGGTTGCCGAAGCGGTCGTAGAGATAAAGTCCCATCGCGTCCGCCGGGTTCTTCTCGTCGAGCACCGGAGTGCTGCCGTAGTGCGGCGGCAAGGGATGATCGCTCCACGCGACGAGGTAGAAATCCTCGGAGAGCGGATAGGGACTGGCGTAGTAACACGGCGACGAGCCCTCGGCCTCGGGGAAGCAGACCTCGGGCGTCAGGCGTTCGAGCGGTTCGGCCCCCTCGCTGCCGCGCGTGCGATCCAACAGCGCTAGTGAGCCGCCCGTGATCGAATGGTGCGACGCCGCCGTGAAAATGAGCTTCTGCGACCCGGGGATCGGCCGCGCCTCGAAGATGCAGTGCGGCCGCGCGGTGAAGTTGCCGTAGACCAGCGCCGCGTTGGTGCCGTCCGGGTTGGTCGACCAGAGGCTCATGTACGGGCCGTTGTTGCGGTCGATGTAGTCCCACCGGGCGTAGAGGATCCGCCCGTCGCCGGCCACCTCGGGCGTCCACTCGAAGTTCTCGAACGCCGAGATCGCCCGAAGATTCTGCCCGTCGGCGTCCATCGAGTGCAACGTGTAGACGGCGCAGGGGCGATAGTCGTCGCCGCCGCAGCGGACGAAGCTATCCGGCTCGGTGCCGCGGCAGGTGGCCTCCGCGCTGGCCTTGCCCACGCGAAGAAACTGGCCTTTGCGCGTCGAGAGAAAAACGATCCGCCCGTCGGGGAGATACCGGCCGTCAAAATCGTCGTACCGGCCGTGCGTCAGTTGCCGCAGGCCCGTGCCGTCGACGTTGATCTCGAAGAGGTGATAGAAGGCGTCCTCGGGCAGTTTCTGTTTGTCGGACTTCGGCGACTTCATCACGTCGGGGTGATAGCGGCAATAGGCGAAGAGGACCGTGCGGCCGTCGTAGGAGAGATCGGGCCGCAGAAAACTGCCGAGCGGCATGGCGTCGGTCAGGCAGCGGACGCGAGGCTGCTCGCCGCGGAAGCCCTCCAACAGGCAGAGTCCCCCGCCCGGCCGCGACCACCAACCGTAATACTGGTCCGCCATGTGCGGCAACGCGCCGGGCGCCCGCTTGACGAACAGGATCGTGTCGAAGTCCACCAGCGGGTTGGCGAAGGCCATCCGGCGAATCGTCCGCCGGGCAGCCAGGTAGGCTTCCTCTCGGGCCGGAGCGGAGCTGTCCGGCGGGAGCGTCTTGAGTTGCTCGTCGATCTGGCGGAGTTGCTCGACCTCGGCGTCGACCGCCGCGCCTTCGCTCCGCAAGACCTCGGCCAACCGCAAACCGCCACCGATCACGCCGGCGGTGAACTCCCCGGAGGTCGTGGCCCCGACGGCCGGCGAGGCGGCGGACCAGGGACTCGTGCTGCTCTGCGTGGCGGGGCGGCCCAGGGCGACATTCGTTTCGTAAAGGGCGCCCGAGCGATAGATCTCCACCTCGTCGAGATGCAAGTACGCCTTGCCGGGCAATTGGAGCCGGACCCAGCGGGCGGTCGCGCCTCCCAGAGGAACCGTCAGCGGCGGGCCGCCCTGGCGCCCGAAGAAGGCGGTGCCATCATGCTGATACGCCTGCCGCCACGCCGTGCCGTCGTCCGAGAGCAGCACCGTCAGCCGCGACGCCCGGGCGGCAAACTCGTCGCAACGATTGTAGACCTGGATCTGATCGAGCGGGGTGGGCTGTCCCAAGTCGACCTGCCACCACGGATTGTCCTCCTCCGCCGTGTGGAACCCCCACTTGCCGTCCTTGATGCCGTCGCAGCCGTCGCCGGCGTCCACCTCGGGCGTGACCGGGGCGGTATCCAGCCGTCCGCGGCCGCGGAGTTCGGCCTGCCGGAGCCAGTCGGCGCGAAGCTCCGCCTCGGTCGGCGCGGCGGCCCGGGACGGACCGCCGAGCAGGGCGAACACGACCGGGGTGAAAAGAAGCAGAGCAACCGGTTGTCGCAATCCGTGGAGCGTCATGGCGAGGGTCTCATGGCAATAAGGACCGGACTTCGTGCCACCCCCCACCATCCTAGTCGAGACGGACACCCCCGTGCAACCGTCGTGCCCGTCGGGTAATGGACTATCAGCCCAAAACCGCAGCGTAGAACGGTACACGTTACACTCAACCCGATATAGGTATGGACATCGCATGAAGAGTCATAAGTCCTATCGTAGTAGTAACTTGCGGCGCAGTCTCCGAAACCTCTATTGACAAGCGTGCCAAAACTGTTGACAATCCTGCCCTGTGGTCGATAATTAAAGTAATGAGTACGACTCCCCGCTCCTTGAGAGCGGTTTGGCCGGTCTATATGACCGGCTGTTTTTTTTGAGTGACCAAACGGAATCCCAGACATCGCAGAGGAATCACGACCTCCGCAGTCATTTGCATCGAGCCGCAAGCGATGCATCGTTTACGTCGACGGATTCAATCTCTATTACGGCGCACTCCGAGGCGGTCGCTATAAGTGGCTGAATCTCGAAAGATACTTCCAACTTCTGCTTCCGAACGACAACATACGGCAAATTCGAGACTGTAGCAAGGAAATAGGGTTTTGGTCTTGACTCAGCAGCCTATAGTGTGCAGATTCTCGGGTTATCTGGTGACTGGGGACCCACGCCAAGGAGGGCGCCGCCATGCCGGGACCGGGAGAGTACCTGCCGGATGC
>JAPLNP010000136.1 GCA_026401055.1 Planctomycetia bacterium
GACGCCCCCGCCGCCGCGCCGACGTTCTTAAAGATCATGCCGTAGACCAGCCGGGGATCCTTCTTGAGGTCCACCAGCCGATCGCGGTACACCCAGAGCACCTCGCGAAACTGCGGCTCCGACAGCTCGGAGGTGCTGACGATGTGCTTGGGCGACTCGATGATGACCTCGTGGGCGCCGACGCCCTGCATCATGTCGTAGATCCCCTCCCCCCGCTTGTTGAGGTTCCCTTCGATCTCCAGCGCCGGAAACTTGTTCGGCACCACCCGTACCCGCCAGCCCGCCCGGTTCGGCTGAGTACCCGGCTCGCGATACGCGAGGATCTCGCCGGGCGTGTAGTCCTCGTTGCCTTCGCAGAACGGGCAGAAGGTGCCCTTGCGGCGGCGCGGCGTCGTGTCGAAATCGTGCGGCCGCCTCGCCCGGCTCTTCGCCACGATGACCCACCGGCCGACGATCGGATCCTTGCGTAAATCAGGCATGGTCAGGGGACAGGGGACAGGGGGCAGGGGACAGGGGACAGGGGTCGGGGGTCGGGGTGCAGGGAGTAGGGGCCAGGATGTGCCGCGTAGTCTTCCCTGACCCCTGGTCCCTGACCCCCGGCCCCTGAATTCACGCTTGCCACATCACGAACTCATAGTCCGGCGACGGCACCGTCGTGTCGATGGTACCTTCGGCCGGGACGCGCTCCAATAGCGTTTTGTCTTTCGACAACTGGACGTAAAACCGCACCGGATCGTCGGTCGAAAGGCCCAGCCCGGCAAGCGGAACGGTCATCTCGAAGATCGCGTCGGCTGCCACCCGCACGGCCGCCTGACGCACCGGGACGCCGTAGTGGTCGAGCGTCGCCTTGGACCGCTTCCGGTCGATTGGGGACACGGTCAGCACGAATCCGCCGGGCTGAAGGAAGACTACTCGCAGGGTGTCGAACTCGGCCAACCGGTCGCCCAGCGCTCCGGTCCGGGCGTCCAGCCGCAGGGCCAGCCGGTCCACCTCGAAGCCGAAATAGAGGTCGGAAACCAGGGTTTCGGCGGCCATGTTCATGGTTCCCCGGGCGCCTTGGCAGGCGTGGTGTCCGGCGTTGATCCACTCGAAGTAGGTTTGGCGGCCGTCGACCTTGACGCGCAAGAGCCCGGTGGGTTGGCCCTCCACTGCTGCCCGGCGTCCGCGCGCGAGCGGGCGCGCCAGTTCCGCGGGCGGCGGCTCGCCGAGGATGCGGTAGACGTTTTGCAGGTGGGCGCGGAAGAGCCGGTCGAAGAGGTTGTCCTGGGCGCTGGAGTGCTCCTCGTCGAACCACCAGAACCAGTCGCTGCCTTCGGCGATGTACATCTCCCGCCAGGCGCGATCGAGCACCTCCGGCGGCTTGGACCGCTCGTCGGCGGCCTGCGCCAGGCGCCGCCGGGTTTCGTAAAGCAGGTCCCACGCCCGATTGCAGTTGACGTGTCCGATCCAGATGCCGAAGTTGTGCCGGATCCAACTGCCGGGAAAAAGGTGCCCCAGCTTGTCCGTCGCGGGATGCTCGTCGAGGTAGTCGCCGACGCGCACGGGGTGGATGCGGGGATGGTCGACCACGCGGCGGTAGAGTTTCCGCAGGAAGTCGACGCCGGAGTTGGGGTAATACTCCCAGCAGTTCTCGCCGTCGAGGATGATGCTGACCAGCGTCGGGCGCGAGCCGGCCTTGCCCGCCGTCGCGTTGCCGATCGCCTCCACTTTGCCGAGAAAATCGTTGACGGCGTGGTCGGCGTCGTAGCTCTGGTAGTGGAAGCCGATCTGGTCGCTCATCGCGTGGTCGCGGAAGATCACTTGCAGTTGCTTGCCCTGTTCTTCGACGCGCCACGGCCGGTAGAGCATCTCGGGATTTCGGAGGAACCCCTGGCCGTCGCGCGACACCCAGCCGTCGGTCGAACAGGACAGAATCTCCTCGTCCGTGGCGATCCACTCGATGCCCGCCCCGGCCACCGCCGCGATCATCTCCTGACACACCGAACCTTCCGAGGGCCACATGCCGCGCAGCGGCCGGCCGAACAGACGCTCGTGGTACTCGACCGCCATCCGGATCTGCTTCTCGGCGTCGCCGGGGTAGCCGTCGAGATGCTTGGGCAGGACGACCTCGGGCATCGCCCGGCGCGCCAAACGCTTGTCCCAGAGCAAGGGGAGGATCGGGTGGTAGAACGGCGTCGTGGTCAGCTCGATTTGTCCCCGGGCCTCGAGCTCGCGGTGCAACGGGACCACTTCGGCCAGCAACTGCTTCTGACGATCCAGGAGCCACTGTTTCTCTTGCTCGGTGAAATGTTTGCCCTTGGCGAGCAGTCCGGCCAGGTCCTTGTCGCGCTCGAAGGCCAGCGGATGGATCCAGACCAGGTTGGACCAGACCTGCAGATCGAGGATGTCCCGCTTGTCGAACCGCTTTCGCGCCTGCTCGGCCGAGTCGATCGAGATGCCCCGTTTGCGATACAACTCGTGGTAGCGAGGATAGGGACGGATCATGCGCTCCGGATGGACCATGAAGACGTTGTCCAACAGGTAGTGGACGTCCTCGCGGGAGAGCTGGTCGGGGGCCAGACGCGAGACTCGCAGGTGGCCGTCCTCCTGGCCCGACTCGGTGTAGGCCGACAGTTGCGCCAGCAGGCTCGGGACCAGATTGATCGAGGCGCGCAGTTCGGGCACCTCGGCCAGCAACATCGCCATGCCCCAGTAGTCCTTGGTCCCGTGGAGCCGGACCCAAGGCATGGGATTCTCGCCGCCGACGTCGTCGGGGTAGTACGGCTGGTGCTGATGCCAGAAGAACGCGAGAGAGACGTCGTGCACGGCTATCCTTCCCCCATGCTCAGACGCCGGGCGTTTCCTTCAGTCGGGCAAGGGTCTTTTCGTACAGTTGGACGTACTCGTGGGCGCTCCGGGTCCACGACCAGTCCTGGCGCATGCCGGCGGCGATCAGTTGGTTCCAGACGTCCTTGCGCCGCCGGTACGCCGCGCACGCGCGGTGCAGCGTCTCGCTCAGCGCCAGATCGCCGTACTCCGTGAAGCTGTAGCCGTTGGCGGTGCCCGCGCGAAGCGACTGCTCGCTCGCGTCGATGATCGTGTCGGCCAACCCGCCCGTCGCCCGGACCACCGGCACGGTGCCGTACGCCAGGCTGTACATCTGGTTCAGCCCGCAAGGCTCGTAGCGGCTGGGCATGAGGAACACGTCGGCGCCGGCCTCGATCCGATGGGCCAAGGGAGCGTCGAACCCGAGCCTCGCGGCAACTTTGTTGGGGAACCGCCGGGCGAGATCCGCGATCGGCCGTTCAAACTCCGGCTCGCCGGCGCCCAGGATCACCCATTGCGCGTCCTGGTCCTGCGTCCAGTGTTGCATCACCTTGACCACCAGATCGATTCCCTTCTGGACGCACAGCCGCCCGATGAGCCCGATGAGCGGGACCTCCGGCCGTTGGGGCAACCCGAGTTCCCGCTGTAGCGCCGCCTTGCACGCCGCCTTGCCCTCGGCGCGGGAGTTCACGTCGTAATGGGCCGACAGGTGCGGGTCGGTCGCCGGGTTCCAATGATCGCCGTCCATGCCGTTGAGGATGCCCGAGAGAACGCCGCACCGCTGCTGCAAGGTCCCTTCCAGGCCGCAGCCGAGTTCCGCGCCCTGGATCTCCTGGGCGTAGCGGGGGCTGACCGTGTTGATCGAATCGGCGAACACCAAGCCGGTCTTGAGCAAGTTCAGGCTGCCGTGGAACTCCATCTGGTGCCAGTTGAAGTACTTCCAATCCAGGCCGGTCAGCAACATGTCCCAGTGCCAGAAGTTCCCCTGATAGCCGAGATTGTGGACGGTGAACAACGACGCGATGTGCTCGTAGCGCGGGATGCGGTGGTACTCGATCTTGAGGTAGGCCGGAATCAATCCGGTCTGCCAATCGTTGGCGTGGAGCACGTCGACCCCGAGACCGAGCAGGCGAATCGCTTCGAGCACCGATCGGCTGAAGAAGACGAACCGCTCGCAGTTGTCCACGTAATCCTTGCCGCCGACCTGGTACAGGTCGTCGCGGTCGAAGTACTGGTCCTGTTGGACCAGGTAGACCGGCACGTTCGTGCCCGGCATCGCGCTCTGAAGCAGATGGCCGGTGACGGTCTTGCTCCCGATCGGCACGATGAAGTCGATACCCAGGCTCTCGATGGGAAGGCCGCAGCACCAGGACTGGCGGTAGGCGGGCAGGATCACCGAGACCTGGTGTCCCAATCGGGCCAGTTCGCCCGGCAAGGTGCCACAGACGTCGGCCAGGCCGCCGGTCTTCGAAAACGGCACCGCTTCGCTTGCCGCCAGTAAAATGTTCACGTTGAGATACTCCGTTCGTCGCCCGGGACGTCCCCTCTTTTCCGGAAGCCTACCAAAAACTGCCGGGAACTCAAGATGGCCTCTATTTTGCCTATCTTCCCCTATGGATAGCCTACCATCTTCCCTCAGTTGCGGTACCGGCACAATCGGAATGGAGACAAGCCGGGGGTGAGCTTTTTCAGGCTCGGGTGCGCCGGTTCCGGTTTCCGGCCGAAAGTTGACGGCGACGGTAGGGTTTGGACGGGATTTGCCGGAGCCAGGCGGGGGTATTCCGCGGCGATTCCCCAGGTCAACCCGGCAGTGGCCCGCCCACGCCTTGATTCCCGTCACCCCCGGCTAGACGGGAAAACGGTAAATGGTAGGATTAGGGATACGGGATTCGGCTGGAGGGCCTACGATTTGGCGTTGGAGACGTGTCGAGCATGACTAAGAAGGAAGAAGCCCTCGAAGTGGAGGGCGTGGTGACCGAGGCGTTGGCGAACACGCGATTCCGCGTCCAACTGGATGGCGGACACGCGGTTATCGCCCATGTGGCCGGAAAGATGCGCAAACACTTCATCCGCATCGTGCCCGGCGACAAAGTCCGCGTCGAGCTCTCCCCCTACGATCTGACCAAAGGCCGGATCACCTACCGAGAACGGTAGCCCACCGCCATCCCCCGTCGCGCGACGGGTGCTCCCGACCACCGGTCCAAGGCAATCGCCCCGCCGCCGCCGTTTTACCCCTGTTCAAGAAGAAGGAGAACGGATCGTGAAAAGGATCCTGCTGTCAACCCTCGTCGTCTCCATGCTCCTCGCGGCGGCCCCGTGGTCCGCGGCGCAAGACGCGACCGCCGGCGCCGAGCCCATGGCGACCATCTCGTTTTCGGGCTACGACGCCTTGGTGGCGGACCTCGACATGATCGGCAAGCTGGGAGGCAACCCCAAACTGGCCAAGAGCCTGGAGGGCATCCTGAAGGCCAGGACGCAGGACCAGGGCCTTGCGGGGCTTGATCCCAAGCGACCCTGGGGCGTCGCTTTGGTCCCCAACCCGGCGACCGTCGCCGACGGATTCGCTTTCCTTCCCGTCACCGACCTGGACAAGCTGATCCTGGTGCTCAGGGCGCTGGGGCTGTCGACCGAGGACGCCGGCAACGGGGTCACCAAGATCGAGGCCCCCAACGGTGCCCCCGTGTTCGTCAAGAAGAAGGGCGATTGGGCGATCGTGGCCATCAACCCGGCCGGCCTGGACGCCGCGCCGGCGGATCCGACGGTCCTGCTCGGCGGCACCGAGAAGAAGTACGATCTGGCCGTTCAGATATTGCTCAAGAACGTTCCCTCGGGCTACAAGCAAATGGCCGTCGGGTGGATGACCCTGGGCATGGAACAGGGGCTGAATCGCCAGGCTGACGAAAGCGAGGAAGACCACGCGATCCGCGCCAAGGTCGCCAAGCAGACGATCGAACAGATCACCGCCATGATGGATGACCTCGACCGGATTGTGGTCGGCATTTCGATCGACAGTGAAGCCAAAAACGCCTACGTCGACTTCGAGGTCACGGCCAAGCCGGGCTCCAAGACGGCCGAGCAGTTCGCCCTGGTCAAGAACGCCAAGACCAACTTCGCCGGCTTCACCCCGCCCGAAGCGATGGCCACCGCCAACTGGGTCGGCACGCTCTCCAAAACGGACGCCGCCCGAGCGAAGGCAAACATCGGAAACCTCCGCGTCAAGATCGCCAAGGAACTCGGCAACCAGGGCCTCTCCGACGCCGAAGTCGCCAAGGCCAAGCAACTGGTGGACAGTCTGGTGGACGTCATCCTCGAAACGGTCGAAGCCGGACAGGTCGACGGCGGCCTGGCGGTGTTTTCCGAACCCAACGCCGCCACGTTCGTGGCCGGCGCCGCCGTGGCCGACGGGGCCAAGCTGGACAAGGTGCTCCGCGATCTGGCCCAGACCGCCGTCGCCGAGAGTCCCGATCTCGCCAAGACGATCAAGCTCGACGCCGGGACCCACGAGGGCATCAAGCTCCACACGCTGTCGATTCCCGTTCCGCCGGGCGATAGTCGGGACCGGATCGTCGAACTGGTGGGCGAGAACCTCGACGTCGTCGTCGGGACCGGTCCCAAGAGCGTTTACCTGGGCGCCGGCCGCGACGCCATGACCCGGCTCAAGGCGGCGATCGACCAGTCGAAGGCCGACGCCGGCAAGGAAGTCCCCCCGATGCGGATTAGCGTCGCACTGCCCGCCCTGGCCCAGTTCGTGGCCGCGGTGAGCAACGACGAGCGCGTGCAACAGCAGTCGGGCATGGTCGGCATGTTCCTCCAGCAGGCGGGCACCGACGGACACGTCACCGTCACCACCCGGCCCGTCCCCAACGGCGTCTGCCAGCGTCTGGAGTTCGAGTCGGGCCTGCTGAAGAGCCTCGGCGCGATGTCGCAAATGGCGACCATGATGGCGCCGAAGTAAGGCAGACTCCGGCATGACCGATTCCCTGACGTTTCCGACTTCGCTCGTGGATATCGCCGGCATTGCGGTCGCGGACCTCGCCCGCGAGTTCGGCACGCCCACGTTCGTTTACGATGCGGCCATGATCCGCCGGCGCCTGGCGGATCTGGCCGCGTTCGATCACGTCCGGTACGCCCAGAAGGCGTGCTCCAACCTGGCGGTGCTCGATCTGCTGCGCCGCGGCGGGGCGTTGGTCGACACGGTCAGCGCGTTCGAGGTTCGCCGCGCGTTGGCCGCCGGCTACCCGCCCGACGGCACTCCGCCGCCGATCGTCTACACGGCCGACATCTTTGACGCCGAGTCGCTCCGCCTGGTCGTCGAGCGGGGCATCCACGCCAATTGCGGCTCGCCGGACATGATCGACCAGTACGGCCGCCTCGCTCCGAACCGGGAAATCACGCTGCGGATCAATCCCGGTTTCGGCCACGGCCACAGCCGCAAGACCAACACCGGCGGCGAACACTCGAAACACGGCATCTGGCACGCGCAACTTGGCGACTGCCTCGCCCGAGCCTCGCGCTACGGCCTCCGGGTGACCGGCCTGCACATGCACATCGGCTCCGGCGCCGACCTCGCGCACCTCGCCCTGGTCTCGGGCGCGATGGAGAAAGCGGCGCTCGAAGCCGGGCCGGGCATCGGCTCGATCAGCGCCGGCGGCGGGCTGCCCACGCCCTATCGCGACGGTGAAACCTGCGTCGACGTCGACGCTTACTTCGCCCTCTGGGACGCCGCCCGCAAACGGCTCGAAGACGCTCTGGCCCACAAGGTGAGCCTTGAAGTCGAGCCGGGCCGCTACCTGGTGGCCGAAAGCGGCTACCTGGTGACCGAACTCCGCGCGATCAAGCAACAAGGCGGCAACCGGTTCTACCTGGTTGACGCCGGCTTCAACAATCTCGCCCGGCCCATCCTCTACGGCGCGTATCACCCGATGGCGATCGTCCCGGCCGACGGCGATTGCAGCCGGCCGGAAGACGACGTGATCGTCGGCGGGCCGCTGTGCGAGTCGGGCGACATCTTCACCCAGGAAGAAGGCGGCTCGGTCGCCGCCCGGCGATTGCCCCGCGCCGCCGTCGGCGAACTCTTGGTGATCGGCTGCGCCGGCGCGTACGGCTCGGTGATGGGCTCGAACTACAACTCGAAGCCCATGGCCGCCGAGGTTCTCGTCGCCGACGGCCGCGCCCGGCAGATCCGACGCCGCCAAACCTTCGACGAACTGGTGGCCGGCGAGTCGATTCCGGATTGAGCCCGGAAAGAGGGGGACTGGCTCCGTGGCGCAAACCGGCGCGGCACGGGGAGAAACGTCACCGCCACGGCGCCTGTTCTCGGCAGCGGCCTACTTGCCGGACGTGTCCAGGCCCTCGTACTGCTTGGGTTTCGCACGATCCGAGCGACGGCTGCTGCGGCAGACCACGAGCATGCCCAGGCCGATCGCCAAGAGCAGGAGGAAATAGGGCAGCACCCAGCCGTGCGTGCTCTCGGCCGCGCCGCCGGCGTCCGGCGCCGGGGCGGACTTCTTCCCCTTTCCCGCCGCCAGCGCCTGCCCGTACACGGCCAGCCACATAGCTGCGGCCATCGCCACCAGCTTCGCCTTCCGCCAGAAAAACTCGATTCGGCTCATTTCGCGCCCTCTCCCGCTTGGAAACCTTGATTGTAACCAGAAATCGGCCGCGAAGGAATCGGGCGGAGGCGTTCGTTGCGATAGGTCGTCTTGACTGGGTGCATACCTCATAGCCCTTCGGGGGGAAAGTCAATAGTCAAGTAGACTACATTCCCGCACGGTGGCCACGCCCCCACTACTTGCGGAGCGGCCGATCCCTGATAGAATAGGCGTCT
Organism: Planctomycetia bacterium; assembly: GCA_026401055.1. Classification (GTDB taxonomy): domain Bacteria; phylum Planctomycetota; class Planctomycetia; order Pirellulales; family Thermoguttaceae; genus JAPLNP01. The sequence continues at coordinate 8,633 of JAPLNP010000136.1, forward strand.
GAAGCCAAAGAATCCCCGGCGTGACAAAAACGTCACCCGGCGCGGAGAACGCCCGGGATTGCACATTACAGCCCCGCGCACCTAACCGACGGATGTCGTCGCGACCATGGCCGCCGAAGAGAAGACGAAGCGAACAATCAAGGTCTTCAAGATCGAGATCTTGAAGCCGGCCGGCGATATGTCATGGAACGACTTGGCGCAGGCGGTGCGTGACGTTCGTTATCGCGTTTTTCGGCTCGCCAATCTCATAGTCAGTGAGAACTACCTGGCCTTTCACCTTTGGCGCACCGGCCGCGCGGAGGACGTCAAGAAGGCCAAGATCTCGGAGTTGAACAAATGGCTGCGCGAAATGCTCAAGAGCGAGGGCACGCGGGACGAGGACCTCGACCGCATCTCCAAGACAGGCGCGCTGCCCGACTCGATTTGCGGCGCCCTGAGCCAGTACAAGATTCGTGGCCTTACCTCGAAGAGCAAATGGCAAGACGTCATCAAGGGAAAGGCGGCGCTGCCGACCTTTCGGCTGAATATGGCGATCCCGATCCGATGCGACAAGCAAGGGTACCGTCGGCTCGAACGCAACGGCAACGGTGACGTTGAGCTTGATTTGATGATCTGTCTTCGTCCGTACCCAAGAATCATCCTCAAAACCGGTAAACTCAACGATGGGCAGCGGGCTATCTTGAACCGTCTGCTGGACAATGAGAGCCAGTCCCCGGAAGGCTACCGCCAGCGTTGCTTTGAAGTCAAACAGGAAGAGCGAACCAGCCGGTGGTGGCTTTACGTCACGTATGATTTTCCGTTGGTGGAGAACCCGCGACTTTCGGAGGACCGCATTGTCGGCGTGGACGTAGGGTTCGCCTGTCCGCTCTACGCCGCGATCAACAACGGTCACGCTCGGCTCGGTTGGAACCATTTTGCGGCTCTTGGCGCGCGCATTCGGACGCTGCAACGGCAGACGATGGCGCGGCGGCGCAGCATGCTGCGAGGAGGAAAATCGCCGCTATCCAGCGCGACAGCGAGGTCAGGCCACGGTCGCAATCGCAAACTGCGTTCGATCGAGCAGTTGTATGGGAAGATCAACCATGCGTATACTACGCTGAACCACCAACTCTCCGCATCCGTCGTCGACTTCGCCGTGAATAACGGGGCGGGCGTCGTTCAGATGGAGGACCTTTCGGGACTTGCCGACGTACTGAGCGGCACGTTCCTGGGGGAGCGGTGGCGCTACCACGAGTTGCAGCAATTCATCGAATACAAAGCCAAGGAACAAGGTATCCAGGTTCGCCGGGTGGCGGCGAGGTACACCAGCCGGCGTTGCAGCAAATGCGGCTTCATCCACGTCGAATTCACCCGCGCTTACCGCGACACGCACCGGAAGAACGGTTTGGCGACGCGATTCGAATGCCCGGAGTGTGCTTACATGGCGGACGCGGACTACAATGCGGCGAGGAATCTGGCAACGGTTGACATCGAGGGGCTTATCAGACAACAATGCGAAGTTCAGAGGATATCCTGACTTTTTGGTGGATGGCTCTTTGACAATTCGATGAGGCCGCCATGAGTCGCTCGCTAGCCCACGGGCAATCGCGAGTCGGCGGCCGAAGGCCAACCTGCGTGGCCTCAAGGTTGAGAAGGTGCCCGAGTAAGTGGCGAAAATCGCCCTTTGGGACCGCTCACCGAACACCGTTTTTGTATTTTTCGCAGCGTTTCTTGCTCGTAAGCTACGGCGATGAACGAGGATACGGCCGATGCGTTGCCGTCGCCCACAAAAACACGGGTGTACGCAGGGGGCACGACGTTTGGCAAGGCGCGCAGTTTGTTGCCGTCGCCCACAAAAACACGGGTGTACGCAGGATTCGCGGTGTTGCTGAGGATGCCGGCGATGTTGCCGTCGCCCACAAAAACACGGGTGTACGCAGGATCCGCGTCCGTGATGTCGAGACTCCAACTGTTGCCGTCGCCCACAAAAACACGGGTGTACGCAGGGAAGGAGATAAGGCCCCGCTTCCGCGCCGGTTGCCGTCGCCCACAAAAACACGGGTGTACGCAGGGTGGTGAGAGCCGGGGCGGCGATCGACTTCGTTGCCGTCTCCCACAAAAACACGGGTGTACGCAGGGTTGCCAGCCATTGGGCCGACACACCCACGTTGCCGTCGCCCACAAAAACACGGGTGTACGCAGGGGAAGGGAAACCCCACCCACTATCTCTTGCGTTGCCGTCACCCACAAAAACACGGGTGTACGCAGGGAACTGTTCGCGGCCCCGCTCGTCGCGGGGCGTTGCCGTCGCCCACAAAAACACGGGTGTACGCAGGGTAGGCCGCGAACAACAGCCACTCCAGTACGTTGCCGTCGCCCACAAAAACACGGGTGTACGCAGGACTCGTCACCCTGTTCGATGGTTGGTTTCAGTTGCCGTCGCCCACAAAAACACGGGTGTACGCAACCACGGGAAAGGTGTGAGAAACCGTTTCCAATGCTTCTGGAATGCAAAGGAGGAGGGAGGTATGGACGAACAGAGGGTTACGGCGGCAGACCGGTACCGCTGTGTGTTTCTCGCACGTTTCGAGGTTATCAATTCCCAGACGCGAACCGTGACGCTCCGGAATTACAGGATCGAAGTCGACCCGAAGGGATTTGCAGTCTCAGATATTCGGGAGTACTACTCGAAACCGGTTGTAACGGAGACGCAGGGTGATTTGGAGGTTCGGGTCTACGAGGAGAGCGCCGTAGACCTGACGTGCTCTAACCTCCTCGGAAGATGCGCGCCCGCTCTAGATCGTTGCCTGGGCGCTTTGGAGGAGGAAGGCTACACGGTGTTGTCGTAGGACGCGCCGCGAACTGACCCGGTGCCATATGCACGATAGGCGTGCCCCGTTTTCGTTCGTTCACTCGCATGAATTGGAGCGAACCCGATGAGCGACCCTGACAACAAGAGCCGGCGGGAATTCCTGCGCGAGTCGGCCGGGGGACTGGTCGCGGCCGCGGTGGGGGCGCCGGCTTTGACGGCCGCGACGGAGCCCGCCGCGCGGCCCGAGCCAGGCCCGCGGATCGTCCGCGTGCCGGCGAGTTACTACCAACAGTTCGACGCCGATCCCAATCGCGATGTTCCGGCGGAAGGCTACGGCGGATGGAAGAAAGCCGCGATGGAGCTGGACCTCCGCCATACGGCCGTCGTGGTCATGCACGCCTGGGACAGCGGCACGCCGGCCGAATTTCCAGGCTGGTATCGGTGCGTCGAGTACATCCCCCGGGCCAACGCGATCTGCCGCGAGGTCTTTCCCAAGCTGTTGAGCGGGGTCCGCGCCGCCGGCGTGCCCCTCTTCCACTTCGTCGGCGGTGGCCGGTACTACGAGAACCTGCCGGGTTACCAGCGGGCGAAGAAGCTCGCCGCAGAGCCGCCCAAAGCCCGGGAAACCATCGCCGCCGATCCAACCCTCGAGCGGTTGCGGCAGTTCCGCAGCGACAACGTTTTTGTGGGCAAGCACAACCAGGCGGACGTCGCCGCCGGCTTCGCCCGGCTCGACTTCGCTCCCGAGGCTCGGCCGTTGGGCGAGGAGGGCGTTGCCGAAGACGGGGAACAACTGTTCGGCTTGTGCAAGGCGGCCGGCGTGAACCACCTTGTTTATGCCGGCTTTGCGATCAACTGGTGCCTGCTGCTCTCGCCCGGCGGCATGCACGAAATGAGCGGCGCCGGCATCCTGTGCTCCGCCTTCCGCGACGCGACGACGGCCGTGGAGAACAAGGACAGCGCCCGGCGGCAATGGGCCAAGGAGTTGGGGCTTTGGCGGGTCGCCTTGGCGTTTGGCTTCGTGTTTGACGTGGATGAGTTCCTCGCGGCGGCGCGCGGCGCCGGGCCGCCCGGAGTCGCCGGGTCGTGAGTCGGCACGTGTTTGCGTGACGACTGCGGTTGTCGGTCGCGGCCGAGGCGGCTTCTGCCTGGCACGCGCGCGACGAGGACGTGGCGCCTCTGATGGGCGAGTGGATGCCGGCGGACTCGGCCTTCCACGTTCCGATGCCGACGGGTGTTCATCCGGGGTATTGACCGCGGGCCGCGTTTTCTGTATATTCAGAATATATTTGGATATAGAAGGGGGTGCCATGGAACACTTCGAGCCCACCCAAGAGGGGGCCCCGCGGCCAGCTAGCCTGAAGCATCGCGCTTATCAGCACATCCGCCGACAGCTCATCGACGGCAGTCTGGGCGAGGGGGCTCACCTTTCGCCCGTCGAACTCGGCAAGGAAATCGGCGTCAGCCATATTCCCGTCCGAGAGGCCATTACCCAGCTCGTCAGCGAGGGCCTCGTCGTCCAGATCGCTCGGCAGGGGGCCTTTGTTCGACGCATCCGGCGGCGCGAATTGCTCGAATTGATCGACCTTCGCGGCATGCTCGAAGCGGCCGCCGTCGTCAAGGCGGCGCGGCGGATCAAGCCGGCCGAGTTGGAGAACCTGCAAGACTACCTCGGCGCGCTCGAGGCCCTGGTCGACCGGTTCCGCGCCGGACGCGACGAGGACATGGTGCCTCTGATGGGCGAGTGGATGCTGGCCGACCTTGCCTTTCACATGCTACTGCTGCGGGTGGCGGGCAACCGGCAGGTCGTGAAGGTCATTGCCGACAAGCAGATCATGATCCAGATGTTTCGCCATCGCACGGACGCGCCCGAGGCGTGGAACCGCCCCCTATCCACCTACTATCGCGACAACTACGAACTGCACCGCGACATCGCCGAGGCCGTTGGCCGTCGGGACGGCGCCGCGGCGCGTCGGGCCATGGCGGCCCACATGACCCATGCCCGGGCGAACATGCTCGCGCGGTTCGATTGGCTCCGTCGCCAGAAGAACGCCGGCGACCCCTTGGCCCGGGATTTCCCCGAGTCGATGCGGCAGTTGGTGCAGGAGGTTCAACAGCGTTTCATCAAGGAACCACCGGGGAAGTAGTGCTCTGTCTATCGTGCATGGACATGTGGCACGGCCGCCGACAACCCTCTTTTCGACCGCGAGGCAAGGACAATGAGACGCGCGAAGGCTTTTACGCTTGTGGAACTGCTCGTGGTCATCGCGATCATTGGCATTTTGATCGCCCTGCTGCTGCCGGCGGTCCAGGCGGCGCGGGAGGCCGCGCGGCGAATGCAGTGCACGTCGAATCTGAAACAGATCGGCGTCGGGTTGCACAACTATCACGCATCCTTCGGCAGCCTGCCGCTGGCGTGCATGCACGGCACCGACTGGCCCTACGCCTTGTACTACCTGATGCCCTACGTCGAACAGCAGCAGATGTACGACGCCATGCTCACCATGCAGCAGAGAGGCATTCGGCCTTACGACTCCAGCGCCAAGGACTTGTGGCCGGAAAACCTCAACGGCCAGGGCGTGTCCGTCTACCTTTGCCCGAGCGACGGCCGGGGCGGACGCACCAAGCGCACCACCGCCGGCGTCGTCTCGACGGCGGCCGATCTGCCCGAGTTCTATTGCACCAACTACCTTTGCATCGTCTCGGGCTTGAACGACGGCGACACCGGCATGGACGATCCGCGCGGCGTCATGGGATTGGGTGGAGGGCTTCCCGCCGCGCGCCGGGCCGTGTTCACGTACAACTATGGCGCGAAGTTCAACGAGATTCGCGACGGCCTGTCCAAGACGCTCGCGTTCGGCGAGTATCTGACCGGCCTGCCGGACGACATTCGCGGGTTTCCGATCACGAATCGAGCCGGCTCGCAGTTCCTGCACATAAGACTCACCCCGAACAGCAACGAGCCCGACAACCTGCTCAACTGGCCGACGTTCTGCCAAGGCGGCAAGGGTAACTATCCGGAGAAGAACCTTCCGTGCATTGCCGCGGACACGCCGTACAACTCGGTGGCGTCGCGGAGTCTGCACCCGAACGGCGTCAACGGCCTCTTGTGCGACGGGAGCGTCCATTTCTTCCCCGACACGATCGATCCGGCCGTCTGGCAATCGCTCGGCTGGATGGACGACGGCGGCCCGCTGGGCATGGATTGGCAGAAGTAGTAGAATCATCACCGGCGCAAAGGGGGACTGGCTCCGTCGCCGCGATAGGTCTTGTCCCCGCAAACACGGCCTCCGGCGACGGTGCCTGTCCCGAATGGCACTGTCGTTATGATGGTACTACGATTTGCGCAGAGAACGATCTATCGTCGGCCGGAGGGGGTTGGTAAAATCCGGCACGCGAGGTTTGGTATGGATTTGGCAGCCCTCCCAGGCTACCATTTTGGA
>JAPLNP010000421.1 GCA_026401055.1 Planctomycetia bacterium
GCCCGGCCACGGTCTTCCCCAGACGGTCCACGCCGGCTCACCGAAAAGCCGACCGGCAAGGACGGGCGGTTCACAATCCGGCAATTGCCGAACCTTCCGCTGGCGCTGATGGCTTACATCGGACCGCCACCGAAGACGAATGACCACAGTATGCGGTTCAGCGCGGCCGTCGACACGGAGCCGGGTCAAACCGACGCGCGGATCGTCCTCGACCCGAACGCGGCGCCGCAAGCCAAATAGACCGGGTCGTCAGCCGACACTGTGAACTGCCGTATTGTCGCCTTTCGCTCCGCGAAAGTAGCGTGGATACGGCGCTACTTTCGCGGAGCGAAAGGCGACTCTCGTTTCCGCGTCGATTGTGGGCAGCCCCGGGGCTTGTGGTTCCGTCGGTCCCTGGTAGAATGCTCGGCAGGGTGGTGGCGTCGCTCGCACCGCTCCCTTACGGTCGCGGCTCGGTTCTTGCACCGGGGTCTCAATCCGGCCTACATACCCATGAAAGCGCTCGTCCTCACCCAGTACAACCACTTCGAGATGCAGGACGTGCCCGTGCCGGCCCTCGGGCCGGAGGACGTGCTCGTCGAGGTGAGGGCCTGCGGGATCTGCGGCAGCGACGTGCATGGGATGGACGGCGGCACGGGCCGCCGCGTGCCGCCGGTCATCATGGGACACGAGGCGGCCGGCGTCGTCGCGCGGCTGGGGACCGACGTGGGCGACTGGGCCGAGGGCGACCGGGTGACCTTCGACTCGACCATCTACTGCGGCCGGTGCTTCTTCTGCCGCCAGGGACGGATCAACCTCTGCGACCATCGCCGGGTGCTGGGCGTCTCGTGCGACGAGTATCGCCAGGACGGGGCCATGGCCGAGTACGTCGCCGTGCCGCGGCACATCCTTTATCGCCTGCCCGAGGGACTGGATTTCCGCCGGGCCGCCCTGGTCGAACCGCTCTCGGTGGCCGTACACGCCGTCGGGCGCATGACGCTCGCGCCGGACGACACGGTCGCGGTGATCGGCGCCGGCATGATCGGGCTGTTGGTGATCCAGGCGTTGCGGGCGGCCGGCTGTCGGCGGATCATCGCGGTGGACCTCGACGACCATCGGCTTGCGCTGGCCGGCCGGTTCGGCGCGGCGTGGCAATGGCGGGCGGACGCCGTGGACGTTCCCGCCGCCGTGGCCGATTTGACTGAAGGCCGCGGCGCGGACGCGGCGCTCGAGGTGGTCGGAATCGGCTCGACGCTCGCGACGGCCGTCGCGTGTCTTCGCAAGGGCGGCGAGCTTGTACTGGTGGGCAACGTGTCGCCGCGGGTCGAGTTGCCGCTACAGGCCGTCGTGACGCGAGAGCTTTCGCTTCGCGGGTCCTGCGCGTCGCAGGGCGAGTACCCGGAGTGTCTCGACATGATCGCCCGCGGCGCCGTCGACGTCGATCCGCTCACGAGCGCGGTCGTGGCGTTGGCCGAGGGTCCACGCTGGTTTGACCGCCTCCACTCGGGCGAAAGCGGCTTATTGAAGGTGGTTCTCGATCCGTCGATTTGACTGACGACTGGCCACTGACCACTACCATCGGAGACGCATCATGCGGGAACTCAAAGGCAAGGTCGCCCTGGTCACGGGCGGGGGGAGCGGGATCGGGCTGGGAATCGCCGCCGCGCTGGCCGACGAAGGCTGCCGCGTGGCCATCTGCGGACGCGGCGAGAAGAAGCTCCAGGACGCCGCGGAGTGTCGCCCGGGCGGGAAAATCCTCGCCCGGCCGTGCGACGTCACCGATCGCGACGCGGTGGCGGCACTGCTGGCGTGGACGGAGGAGCGGCTTGGCCCGTTGGACATTCTGGTCAACAGCGCGGGCATCAACGTGGCCAGACGGTCGATGGCCGAGTTGGACCCGGCCGACTGGGACCGCCTGCTGGCCGTGAACGCGACCGGCTTGTTCAACGTCCTCCACGCGGCGCTGCCCGGGATGCGACGCCGCGGCGGCGGATTGATCGTCAACATTTCGTCGGTCGCCGGCAAGCGGGCGATGCATCTGGCCGGGCCGGGCTACTGCGCGGCGAAGTTCGCGGCGACGGCCCTCGGGACGGCCGTCGGGCTCGAAGAGCGTGCCCACGGCATTCGCGTGACGAACATCTACCCCGGCGAGGTGGACACTCCGATCCTCGCGAATCGGCCGGTCCCGGTTCCCGACGAGCGGAAGGCGCTGATGGTTCATCCGGAAGACATCGCCGCCTGCGTGGTCACGATCGCCCGGCTTCCCGCCCACGTCCTGGTGCCGGAATTGATCATCACGCCGCTGTACCAGGAGTATTCGTGAAGAATGGCGTGAAAACGAGTGTCGCCTTTCGCTCCGCGAAAGTACGGGTAGCCGCGGCGTTTTCTTGCGGGTACCCGTGGAGAACACGTCTTGTTCCAGGCAAACACCGTTTTCCGACAAGAATGGTGGCAATCGCGTGTTGACATCGTTTAACCCGTCTGGAATAATCAGGGCGACACGGCCGTACCGGCCTCCCCCACCTTGTCTTATTCGCAGACGCTTGCGCCGGCCGGGCGATCACGGAGGACGTGTCGATGAATCCATTCGTGGCAGTGGATGCTTCGGCCCAAGAGCGCGCCGCTGAACCGGCGGGCAGACTCCGCTCACTCGAGCAACAACTCGATGCCTGCCGCCGCGAGAACGAGATTCTCCGCAAGTCGGAGCAGGGGCTGGAAACCCAGTTGGGGCATGCTTCGGCGATGATCCTGACGCTCGACCGCGAAGGGACGATCACGTCCGCCAATCACCGCCTCGTCGGCGGACCTCCCATGGAGATGGTTGGCCGATGTGCGATGGACTACCTTCCAGCGGCGCGGCACGAGGAGTTCCAGCAACGTCTTCGCCGCAGCTATGAAACCGGGCGTCCCGACCGCTGGGAATACGCCATACCGAACGGGCGGTGGTACGAGGCGCATGGCGCGCCGGTCGTCGTTGACGGCGCGGTGACGACGCTGGTGGTCACCATCCATGACGTCACGTTGCGCAAGCGGGCGGAAGAGCGTTCCCGGCGGCGCCTCGCGGATCTGGCGCACGTGCACCGCCTCAACACGATGGGCAGGACCGTGGCCGAGTTGGCGCACGAAATCGCACAGCCGCTCTACGCCATTGCCAACTACGCCCATGCCTCGGCCGAGGTGGTTCGCTCCGGCACCAAGTCGGGGGATCTGCTGACGTGGCTGGAGCGGATCGCGGAGGAATCGACCCGGGCCGGCGCGATCGTCCGCCGGATCGGAAGCACGATTCGCAAGGCCAAACCATGCCGCGGCGAGCTTGATCTCAATGCGTTGATCGCGAAAGTGCTCGATCTGTTGGAGCCGCGGACGCGACGGGAGGGGGTCGCGGTGACCTTCTCGCCCGCCAGGTTCCTGCCCCCGGTCGTCGCCGATGAGGTGCAGATCGAACAAGTCCTTGTCAATCTCGTGCAAAACGCCGTGGACGCCATGGCGGCGACGGACACCGGCTGCCGCCGGCTTCAGCTCGATGCGCGGCCCAACGACCGAGGCACCCTGCGCGTCGCGGTTCGCGATACGGGCGCCGGGATCGCGGCCGTGGATCTCCAACACGTCTTCAAACCCTTCTATTCGACCAAAGCCAACGAAATGGGCGTGGGCCTGGCCATCTGCCGCTCGATTGTGGAAGACCACGGCGGGCACATCCAGGCCGAGCGAAACGCGGACGGAGGCAGCCTCTTCTCCTTCACCCTCCCACTCTCTTCTCAGGGACGATATCATGCAAGAACTGCCAAGGGTCTTTGTCGTCGACGATGACTGGGCCGCCCGCGAGTCCGTCGTCGCCATGGTCACCTCCAAGGGCGTGCACGCCCAAGGCTACGCTTCCGCCGAGGAATTCCTCGACGATTTCGACCCGTCGTGGCTGGGCTGCCTCGTGACGGACGTGCGGATGGCGGGCATGAGCGGCGTCCAGTTGCAGGAGAAGCTCCACGACGACGGGGTCACCCTGCCGGTCATTCTCATCTCCGGCTACGCCGACATCCCGACGGCGGTACACACCATGCGTGCCGGCGCGGTGACGTTCTTGGAGAAACCCTGCCGCGAGGACGACCTCTGGTCCAGCATCTGCAAGGCGATCGAGTGGCATCGCCGGCGGCGCGAAGCCCGGCGGCGCGCCGAATGGCTCCAGACGCGATTCACGCAACTGACCCCCGGCGAACGCGACGTGATGCAGGCCATGGTGGCCGGCAAGCCGAACAAGGTGATCGCGTCCGAGCTCCAGATCGGCCTGCGGACCGTCGAACTCCGCCGCGCCAACGTGCTCCAGAAAACGGGAGCCGGCTCCCTGGCCGAACTCGTGCGACTGGCCGTCGCCGCCGACCGAATGGCCGAAGCCGTCGCGTAACGCCGATGGGGTGGCACGCCGTGTGGAACGTAGGGCGTGGTTGTGCCGATTCTCCACGCCCTTCGTTCCTCAGGGCGTGCCACCCTTACCGAGACCTGTCAGGGTGGCCTTCTCGCGCTCTCTTGGTCCGACCGCTCGACGAAACATAACGCCCCGGTCGGACAGGCTTCGACGCACTCGGCCGCCAACTCGCCCAGCGCCTCATCCAAGGACCGGTCGAAGGGGACGCCCACGCGGACGTCGAACCCGCGGCCGACGAACGTCAGCCCCAGCGAGTCGGTGCTTCGGGCGGCGATCTGGATGCACAGTCCGCAGTCGATGCACTTGCCCGGCTCGTAGACAACGCCCGAGGCGGCGCGGACCTCGCGGAACTCTCGGTCGGCGGACCCATAGCGGCTGGCGTCGGCGCGATACGCCGCGGCGTAACGCCGCAGCTTGCAGCCCTCCTGATCGCGGCAGTCGCAGTGCAGGCACCGGGCGGCCTCGCCGGCGGCTTCTGCCAACGTCCACGGCCCGAAGCCGGCGTCCGGCTCGCGCCGCGACGCGCCGGAAGCGGTCGCGAGCATCGTGGCCAGCGCCGCGGCCGTGACGTGTTTTATCCGAACGGAGAAGGGATGCTCCGCTTCAGGGGGCCGGCCCATCAGGAAGCGGTCGATCGCGACGGCGGCCTCCTTGCCGTCGGCCACGCTTCGCACGACGAGGCACTTGCCCCGGATCGCGCCGCCCGCCGCAAACACGCCCGGCAGGCCTGTCTGGAAGGTTCCCCGGTCGACGCGAACGCCGCGTTCGGCGACGGCCAGCCCCCAGCGTCCGGCCTGCTCCTTGGCCGCCGCGCCACAGGCGACCAACACCGCGTCGAAGCGTTTTCGGAGATCATCGAACACGGTACTGTCGTCAATCGCCGTGTTCGGCCGCAATTCGGCGCCGAGGCGGAGGATCAGCCCGATCTCGGCGTCCAAAACCGCCTGCGGGAGATCGTCGGGCGTGAACTCGGTTCGCAGTCGTCCGCCGGCAATCGCATTGCGATCCAGCAGCATCGCGGCGTGTCCCTGCCGCGCGAGGTGCCACGCGGCGGCCAGTCCGGTCGGCCCGGCGCCGAGGATCGCCACTCGCTTGCCCGAGGCCGGACGACATTCGGGCTGATACGGATTCTCCAAAGCCAGGTCGACGTCGGCCACGTGGCGTTTCAGCTCGCGGATGGCCACGGCGGCGTCGGCCTTCGCGCGGCGGCATCCCTTTTCGCACGGCGCCGGGCAAACCCGGCCCAAGACGGCCGGCAGGGCAATGTCCCGCTTGACGGTCACGATCGCCTCCGCCGGGCGGCCATCGGCAATCTGACGGAGCATCAACGGGATGTCCATGCCCGCGGGACACGTCCGTTGGCACGGCGCGAGGCAATCGCCCAGGTGGTCGCTCAGGAGCAACTGCAGCGCCGCGCGTCGGACCCGGTGGACCTCGTCGGTCTCGCTCTCGACGTCCATCCCGTCGACGGCCGTCGTGGCGCACGAGGGCACCAGCCGGCCTTCGCCCCGGAGTTTGACCATGCACGCGAGGCAGGAGGTCGATGGCGTCAATCCGTCGAGGAAGCACAGCGTCGGCACGTCGATCCCCAGCCGCCTCGCGCCGTCGAGAATCGTTCCCCCGGGCGGAACGTCGATCGTCTTATTGTCAATCCTGATCGTCGGCATGGCTGTGCTTTGGGTCCTTGGGGTGGCACGCCCTGAGGAACGAAGGGCGTGGTGATGCTCCACACCACGCCCTTCGCTGCTCAGGGACGTGCCACCTGTTCACTCTCCACAATCACCGCGTCGGCCGGACACACCTGGCGGCAGGTGTCGCACCGCGTACACTTGTCCAAGTCGATGCGGTGTTGGACGTACGGGGTCATCGAGATAGCGTCGACCGGGCAGCGCTGGGCGCAGAGCGTGCAGCCGATGCAATCGTCGGTGATCCGGTAGCGAACGAGTGCCTTGCACCTTCCCGCCGGACAACGCCCGGCCAGGTGGGCCTCGTACTCCTCGCGGAAATAGCGGAGCGTCGACAGCACGGGGTTGGGGGCCGTTTTGCCCAGACCACATATACTGCCGGCCTTGACCATGACGGCAAGTTCCTCCAGCTCACCTAAGTCGCCGGACTTTCCGCGACCCTCGCAAATCCGCGCAAGGATGTCCAGCATCCGCCGCGTGCCGATCCGGCAGAACGTACACTTGCCGCACGACTGGTCCTGCGTGAATTCGAGGAAGTACCGGGCGATGTCGACCATGCAGTCCGAGTCGTCCAGCACGACCAGTCCGCCCGAGCCCATGATCGCCCCCACCTCGGACAGGGCTTCATAGTCGACGGTGGTATCGGCCAGTTCCGCGGGCACGCATCCGCCGGAGGGCCCGCCGACCTGGACGGCCTTGAACCGCCGGCCCTCGGCCACGCCGCCTCCGATCTCGTCGACGATCTGGCGGACAGTCACGCCCATGGGCACTTCGATCAGCCCGCCGCGACGGACCTTTCCGGCCAGGGCGAAGACCTTGGTGCCCTTGCTCTTGGCGGTCCCGAGCGCGGCGAACTGCCCGGCCCCGTGGCGGAAAATCCAGGGCAGCAGGGCGTAGGTTTCGACGTTGTTGACCAGGGTCGGCTTTCCGCCCAGGCCGTTTTGGGCCGGATAGGGCGGCCGGAGTCGGGGCATGCCGCGCCGGCCCTCGATCGACGCCAGCAGCGCCGTCTCCTCGCCGCAGACGAACGCCCCGGCCCCTTGCTTGAGCGAAAGGCGTAGTCGTCCGGGCTGCCCCATCACCGAATCGCCCAACAAGCCCCGCTTTTCGCACTCCCGCATGGCCTCGGTGATCCGCTCGACGGCCAAGGGATATTCGGCGCGGATGTAGAAGACGCCCTCCTCGGCGCCGACGGCCCGGGCGGCGATGGCCATGCCCTCGATGATGCGGTAGGGGAACGACTCGAGCAACATGCGGTCCATGAACGCGCCGGGATCGCCCTCGTCGCCATTGCAGACAATGTATTTTGGCTCGCCCGGGGCCTCGCGCACGGCGGCCCACTTTTTGGCCGTGGGAAACCCGGCCCCGCCGCGTCCGCGAAGACCGCTCGCCTCGACCTCGTCAATGATCTGCTGCGGCGAATACTCCAGAGAGCGCTGGAGGGCCTTGAACCCGTCGTGGCGAAGATACTCGTCCAGGTCGGTCGGATCGAGCCGGCCGCAATACTCGGTGGCCAAGTGTCGCTGTGGCCCGAGGAACGCGCAGACGGGCCCCTCGCGCGGGTCGATCGCGTGGCGGACCACGGGGTTGCCCGGCTCGTCGGTCAGCAGCCGGTCGAGCCAGCCGACCGCCCGATAGCCGAGCCGACGCGCCAGCCCTCGTGGCCGGAAGTGCTTCAAGACGACGGGCGCGACGCTCTCGGGCGTCACCTTGGCGTAGAGCTTCGACGTGCCCGAGGCCGAGACGATCTCGACCAGCGGCGTCTGGTGGCACATGCCGACGCAGCCGACCCGCTTGACCACCGCCGCCGCCCGGGTCTCGGCCAGGACGCGGTCGATCGCCTCGCGGACCTTCCCGCTGCCCTGGGCGACGCAGCACGAGCCCAACCCGATGCGGATCTCGCCGACCGGCTCGCCGTCGAAGACGACCGGTCGCCGAGTCTCCCGGGCGGGGGCGTCCCGTCGGCGGAGGAAATCGTCGATCGCCTCGGGCACGGTCGTGGGAGTGAGCCGCCCATAGGTCACGCCGTCGATTTGCACGACGGGCGCCAACGTGCAGCAGCCCAGGCAGGCGACTTTCTCGACCGTAAAAAGCCCCTCGGCGTCGGTGTCCTTGCCGTCGGCGAGCCGCAGCCGCCGGGCGAGCGCCTCGTGGATCAGGGCCGCGCCCTTGACGTGGCACGCCGTCCCGTGGCAAACGTGGATGATGTGCCGGCCGACCGGGCGGTGGCGGAATTGCATGTAGAAGGTCGAGACGCCGGTGATCGCCGCGGGCGTGATTTCCGTCAGCGCGCACACTCGCTCGAGCGCCTCGGGCGGCAGGTAGCGCCAATGGGCCTGGATCGCCTGGAGGATCGGGATGACCGCCTCGGGCCGGCGTCCCTGGGCCTCGACCACCTGGTCGACGAAGCTCAGGTCGAGCGGGTTCGTGGTTGGATTCGACTCGCTCACGTCACTTTCCGATGCAAAACAGGTGTTCCTGGCCGCGGATGTACAGCCGCCCGTCCTGAAGCGCGGGGCTGGTGACGCACGGTTCGCCCAGGTCGGTCGTATCGAGCCGGCCGCAATACTCGGTGGCCAAGTGTCGCTGTGGCCCGAGGAACGCGCAGA
>JAPLNP010000056.1 GCA_026401055.1 Planctomycetia bacterium
GCCGCCAGCGCCACCTTCGCCTTGAAAGCCTCCGAAAACGTTCTACGCGTCCTCGTCATCCATTCGCCTCCTGGAGTCTCCACTCCTCATCGGCGAATCCACCTTATTCACGCGCCCGAAAACTCCCGACCATTATAGTGATGTCCCGTTTTGTGAACCCTTGCCCAAGGTGATTCTTGGGCAGACTTCGCGTGCCCAGAACGGAGGACGTGAAATGCCGAAGGGTGATCTGCATTTTCAGCTGCCAGGCAGGGTGGATTCGTACCTTGCAACGCTCAGCCGCCTCTATGAGCGAACGGGGGAGGCACTTCTGAGAGAGATTGTGGTCAACGGTGTCGTCGCCGTTCACGAAGGTTGGGACTATGACAACTGGAACGGTGGGACCTATGGACACGCAATCACACTCACGGTGTCGGAGGATCTCCACTTCCGAGTGATGGAAAGTAAGGATGACCTTCGGGGTCGCATAGCAGCCGACATCAACAAGGTAGATAATAGCCAGAACGAACACGTCAGCGAAGTCTTTATCGAGATGGAATCGACCGAAAGCGGCCATTGGCGAGAAGGAAGCGGACTCTATCGACCGCGCACGGCCGCCTCGTCGGTCCCGGTTGAGGCATTGCAGCGAATATGGGGGCCGGAGCACGTGCGAGTCTTCCTCAGCCACAAGTCTTCGGTCAAAGAGGATGCATCAAGGCTCAAGCAATCATTGGCTCGCTGTGGAATAGCCGCTTTCGTAGCTCATGAGGATATCGAACCGACCGAAGAATGGCAGCGTGAGATTGAGCGGGCCTTGTCCAGCATGGATGCTTTAGTCGCTTTGCTCTCCGAGGATTATCACGACAGCGATTGGACAGATCAGGAAGCGGGTGTGGCCATTGGGAGAGGTGTACCACTCATCCCCATCCGATTGGGGCTTGACCCTTATGGCCTCATGGGGAAAATGCAGGGGCTTGGTGGGTGTCGTTGGTCTGACACCGATAGCATAGCCCTCAAGGTATTTCATCTGCTTCACAAGCGCCTGCCGGACAAATCCCGGCTATTTGAATGCGCACTCTATGCCTATGGCGTTTCGACGGATTGGGATGACTCAGCATGGAAGGTCAGGTACCTGTTGTCGTTCTTCGAGGACGTGCCCCAGGAGCAAGTGGCACGCATCGTCGAAGCGTACCAAACGAACCCGCGAAATAGAGATTCATTCAAGGGAATCAAGTTGCTGCAACCTCTTCTCGAGAAGTGGACGGGAGAGCGGTGGGGGGTGGTGAACAATGAACTCGTGCGAACGGACTTGGCGAAGCCGCCTGGGGGGGAGGACATTTCGTTCTGATGCCCTCAGCAGCGTGGCACTCACCAAGGAGGCTGAGGGTGAGTACCACCCAGCCATTGAATTCGCGTGGATTGGCGCCGTGCAAACGGTATTTGACGAATGACTGGACGGATAGGCAGATCGATCCATTCTTGGCGTCGTGTCGGCCTTTCGTGGTAAGACGTGACAATGGAGGACAACTCCGTGGTGATCACTTGCTTGGTTGTCCTGAATATCCCCGTCTACCTGTTCATTGGCTGGCTGGCCTTCGACAGCAAGTCGGACGCGGCGGCGACTTTCGGCGAGACGATCGTCGACCTGCTCAAGATCCTGTTGGTGCCCGGCATTGTGCGGGTGTTGTTCGGAATGGAAACCTCGGGCGCTTTGGGTCTGATCCCGATCGGAGGCTATCTGTTTGCCTGTAGCTTGCTGACCTATGGCGAGTATATTCTGCTGGGAAAGTGTTTCGGGCTGCAGTAGAAGAGCGCGTGCGGCGAAGAAGATTAGCAACACTCCCTTTTCCGCGTCCCAACGTGAAAGGTGTGCCATGAAGATCTCGCGCAGGAGTTTTCTTACGGCGGCCGCGGCTGTCACTGCTTCCGGCCGGCTGCTGTTTTCTCCACGGGCGTCCGTCGCGGCGGACGCGCCTGCCGTGGCGGCGCCGGTGGGCCAGCCCGAGCCGCGATCCGCGGTTTCTTTGGTCAGCGGCGAGGCCCGGCGTAAGAATATCTGCGACTCGCTCGTGGCCATCGAGGACCAGATCCTGCCGGTGCTGAAGACGAAGAAGTCGGTCGTCATCAAGCCCAACATCGTCAATACGACGAACCAGCTTGCATCGACCCATGTCGATGCGCTCCACGGCATCTTGGATTTTCTGGGCCCGCGTTTCAAGGGACCGGTCGTGATCGCCGAAGCATCCGCCGGCTTTACCACGGAGGGTTACGATCATTTTCGCTACAACGACGTGGTATCGGAGCACAAGCCCCTGCGGGTCGAGTTGGTCGATCTCAACGAGGAGGGCCTCTACAAAACGCACACGATCCTCAATGGCGATCTCCACGCCGTGCCGGTGCGGCTGGCGGCGCGGCTGCTGGATCCCGAGGCGTTCATCATCTGCTCGGCGATGCTCAAGACCCACAACACCGTCGTGGCCACGCTGTCGATCAAGAACATGGCCCTGGGCGCTCCGCTGCACAGCCCGCGCAAAGAAAGCAGCGGCTGGAACGACAAGCGACTCTATCACGGCGGCGTTCGGCAGACGCACGTTGACATCATGCTGACCGCCCAGCGGCTCGCGCCGTGCTGGGGCGCGGCGGTGATCGACGGATTCGAAGGGATGGAAGGCGATGGCCCCAACGACGGCACGCTCGCTGCGTCGCGCGTGGCGATCGCTTCGACCGACTACATCGCCGCCGATCGCGTTGGCCTCGCGGCCATGGGCATCGACGCATCCTGGGTCGGATACCTGAATTTCTGCGGACAGGCCGGGCTTGGCCAGAATGATCTATCCAAGATCGAAATACGGGGCGCGAAACTGGCCGAGGTGACCAGGAAATACCGCCTCCACGCCGACATCGAACGTGAGCTGCGCTGGATGGGCCCGATGAAGGAAGTGCCGGAGAAACTGGGGTGACGGACGCGCAGAAAACGGTTCCTGACACGTTTTCTCCCGCACCTTTCCTCCCGCTAGTTGCACGTGTGCCCTCCTGGCTCCTCGTCCGGTTCGTCGTCCTCCTGATCCTCGTCGAAGCAGACCCAGCCGCCGTTCTCGTCGCGGTAGTTGGGATCCGTGGGGAGGATGTCGAAGCCGAAGCCTACGTCGCCGCAGCCCGGCGTGGGGCAACACCAGACCCCCTGCCGACCTCCGTCGGCCGACGCCTCCACGCGCCACGCGATCCGATCGCTCTGGTACGTCTCATCACAATGCAGACAGCAAACCTCCACCGGCGTATCCGGCGGCTTGAAGCAATCCCGTCGCGAATCGAGCGGATCGTGAATCATGGCCAGCCTCCGAGTGTCCCATCACTATTAAGGGGGGCGGGTCGCCCAGGTTCTTAACCTACACTCTATTGTAAGGCCCGTGAACGGCGGTCGACATCCCTGGTGACCGCCTAGTGACACAATCCCCCCAACCGTGTGGTATTCCTCTCAGCCGGTGGGAACGCTACGATTAACCGTGATAACATGGTGGAAACACGGTAGACAGAGAGGCTTGGGGCAAACGGAGCAGACATGCTCGGGTGGGCCGGGCTTGGCGGATCATGGAAACCACGATCACGATCAATGTCCTTGCCCTGATCGCCAGGGTGCTCAGCGGCGCGAGCGTCCGCTGGGTCGACTGCCAGCCCGACACCTGCCAGAGGGTCTACTTCGCGAACCATACGAGCCATCTCGACGCCATCGTGCTCTGGTCCACCCTGCCGCAAGACGTTCGGGCGAAGACGCGGCCGGTTGCGGCGAAGGAGTATTGGACGGCCGGGCCGATCCGCCGCTACCTGTCGACCAAGGTCTCTAACGCGATCCTGATCGACCGCCAGGAGATCAAGGTCCACCAAAGCCCGGTCGACCTGATAATCCGCGAGATCGGCCAGGAAAGCTCCCTGATCATGTTTCCCGAGGGCGGGCGCAGTTCGGGAATCGAGATCGGCGAGTTCAAGAGCGGGCTGTACTACCTGTGCAAGAAACGGCCGGATCTGGAGTTGATTCCGGTGCACATCGACAACATGAACCGCATCCTGCCGCGTGGCCAGGTCCTGCCGGTGCCGCTTTTGAGTTGCATCACTTTCGGACCGCCCATCTGGCTCGAAACCGGAGAACCCAAGAACGACTTCCTCCGCCGCGCGCGTCAGGCGGTGGTGCAGTTGAAGGAAGCCTGAGGTCGGCATCGATGGACGGCAGAACCCTGGGATTGATCGGCGGCGTGCTCGTGCTCTTGGGCGTGGCGACAATGGTCGTGCGCGTGTTGCGTCGCCGTAGCGATTCGGGGATCAACCCGGCCATTCTCGAGACTTTCGGGCTGCGCGTCCGAGCGTGGTGGATCCTGTTCGCCACGCTGGCGGCGGCGGTTCTTTGGGACAAGGTGGCCACGGTCATCTTGTTCGGGCTGATTTCGTTCTGGGCGCTGCGCGAGTTCATCACGCTCACGCCGACTCGGCCAGGCGACCACCGCACGCTGTTCTGGGTCTTCTTTCTCTGCGCGCCGCTGCAATTCGTCCTGGTGGGCATGGACGGCCCGAGCATGAACACCTACGGTCTGTACAGCATCCTCATCCCCGTTTACGCCTTCCTGTTTATTCCCGCCCGAATCGCGTTTGCCGGCGATCCCAAGCGTTTTCTCGAACGGACGGCGAAGATCCAGTCGGGCCTGTTGATCTGCGTCTACTGCCTGAGCTACGCCCCGGCCCTGCTGACGCTGAGGCCGGCCGACGACGACGCTCCCTTCAACAATGCCGGGCTGCTGCTGTTCTTCGTCGTGATCGTGCAACTGAGCGACGTGCTGCAATACGCCTGGGCCCAGATTCCCAGCCGCCACGTGATCGTGCCCACGATCAGCCCGGGACGCACCTGGGAAGGACTGCTTGGCGGCACGGCCAGCGTCGCCCTGGTCGGCGCGGTGTTATGGTGGGCCACGCCGTTTCCGTTTTGGCTTGCGGCGGGCATGTCGATCATCATCGCCCTGATGGGCGCGGCCGGCGGCCTTACCATGTCGGCCATCAAACGCGACCGCGGCGTGAAGGACTACGGCACCCTGGTCGAGGGCCACGGCGGCGTCCTGGACCGCGTCGACTCGATCTGCTTCGCCGCCCCCGTCTTCTTCCACTTCACCCGCTGGTTGATTCTCACCGGCGCAATCGGCGGAGCTTCGTAGCCGCGAGGGAATGGCCGGCGGGCTTTTTTTGGAATTATGGGAGGCGACTCCGTCGCCGACTGTCGCGGGGTCGCGCCTTCTTCGGCGACAGAGTCGCTTCCCACACTCGTGGAGAACTGCCATGAATCGACAACCGTGCGTGATGACCACCATCATTATTCTGTGCGGAGTTTGCACGGCGGCCCTTTCGAACGCCCGACGAGCGGAGGCGGCTGAAGCGGAG
This sequence comes from Planctomycetia bacterium, assembly GCA_026401055.1. Lineage (GTDB taxonomy): Bacteria > Planctomycetota > Planctomycetia > Pirellulales > Thermoguttaceae > JAPLNP01. Next base: position 5,398 of record JAPLNP010000056.1, read on the forward strand.
CCGGCGGCGCGGATTTCGATCGACGACGGCCATCCATGGCTGCCGCCCTTCGGGCTCCAACGGGTGGGACAGCCACCGGACGCGGTGGTCGAAATCCGCTCGCCCTCGGAGCCGACAACCGAGTACTGCCTGGTGGCATACGAGCAGGGCAAGGAGATCGGCCGGTCCGCGCTGACCCTCTCCGGCAAGACGCCCGAAACGTGCCGCGTGGCGCTCGATCCCCGGGCGACGGAGGTGGTGCTGACGGCCAAACCGTCCGGCGGGGCGGCCGTCGAGTTGGCGCGACAGAGCGTCTCGCGCCCGGCGTTCCAGGCCGACGCCCTCGTCCAGCTCGAACACCCCGTCCATCCCGTCGATCTGGGCGCGATCCTGGTGCCATCGGATTGGCTTCTGTTGGCGGATGGCCAGACGGGAACCGTTGCGGTGGCGGCGTTCTGCCGCGCC
>JAPLNP010000232.1 GCA_026401055.1 Planctomycetia bacterium
GTCCAGCGGCGAGGTGGGCCAGGGCTACCGCGAAGTGGCCGACCCGAGCGTCTACGTCCGGTTTCCCTTGGTCGATCCACCCAAGGCGTTGGCAGATACCGACCTACTGGTCTGGACCACGACGCCGTGGACGCTGCCGAGCAACCAGTTCGCGGCGGTCAAGCCCGACCTGGAATACTCGGTTGTCAGGGTCGAGGACGAGCCGCGCCGACTCATCATGGCCTCGGCCCTGGTCGAGACGATCGCGGCGAAGGTGAAGAAGGAGTTTGTCGTCGAATCGACCGTGGCCGGCAGTGAGTTGCTCGGCCTGCGGTACGTGCCGCCGTTTGACTACTATTACCAGCGGCAGGGCCAGACCCGGGGCAAGCTCAAAAGCGGCGGCGCCGAGCACGTCGCCTGGCGGGTCGTGGCGGCCGACTTCGTCACGACCGACAGCGGCACGGGCGTGGTCCACCAGGCCCCGGCGTTCGGCGAAGTCGACTTCGACGTCCTTCAAGCCGAGCAGGCCCGGTTCGCGGACGGCCAAGGCCCGCCGCTTCTATGTTCGGTCGGGCCGGACGGCAAGTTCACCGAGGAAACGCCCGAGTACCAAGGCCGCTGGGTCAAGGACGCCGACCGCGACATCTGCCGCCAGCTTCGCGACGAGGGAACGCTGCTGCTGCTGGACCAGTATCTGCACGATTATCCGTTCTGTTGGCGGGCGGAAGAGGATCCGTTGATCCAGTATCCGCGCAAGAGTTGGTTCATCCGCACGACGAAGTTCGTGGACAAGCTGCTCGCCAACAACCGCGAGATCCACTGGTTGCCCGAGCACATCCGCGACGGTCGGATGGGCAATTTCCTCGAGACGAACGTCGATTGGGCGCTGTCGCGCGAGCGCTACTGGGGCACGCCGCTGCCAATTTGGGTCTGTGAGAAGACAGGCTATGCCGAGGCCGTGGCGAGCTACGCGGAACTGCTGGCCAAGCCGGGCGTCGAGGGCACGGAGGCGTGGGACGCGGCCAAACGCACCAACCCCGCGCTGCCCGACGACTTGCGAGTCCACAAGCCCTACGTCGACCAGATCACCTACGATTCGCCCAAGGCCCCCGGCGCCCGGATGCGCCGGGTGTCCGAGGTGATCGACTGCTGGTTCGACTCGGGGGCGATGCCGTTCGCCCAGTGGGGCTATCCGGCCCGGGAGGGTTCTCACGAGCAATTCGCCTCGCAATTCCCCGCCGATTTCATCAGCGAGGCGCTCGACCAAACCCGGGGATGGTTCTACAGCCTGCTGGCGATCAGCACGCTGTTGTTCAGCGACGACGGCGAGGCGGAGGACGAAACCCGGCCCGTCGCGTATCCGCATCCGTTTCGCAACTGCATCGTGCTCGGGCTGATGCTCGGCGAGGACGGGCAGAAGATGTCCAAGAGCAAGCGGAACTACCGCGAGCCGCGCGAAATCTTCGACCGCTACGGCGCCGACGCCCTGCGGTGGTACCTCTTCTCGAACCAGACGCCGTGGACGTCGATCCGCTACAGCGAGCAGGCCATCCGTGAGTGCATTCCCGAGTTTCTCCTGCGGCTGTGGAACTGCTACAGCTTCTTCGCGATCTACGCCAACATCGACAAGTTCGACCCGGCCGCCGCGATCTCGGGCACGGTGGACCAACTCGCGCCCGGCGACCTGGCCCGCGCGCGGGGCTATCGTCCCATTGTCGAGCGGGCGGAGATCGACCGGTGGATCCTCGGCGAGTCGCACCGCGCGGCCGCCGCCGTGACCGAAGCGATGGACGCCTACGACAACTATGGCGCGTGCGCCCGGCTGAACGAGTTTGTCGACGCGCTGAGCAACTGGTATGTGCGAAGCTGCCGCGATCGCTTCTGGTCGGGCGAGATGACCCGGGACAAGGCCGACGCCTACTGGACGCTCTACGAGTGCCTCGTCACGACCGCGAAGCTGATCGCTCCGTTCACGCCGTTCGTGGCCGAAGCCCTGTGGCAAAACCTCGTCGCCGAACCGTTCGGCGCCCGGGCGCGGGAAAGCGTGCATCTTTGCGATTACCCCGAGGCCGACGTGGCGGCCGTCGACGAGACGCTTTCCGAGCAGATGGCCCTCGTGCGCGAGATCGTCTCGCTGGGCCGCAGCGCGCGGATGGGCGCGAAACTGAAAGTCCGCCAGCCGCTGGCCCGGGTCGAGATGATTCTCGCCGACCGGCGCTACCACGAGTGGCTCGAGCGGCACGAAGCGCTCATCTGCGACGAGTTGAACGTCAAGCAGGCGGAAATCGCCGAGGATCCAGAGCAATACATTACGTACACCGTGCTGCCGAATCTGAAACGGCTCGGCCCGCGGCTGGGCAAGGACCTGCCGGCGCTTCGCAAGCGGCTCGCCGGGGCCGACGGCGGCAAGCTGCTCGTCGAACTGGAGGCCGAGGGCAAAATCACGCTGGCCCTGCCCGGCGGCGAAGTCTCGCTCGACCGCGACGACATCCAGATCCGCCTCCAGGCCAAGGAAGGCTGGGCTGCCGCGCAGGGAAGACACTGCGTCGTCGTCCTGGCCACCGAGTTGACCGAGGAGCTCGTCGCCGAAGGGTTCGCCCGGGAACTCGTCCGCGCGATCCAGGATCGGCGGAAGGAGATCGGCTGCGAGTACACCGATCGGATCGCGGTGGGCATCGTCACCGATTCGCCGGATCTTCGCGCGGCGGCCGAGCGGTTCGAGAACTACATTCGCGGCGAAACGCTCACCAGCCGGTTCAGCTTCGAACCGCTCGCCGGTGCCGATCCCGCGGAACTCGACGTCGCCGGCTTTGCGGCGACGCTCTACGTCAAGGTCGACAAGGACAATCGTTCGAGGACAAAGGAACGCTGATTGAAATCCTTGGCTTATAGGGTTGCCCTCTGCGTCGGAATCGCGCTCGCGAGTGCGATCGGCATGTCGTTGCTCTTGACGCTGGGCGCTCGTCTTCCACGAATCGGGCCTGTTCCTTTTGCGGTCGCTTGCGAGCGTGCGAATACGCTGGCTCTGGGAATCTGGGTCTTCGCAATCGTGCTCACGCTAGGAATCATGTACGTGGTGCTGCGCGAACTCAGACGACGAGCATTTGATGACCTCAAGTAACATAACCTAGCGCTGTACTGTCAATCAGTGTCGATCAGCGTGAATCAGCGTTCCTCAGAAAACAGCACCCGTGAGGAGTCCCAACGTGGAAACGCCCGAATCAAAACCGCCGATGCCGATCGCCGTGCTGATCTCGGGCGGGGGGACGACGCTGCGCAATCTGATCGAGAAGATCGACGCCGGCGAGCTCGACGTCCGGATCAAGGTGGTCATCTCGAGCAACGCGCGTGCCCGGGGAATGCAGTACGCCGAGAAGGCCGCCATTCCGCTGGCCGCCATCGAGACCCGCGACTACCCCAGCCAGGACGCCTTCAGCCGGGCGATTTTCGACCGTTGCCGCGCGGCGGGCGTCGATGTGGTCGTCTTGGGCGGCTTCTTGAAGCGGATCACCGTGCCGGAGGATTTCGTCAACCGCGTGGTGAACATCCACCCGGCCTTGATGCCCTCGTTCTGCGGCGTGGGCTTCTACGGCCACCACGTTCACGAAGCCGTACTCGAATTCGGAGCGAAGGTGAGCGGCTGCACGGTCCACTTTGCCGACAACCAGTACGACCACGGCCCGGTCATCATGCAGAAGGCCGTGCCCGTCCTGGACGACGACACCGCCGACGCGCTGGCCGCGAGGGTGTTTGCGGCCGAATGCGAAGCTTATCCGGAGGTATTGCGTCTTCTGGCCGCCGGTCGCGTGCGGGTCGAAGGCCGGCGGGTGCGGATCTTGCCGGCGTAAGGAAACAGACGCAGTTAGTTTCCCGTCCGGACCTTCATTGCGGCCTCGCTGATTTCCTCGATGGTCTTGTCCGGCCAGAGGCTGCGTTGCCAGCGAGTGTAGTCAAACGGCTCGCGTTGCACGAGGGCAATGAATCGCTCGGCCTGCACGTCGCCCAGGGCCGCGACCAAAGCGCGGAAACCAGCGGTCTTGATCTCGGTGTCGGTAATCATCATTCCACCTCGACAATCAGACTCTCGCCTGCGTCTGGTCGTCGAACGGGCGGTTGAGGCAGCAATTGTCCAGGTAGACTCGCATCGGCAAGGCACCCCTCTTTTTGAGTATACCTTTGGCTCGAAGTTTCGACAATCCCCTTGCCGACTTTCACCGCCAACCACGCAGGAACTTTCGAGACCTTGTTCGAGAACCCCGTTGTTCGAGGAACGCAGCATAGTTCGGCGCTCGCAGCCCGGATCGCCGCTGCCGAGCAACCCCCAGGATTTCCCATGTAGTTCCTTCGGGCTAGCATCGCCGCCTCCCTTCCCCCACGTCTTCGCCGTTTGTAAGCTACGATTGACAGGCAAATTGTGTCGATCACGGCGAGTTTGCATGTACCGAATGACACCGCCATGGTGGACTATGATAGAAATCCGTCAGGATTATGACGGTTTGTGATTGATTTCCGTCGCGGGCCGTGACATAATCGTGATGTGAGGAATAGGTGACAGGCACCGCTTCCCCAACCAAGACACAACCCGTGCCGGAACCCTTGCTCATGCTGGCCGAAGAACGGCGAAATCGACTGCTGGAACTGGTTCGCGTGCGGCGGTTCGCCTCGCTGCCCGAGCTGGTCGAGCAGTTGCAGGTCTCCGAGTCGACCATCCGCCGGGACCTGGAGCACCTGGAGGAGCGGGGCTCGGCGAAGCGGATCCACGGCGGCGTGCTGTACGCGGGCACGTCGCCCAAACTGCCGCACTTCGACCAGCAGCAGCCCCAGCAGTGGGAGAACAAGCGGACGATCGCGCGCCGGGCGGTCGAACTGATCGACGACGGCGACACGATCCTGTTGGACGGAGGCAGCACGACGTACGAAGTGGCGCGGCTCTTGGTCGGCCGGCCGCTGCACGTGGTGACGACCTCGCTACCGGTGGCCAACCTGTTTGCGGCCGACAGTAAGAGCGACCTCGTCCTGGTCGGCGGGAACATCTGCCCCCGAAGCGGCGTCGCCCAGGGGCCGCTGGCCGACCGGATGATTGCCTCGCTGCGGGTGCGAAAAACGATGTTCAGCGTCGCCGCGATCGGCGACGAGGGGTTCTTTAACAACAATCTGCTTTTGGTCGAGACCGAGCGGGCGATGATGCGGGCCGCCGACGAAGTGATCGTCGTGGCCGACAGTTCGAAGTTCGGGCACCAGAGCCTCACGCACCTGTGCGGGCTCGGCGACGTCGAGCATTTGGTCGTCGACCACGGCATTAGCGAAGAGTGGCGGAACAAGGTCTTGGCGGCCGGGGTCGATCTTCGGATCGCGTGCCCCGGCGACAACCACGACACGGGAACAGAAGCATGAGCACGGCCGCACCGATTGATCGAAGCGTCGTCGAGCAGATCGTCCGGGAGTTGGTTCTCGCGCAGATCGGCGGTCCGGCGGACAAGCCGAATCTGGTCGTGAGCATTTCGGCCCGGCACGTACACCTGACGGACGCGGACGTCGAAACGCTTTTCGGCAAGGGCCGCGTGCTCACGCCCGTCAAGGACCTGTATCAAGACGGCTACTACGCGGCCGAGGAGACGGTGATGATCGTCGGTCCGCGGAAGCGGATGTTGCCGACGGTGCGGATCCTCGGTCCGACGCGGTCGGCGACGCAGGTCGAATTGGCCTTCACCGACTGTATTTCGCTGGGGATCAATCCGCCGGTCCGCCTCAGCGGCGACCTGGACGGCACGCCCGGCTGCGTGGTGGTCGGTCCGGCGGGCGTGGTCGAGTTGAAGCACGGCGTCATCCGCGCCGAGCGGCACGTCCACATGAGCCCGGCCGACGCGGAGTTTTACGGCGTGAAGAAGAACGACCGGATGTGTCTGCGGGTGGCCTCGCCCTGCCCGACGGTGTTCGAGGGCCTGGTCTGTCGCCCCGACAAAGGAATCAAAATCGAGGTCCATCTCGACACCGACGAGGGCAACGCGGCCGATTTGGATCATGCCGGCGGAGTCGAGTTGTTTAAGCAGTGATCCCCAATCCCCAAACCCTAATCCTTATCCTTCGGAGAGTACCATGGCAAAGAAGATGGAAGCGTTGGGCATGATCGAGACCAAGGGTTTTGTGACCCTGGTCGAGGCGTCCGACGCGATGATCAAGGCGGCCAACGTCGAGTTCCTCGGCTGGGACAAAGTCGGAAGCGGCCTGGTCAGCGCGTTTGTGACCGGCGACGTCGCTGCCGTCAAGGCGGCCACCGACGCCGGCGCCGCGGCGGCCAGCCGCATCGGCGAAGTCGTCAGCGTCCAGGTCATCCCCCGTCCGCATGACGACATCGGCGTCTGTCTCAAGTTTCTTGGCGGCACGCCCGCCAAGTCGAGCAAGGCGAGCTGATCGGCCCGGAAATCGAAACCAAACAACAAGCGAAACCAGAAGAACAAAGGAAAGAACCTAAGATGCAAGACGCCATTGGATTGCTCGAAACGAAAGGGATCGTGGCCCTGATCGAGGCCACCGACGCGATGGCCAAGGCGGCCAACGTCGAGATTGTCAAGCGCGTGGACATTGGCGGCGGGCTGGTGACGACGATCGTCCGCGGCGACGTCGGGAGCGTCCGCGCGGCGGTCGAAGCCGGCGCGAACTCGGCCAGCCAGGTCGGCGAGCTCATCGCCAGTCACATCATTCCCCGGCCGGCCGAGGCAGTGGTCGACGCCTATCTGAAATAGAGAGAACCATGAAGGTACTCGTGGCGAACCTCGGGTCGACGAGCTTCAAGTATCGTCTGCTGGACATGGACGACGAACGGCAGCTTGCGCGCGGCGGGATCGAGCGAATCGGTTCGGCCGAGAGCTGCTGTTCGGTGGAGATTGGCGGCCGGCGGCGGGAGAAGACGCTCCGCGTGCCCGACCACGCCGAAGCGGTCCGGCAATGCCTGGCCCAACTGACCGATCCGGAGGCAGGGTGTCTGGCGAGCGCGGCGGAGGTGTCGGCGATCGGTTTCAAGGCGGTGCACGGCGGCAAGTACAGTGGGGTGCGGCGTGTCTCGACCGAGTTGTTGGACGAGATGGAGAAGATGAACCACCTGGCCCCGGCCCACAACCCACCGTACATCGCGGCGATGCGGCAACTGAACCAACAGTTTCCCGACATCCCGTTGGTGGCGGCGTTCGAGACCGGCTTTCACGAGACGATCCCCGACCGCAGCCGCTACTACGCGATTCCGTGGGAGTGGTCGACCGACGGTCTGGTGCGGCGATGGGGGTTCCACGGCGCGAGCCACCGCTATATCGCCGTCCGCACCGCCGAGTTGCTCGGACGCGGCGACTTGCGGATCATCTCGTGCCACCTGGGCGGGTCGAGTTCGATCTCGGCGATCCGCGACGGCAAGAGCGTGGCCAACAGCTTCGGCATGAGCCCGCAAAGCGGACTGCCCCACAACAACCGCGTCGGCATTTTCGATCCGTTCGCACTGCCGGGAATCATGGAGCTTACCGGCAAATCGCTGGCCGAGGTGCTCGACGTGTTGGCCAACCGGAGCGGCCTGTTGGGCATCAGCGGCGTCAGCGGCGACGTGCGGGACATCGCCGAGGCCGCCGCCGCGGGCAACGCGCGGGCCCAACTCGCCCTGGACGTCTTCGCCACGGAAGTGCGGCACTTCGTCGGGGCGTACATGGTCGAGATGGGCGGCGTGGACGTGATCGTGTTCACCGGCGGGATCGGCGAGAACCGGTCCGAGTTTCGGGCCGCGGTCTGCCGCGATCTCGGCAGCTTCGGCATCGAACTCGACCCGGCGGCCAACGGCGACGCCCGCGGCGAGGCTCGAATCAGCATGGAAGCGAGTCGCACGGAAATCTGGGTCGTTCCGACCAACGAGGAGTTGATCGTCGCGCGACAGGCCAAGGAATTCTTGGAGGGCTGACATGTTTGTGGGCAAAGTAACCGGCTCGCTGGTCTCGACGCAGAAGGTCGCCGCGATGGTCGGCCACAAGATGCTGCTGGTCGAGCCGCACTGCCTCCACGGCGAGAACCGCGACTCGCTCAAAACAACCGGCCGCACGTTCGTCGCCGTCGACACGGTCGGCGCCGGCGAGGGCGAATACGTCCTGGTGGTCCAGGGCTCCAGCGCCCGGCTGACCCCCGAAACCAAAAACCTGCCCGTCGACGCCGTGATCGTCGGCATCATCGACAGCGTCCACGTGGCGCAGAAGTGTGTGTATTCGAAAGAGGATGACGGGACGTCGAGGCAGTGACGAGGAAGAATGACCAATGCCCAAGCACCAATGACCAAAAGCGGAAAGCGGCATCTTGACCCCCCCGATGCAATCGGGGGGCGTTGCGTCTGACCTCCAATCGCCACGCCCCAAAGCCTCAACCTTCAACCTTCGGCCTTCAACCCCCATCCCAGCCATGCAAGTTGACGAAACTGTTATCCGCAACGTTGTGCAAGAGGTTCTTTCCCGAATTGGCCGCAACGGCTCGGGCGCGCCGGTCGCCGGGAGGAGTTATCGGGGACGTCTTGGCCAGTTCACCGACGTCGACGAGGCGGTCGCCGCCGCGCGCGAGGCCTACGAAGAGCTTGCCGGCATCACGCTCGAGGGCCGCAAGCGGATCATCGACCACATCCGCCGCATTTCGATCGAGAACTGCGTCGAGCTGGGCACCAAGGAGATGGAAGAGACCAAGATCGGCAAGCTCCAGCACAAGATCGACAAGCAGCGCGGCGTCGGACAGAACACGCCCGGCGTCGAGTTTCTCCGCAGCGAGGTTTTCAGCGGCGACTACGGGCTGGCGGTGATCGAGCACGCTCCGTTCGGCGTCATCGCGGCCGTCACGCCGGTGACGCACTCGCTGCCGACGGTCACGTGCAACGGGATCACGATGATCGCCGCCGGCAACACCGTGGTGTTTAACCCGCACCCGAGCGGAAAACGCATCGCCGCCGAGGGCGTCCGCCGCTACAACGAGGCGATTTACCGCGACCTCGGCGTCGACAACCTGATGTGCATCATCACCGAGCCGACCCTGGACACGGCCGCGGCGCTGTTCAAGCATCGCGACATCAATTTGATCACCGTCACCGGCGGCCCCGGCGTCGCCCGGGCGGCCATGCAGCAGGCGAAGCGGGCGATCGTCGCGGGGCCGGGCAACCCGCCCGTCGTCGTCGACGAGACCGCCGACTTCGATCGCGCTGCCCGGGCGATCATCAAGGGCGGCGGCTACGACAACAATCTCCTGTGCATCGCCGAGAAGCAGGTTTTCGTCGTCGCGGCGGTGTTCGACGCGATGATGGCCGCCATGGAGCGTGCCGGCGCGGCGCGGCTCAGTGCGGCCGAAGTCGATGCCCTGACCCGAGCGGCCATCATCGCCGTCGGCCAAGGCGAGAAGAAGCACGACGTGCCCAACAAGGAGTTTCTCGGCCAGGACCCCGCCGTGATGGCCAGGCTCATCGGCAAGACGATCCCCGCCGAGGTCGAAATCATCTTCGGCGAGACGGACTACGCCAACCCGTTCGTCCCCGTCGAGCAGATGATGCCGTTCTTGCCGTTCGTCCGCTGCCGCGACGTCGACGAGGCGATCGCCCGGGCGAAAGAAAGCGAACACGGCTTCCGGCACACGTCGATCATCCACTCGAACGACGTGCGGAACATGACGAAGATGGGCCGCGTGATGGACACGACGCTGTTCGTGAAGAACGGAGCGAGCGTCGCCGCGTTGGGCAACGGCGGCGAGGGCTACGGCTCATACTCAATCGCCGGCCCGACGGGCGAAGGCGTTACCACGCCGCTGACCTTCACGCGAGAACGCCGCTGCACGATGGTCGAGAGTTTGCGGATACTGGGGAGATGAGTAGTGGTCAGTGGTCCGTGGCCAGTGATCAGCAGCCGCCGACAACCGACAACTGACAACCGGCAACTGACAACCGGCAACTGACAACCGACAACCGACAACCATGCTCATTGCCCGAGTAGTTGGAAACGCGACGGCCACGGTGCGACATGCGTCGATGGCGGGCTGGAAGCTGCTGGTGGTCCAGCCGCTGAAGCCCGACGGCGGCCGCGACGGCGAGCCGGTGCTGGCCGTCGACATTCTGGGCGCCGGCGCCCACGAAACCGTGATTATCACCAGCGACGGAAAAGGTACCCGAGAGATGCTCGGAAGCATGAACACGCCCGTCCGGTGGCACGTGATGGGGATTGTTGACTGATGGCCGAATTGCCGATCGACATTGACCGCATTGTTCGCGAGGTGCTCGCCAAGATGGCCGATTCCGTCGGCGACGCGCCGGGGGCAATCTCCGCGAAGCAAGCCGCCCCGCCGCCGCCCGCCCCGCCGCGGGCCGAGATCGACGGCGAGGTAGTCGTTGCGTCGCGGGTCGTGACGCTCGACGAGTTGGGCGGCCGGCTCAAGGGGCTCCGCCGCCTGGTGGTTTCGCCCGGCGCGGTGCTGACGCCGGCGGTTCGCGATGCGCTGCGTGAGAACAACGTGGCCCTGGCGTTCGAGGCGGCCACCGGGCAACCGGCGTCCGGCGCCGGTCGGCTGGTGCTGGTGACGGCGTTCACGTCGTTCGATCCTGGCCCGCTGGTCGACGCGCTGCGCAACGATGGGCTCGAAGCGTGCGCCACGACGTCCAACTGCCTGATCGAGACCACGGACAGCTTGGCCGGGCGGCTGCGCGAGTCCGGCACGCTCGGCCTCGTGTTGACGTCGCAGGTGGCCGCGGCGTTGTGCCTGGCCAACCGGCTTGCCGGTGTCCGGGCCGTCACCGGCGACAGCGCGGCGACGGTTGCCAAGGCGGCCGCCTCGGTCGGGGCCAATCTGCTGGTGCTCGATCCCCGCGGCAAGAGCGTGTTCCAATTGAAACAGATGATTGGCGAGTTTTTCGGCCCCGGCCCGCGACGCTGCCCCGAGGCACTTCGGGCGCGGCTAGCCTAGCGAGCGACCCATGCGAATCGGCGAAGTCATCGGCACCGTGACGCTCAACCGTCAGCATCCGAGTCTGACCGGTGGGCGTTTCAAGCTGGTCGTGCCGCTGTCGTTGGACGACCTCGACGGCGCCGGCGACCGGGCCGGCGAGGAGTTCGCCGTGTTCGACGAGCTGGGCGCCGGCGTCGGCTGCCGCATTGCCATCAGCGAAGGCCGTGAGGCCGCCATGCCGTTTTACCCCGAGGTCAAACCGGTCGACGCTTATTGTGCTGCTATCCTCGATACGGTGAACGTGGTAGCCAGCGATCAGTGGCCAGTGGTCAGTGGTTAGTAAGAAGACACGAACGCGGGAACTTAGCGATGCTCAACCTTCACAAAGTCAAGCAAGAGATCTGCGAGATCGGCGACCGGATCTACAAAAAGGGGTTCGCCGCGGCCAACGACGGCAACATCAGCTATCGCGCGAGCGAAAAGGAAGTCGTCTGCACGCCCACGCAGATCTGCAAAGGCTTCATGAAGCCCGACGATCTATGCACGGTCGACATGGAGGGCAACCAGCTTTCGGGCCGGCGGACGCGGACCAGCGAGATCCTGCTGCACCTGGCGATTATGAAGAAACGGCCCGAGGTGAAATCGGTCGTCCACTGCCATCCGCCGCACGCGACCGCTTTCGGCATCGCCCGGGAGCCGATCCCGCAGTGCATCCTGCCGGAGGTCGAGATTTTTCTCGGCGACGTGCCGATCGCCCGATACGACACGCCGGGCAGCCAGAACTTCGCCGACACGATCCTGCCGTTTGTCGACAAGGCGAACGTCGTGATCCTGGCCAACCACGGCACGGTCAGTTGGGGTGACACGGTCGAAAAGGCCTACTGGTGGACCGAGGTGCTCGACGCCTACTGCCGGATGCTGATGCTCGCCCGGGGCCTCGGCCGGGTCAACTACTTCACCGAGCCGGAAGCCCGGGAACTGCTCGAACTGAAGGGCAAATGGGGCCTGCCCGATCCGCGCAACGAGATGAAGAACTGCGACATCTGCGCGAACGACGTGTTCCGCGACAGTTGGAAGTCGTGCGGCATCGAGCGGAAGGCGTTCGAGCCGCCGAGCTACGGCAAGCCGGCCGCGTCCAACGGCTCGGCCGACCAGGAAGCCCTGATCCAGTCGATCACCGACCGCGTGATGGACGCGCTGGCCAAGCGGACGTCGTAGGGGCAAACCGAGCCGCGACCGTGAGGGAGCGGAATCACGCGGCGACAGGCGGTCCAGCGGTCCAGTCGTCTCTTGACACGGCGAGCGGGCCTCTGCTATCCTGTGGTGTCCGATCCCAGACGATCGCTTCCATGGGCACGAACCCCCGGACCGGTTCCACAACGTCCCATTCTCTCGCGTGGAGGGTATCGCCATGGCTGCCGTTCGATCCGTCGCGCCGCGCCGTTGCGGCAAGGGCTCGGTTGTCGCGGGTGTCGTCGTTCCGGCCGTGCTGATTCTGGTCGCCATCTCCCCGGGGCCGACGGTCGCCCAAGGGCCCGAGATGCATCCGGGCAAGGCCGCGCGGTCGTCGCGGATCATCGAAGAGAAGGAGCGGCTCGAAGTCGAAATCGAGACGACCATCGGCGAGCTGAACCGCGCGATTGCCGAGACCGAACAGGCGTTGGCGCGGCTCAAGAGCGCCCGCGGCGCCGCCCGAGAATCGCTCCGTGCAATTCGCGGCGAAATCGCGCGTCCCACCGTTTCGCGTTTGCCGGAGGGATCGCTTCGCGAAAGGGACCCGCTTTACCGAAGAGGCATCCTGCTGTTTCCCGACGACGTCGAGAAGGCGATGATGGGCGAACGCCACTCCCGGGGTCCCTTCCCTTGGGCGCGATGATTGTCGAGCCGCGAGGGAAACTCGCGCGGGTGCCAGCGGCAGCTTGTCTGCCGCCGCACGCGAATCGCAGGGGCGGTCAAGCCGCCCCCGGCACCCAAATGGTCATCGGCAACGCAAGGTCAATGGAACTCCCCCATGCACACACGGCCCTTCGGCAATCGTTCGGCGAGCGTCTCGGAAATCGGCATCGGCACCTGGCAGCTTGGCGGGACCGAGTGGGGCGAGGTCTCCGACCATGACGCGCTGGCCACGCTCGCTGCGGCGGCCGAGGCGGGCGTGACGTTCATCGACACGGCTGACATCTACGGCATGGGCCGCAGCGAATCGCTCATCGGCCGGTTCCTCAAGGACCGCCCGGATCGGGACCGGTTCTTCATCGCCACGAAACTCGGCCGCAACCCCAAGCCGGGCTGGCCGCGGAATTTCACCCGCGAGACGATCTTCCAACACACCGAGGACTCGCTCGCGCGGCTCGGCATCGAGGCCCTGGACCTGACCCAGACGCACTGCATCCCGGCCGTCGAGATGCGGCGCGGCCGCGTGTTCGACGCCTTGCGGGACCTCCAGCGCCAGGGCAAGATCAAGGCGTTCGGCGCCAGCGTCGAGTCGATGGACGAGGCCCTGTTGTGCCTCGAACAGCAGGGCATGGCGTCGCTGCAGATCATCTTCAACGTTCTTCGCCAAAAGCCGATCGACGTGCTATTTGAAAAGGCCCGGCGGCAGGGCGTCGCCCTGATCGTCCGGCTGCCGCTGGCCAGCGGGCTGCTCGCCGGCAAGTTCACCGCCGAGACCACTTTCGGCGAGAAGGACCATCGGCGTTTCAACCGCGACGGGCAGGCGTTCAACGTGGGCGAGACGTTCGCCGGAGTGCCGTTCGCGAAAGGACTGGAACTGATCGAGACGATCCGGCCGCTCGTGCCCGAGGGCATGACCATGGCCCAGTTCGCGCTGCGATGGTGCTTGGACCACGACGCGGTGACGACGCTCATCCCCGGCGCGAAGCGCGCGGACCAGGCCCGGGCCAATGCGTCGTCGTCGGATCTGCCGCCGCTGGGCGACGCCATGCACCGGCGTCTTGCCGATTTCTATCGGGAAGCGGTGGCCGAGCACATTCGCGGGGCGTATTGACGCGCCGCGAACGAATCGATGGGTCTTCTCGCTGATGGTTGTCCGCCGGGCAGCGGCACAACGGTGAGCGATGTAGTCAAGGGCAGCCGCTTCATTTCCGCGGCGCCGCCCACTTCCGCGTCAACCACGCCAGGCCGATAAGCCCCACGAGCAGCGTCATCGTTGCCGGCTCGGGCACGGAAGATCCGGCGAGGACTTCACCCCAGTGAGCGGCGAGGATGGCGGCGTCGGCGTCGTTCACCTTTCCGTCGAAGTTGAAGTCGCCGTCGCCCCACCTGGCGCCGGATTGTCGCAGCCAGTTGCTCCCCAGGATGCTGGCGTCCGCGTCGTTCACTTTGTCGTCGCCGTTGGCGTCGCCGAGAAGGGTTGGCTCCGCCGTCACGGTGGTCACGTTGTCCAAGGCGTTGTAGCTACAGACCACGTCCCGCAACCCGTCGTAAGCGACCAACCAGCCTTCGGTCACGTAACCCGCGACTCTGACCGTCTCGTCGCCTTCGAGGACGATCGTGCCGCGGGTGACGTTGACCTTGGCGTTGTCGTCGCGTAAGATGAGTCCACCGTCGGCGGTTCCGACATTGATCTGACCACCATGGACGTTGAGTTCGCCGTACGCGCCGCCACCGCCCGGCATGCTGATCCCCTTGCAGTTGATAGCGCCGCCGGTCATATTCCATGTGCCACGGCATTGGGGCGAAGAACCGTCTTCTTGCCAGCCTATCTCGAAGATCCCAGGGTCTCCGGTCAAGTTGATTACGCCGCCACTCATATTGAATGTCGCCTGGCAGCCGGCGTCGTCGCCCCACCAAATTCCCTGACCGGTCACTACGAGCGTTCCGCCGGTCATGTTCATCGCGGGGTAGTCTCCGGGTGGGATTACCGGGTTGATGTCGCGCGTGATCGACAAGATGCCGCACACCGCGTCGATCCCATTCTGGATCAGCGGCGGGTTCGCCTCCGCTAACAGCCCATTGAGGATGACATAGTCGTTCGGCGCACCGGTCGGAACCAAGTTCTCCCCAGTCTGGTAGAGGAGCCAGTTGTCTGGATTGCTCCAGAGGTTGTCACCGCCTTGGCCGAACCACACGTACCACAGATCGCCACGGCAGACCGACCCCAGCGCCAAGACAACGGCGAGCGCCGCACACGTTCTCAAGCTGCTTCTGACCATCACATTCCCTCCTTCTCAATGCGGCTCCTCCCAACATAGACTCCCCATTTCGGGTGTCAGTTTGGAGGCCAAGGGCGGATACTATCCGATATAATTAGCGGATTCTGCCTCTCTTGTCAACCACCTTTGTTCCTTTTTTATGACAAGTGGCTCAGCATTCCAGAGCGGGTGAGCCTCAAGGAAGACCATGACCGTGCCGGTGGTCTCTTCAGTGAGGATCGCGAGAAACGCAAGGATGCGGGAGCGAGTCCACGTCCGGAGCCGTTGGTTGATGGTCGGTCGATCTTCGGATACGATGGTATTTCCGCCCGGGAGCCGCCACCGAGCCCTTGTGACCCCATAAGTTTTCAGGCTGAAGGCTTGCCATGTCGCGATCGTCACACCGGATTATCTTGTTTTCTCTACTCGCCACGCTTTCTCTTCTCGGCGCCGTGCCGTTACATGGCCAGGAGCCGCCCTCGACGGAGAGGATTACGCCCGAACTGCGCGACGAGGCGTTGCGGGTGCTGCGGGAGACGCTCGATCGGGAGACGCTTTGGCTCAAGGTCCACGCGGCCGAGTATCTCCTCGCGTTGGACCACCCCGAGGGCGTCAAAGAAGCCTTCACCAAGGAATTGCAGGATCACGGCGGCGAACCGCAATATCGAATCGGAATTTGGAGGGTTCTGGCCCGAGCTGCTTACAACGAGAAGGAGCGCCAGGAGCAGACGAAGAAGATTCGCGACGCCTTCTTCGATACGGCGAGTCCCGATCGGCTTCACGCCGCGGAGACTCTGGCGAAGCTCGGCTACGTGCTTCAGGACGACGAGGTCGCAGGCATGGAGCAGGCCGCCGGTCCCGAGAACGGGCCGTGGGCGCCCTATGCCGCGTGGATCCTTCTGAACTCGGGCCGCCCGGGCAGCGAAGCCCGGCTGGCCGCGATGCTGGACCGCGACGACGCGGAAGTCCGTCTCGGCGCGGCGTACGCTCTGAGCCACCGGCCGTCGGTCTCCGAGGCGACGCGGAAGGCTCTGGCGGCCGCCGCCCAGCGCGAGCCGGCGGACTCGAAGGCCCGGGTGTTCCTGCTTTCCGCCGCCGCGGCGCACGCGCCGGCGGCCGAGAATTTGTTGCTCAAGGGCGAACTGGCGGCGCTGGCGGCCAAGGGCGGCGCGGAGGCGAGAAACGAGGCGTGTCGGGCCTTGACGCGGATCGGCGACACTTCCGATCTCGCGCTGCTGACGCCGCTGTTGGACGATCCCGATCCCGATCTTCGCGCCACGGCCGCCGACGCGGTTTTGCGGATCGACCGCCGGGTGCCGCATCGACTGGGGCTCTTGGACTGGGCGGTGATCGTCGTCTATGCGCTGGGCATGCTCTCGGTCGGCTGGTACTACTCGCGACGAACCACGACGCAAGAGGAATATTTGCTGGGCGGTCGCCGGATGAGCCCGCTGATGGTCGGCATCTCCTTCTTCGCCTCCTTGTTCAGTTGCATTTCGTACCTGGCGTGGCCGGGCGAGATCATCAAGTTCGGGCCGATGATCCTCGGCGCGATTCTCGCCTATCCGCTGATCGGCCTGGTGGTCGGGTGGCTGATGATCCCCTTCATCATGCGGCTGAAAATTACCAGCGCTTATGAGATCCTCGAGCTGCGATTCGGACCGGCCGTCCGCACGCTCGGCTCGCTCCTGTTCTTGTCGCTGCGATTGATGTGGATGTCGGTGATTATCTACGCGATGGCGACGAAGGTGTTGGTGCCGCTGTCGGGCTTGCCTCATTGGACCATACCGATCGTATGCGCGGCGCTGGTGTTCGTGACGATGGTTTATACGGCGATGGGCGGCCTCCGCGCGGTCGTTATCACGGATGTTCTCCAGGCGTTCATCCTTTTCGGCGCGGCGATCGTGACATTGGCGGCTGTCACGATCTACCTCGGCGGCGTGGGGGCGTGGTGGCCGAGCCACTGGCTGGCCCATTGGCCCGAACCGAAGTTCGGCTACGACCCGACGCAGCGAGTCACCCTGTTCGCCATCATGTTGGCGAACTTCACGTGGTACGTGTGTACCTCCGCCTCCGATCAGATCGCGGTGCAGCGCTATCTTTCCACCCGGGACGCGAAGGCGGCGAGAACCGTGTTGTTCTCCTCGCTCGTGGCCGATACGATCGTGACGCTCATCCTCGCGGCGGTCGGCTTCGCGGTGTTGGCCTATTTTCAGATGAATCCGCATCTTCTCTCCGACGGCCAAACCGCGCTGGCCGACGCCGACAAGCTGTTCCCCCAGTTCATTATCGTCGGACTGCCCGTCGGCCTCAGCGGTCTGGTGGTGGCCGGCTTGCTGGCCTGCGCCATGTCGGCGTTGTCGGCCGGCATCAATTCCACCTGCTCCGTGTTCACGGTCGACATCCTCGACCGCCTCCGCGGCAAGAACCAGATGGCTGACGCGGGACGCGTCGGACAACTTCGGTACGTCTCCTTCTTCATCGGCGCGGTGGTCGTGGCGCTGAGCCTGTTCGTCAACATGGTTCAGGGCAACCTTCTGGAGATCTGCTACAAAGTCGTCAACCTCCTGACCGCGCCGCTGGCCGGTTTGTTCTTCCTGGCGATGTTCGTGCCCTGGGCCCGGGCGTTCGGCGCGCTGGTCGGCGCGGCGTGCGGCCTTGTCGTGGTCGTGGCGATCAGCTACTGGAAGGAGCTTGCCGGCGTGCCGGGCATCGACCTCCTGAAAGAGACCACCGGCCTGCCGGACGAAATCAGCTTCCTTTGGGCCATGCCCTTGAGTCTCGTGGTCGAATTCGTCGTCGGCGCGCTGGTGAGCCTCATTCCGATCGGCCGCAAGCCCAAGCCGCTCAAAGAAATCATCTGAAAGGAGACCTCGTCATGAAAACCATCGCGCGTCTTTCGTTGTTGGTCCTGTCCGCGTCGCTGTTGATTTGTTGTGTTCTGCCGGCGGCGGAGCCTCGGCCGCTCTTGACCGCGCAAACCGAGTCCGGGGAACTGGCCGGCTGGAAGTCGTTTCACGAGGGCAAGGACGTCAAGACCGGCGACGTCTGGACGCTCGGCAATGACGGAGTGCTCGTCTCGAAAGGATCGCCCAAGGGATATCTCTACACGGAAAAGGACTACGGCGACTTCGTTTTGACGTTTGAGTATCGCTGGCCGCCGAACAAGAAGCCGGGCAACGGGGGCGTGCTCGTGCGGATGCGCGGGCCGGACCGGATCTGGCCCAAGAGCCTCGAAGCCCAGATCAACGTGGGCGACGCCGGCGATTTCTGGGGCCTGGCCGGCTACTCGCTTGACGGGCCCGCCGAACGCCTCAAAAAACTCGAACACCCCCAGTTTGGCGCGCTGGTGAATCTCAAGAAGGTCAAGGCCGCCGAAAAACCGCCGGGCGAGTGGAACCACTACAAGATCATCGCCGACGGTCCAACGGTCACGCTCGTTCTCAACGGCGAGGAGGTCAACCGCGCGACGCACTGCGAGGAGACGCCGGGCAAAATCCTCCTGACCGCCGAAGGCGACGAGATCCACTTCCGCAACGTGCGGATCAGCCCTTGATAGGCAATTCCTTCAGGCCCAACGGATCGCTCGGGTCCAGCGAAAGCAATCGCTCGACGACCTCGGCGGCGAGTTTCGTTTCGCCCAACTCCGCCAGGCACCGCGCCAGACCCTTGCCCGAGTCGAAGAAATCCCGATTGGCCGGCCGGGCGTAGGGCAGTTGGCCGCGAAGCCCACCCGGAGGAATCGCGTCGACGCCCAGTTGGTAGGCGTAGCCAAAGTGTCCCCGGGCGAGTTGCCAATCGCCGTCGGCCATGGCCGTCTCGCCCAAGAGCTTGTGGGCTTCCACCAGCGCGCGGCAGCCGTCGACCAGCCACCGCAACTCATCGAGCGCCACGTCGAGCTCGCCGGCCTCGAGCATCGCCCGGACTTCTTCCATGTCGGCCGCCCGTTGGTGGACCGACCGCGGATAGACCAGCTCGAACGTCTTGGTCTTTTCCACGCGGCGGACGGAGAGCCGGTCCTCGGACGTTCTTGGCGTCGGGCGGCTGGTTTTCTTCTTGGCGGCCAACGTTGGAATCCCTTTGAACTTCGGTCGGGTGCCATGTCCACGCTTGCGTGGACATGCCTCGTCATGGCTTCGGCGAGTGGCCTCATTTTTACCGCCTGAAGCATGTCCACGCAAGCGTGGACATGGGACCCCAACAGCTACAATTCCGCCTTTCGGCGCGGTATACTCGCGCCTTGGGATCGGCGCGGAAACGAGTGTCGCCTTTCGCTCCGCGAAAGAACGCCGCTTTCGCGGAGCGAAAGGCGACAATTCGCCGGTCCCTAGCACCCCGGAACGCTCCCCCATGGCCAAGCACCCCGCGACATTCGATCTCCCGCTGCCCGAGGCCGGCTGGCGGCGGCGTTTTCGCCGGCGGCTCTTGGCGTGGTTTGGCGACAACGCGCGGGACCTGGCATGGCGGCGGTCGCGGGACCCCTACCGGATCTGGGTGAGCGAAGTCATGCTCCAGCAGACCCAAGTGGCCACCGTTGGGCCGTACTTCGAACGGTTTCTCGAGGTATTTCCCACGATCGACGCCTTGGCCTGGGCCGACGAGCAGGACGTTCTGCGGCGATGGGAGGGCCTCGGCTACTACCGTCGGGCAAGACAAATGCACGAGGCCGCCCGGGCGATTGTCCGGCGGCACGGCGGCGTCTTTCCACGCGATCGCGAGGCGGTTCGGGCCCTGCCGGGCATCGGACGCTACACCGCCGGGGCCATCCTCTCGATCGCCTTCGACGCCGCCGAGCCGATCCTGGAGGCCAACACGATCCGCCTCCTGAGCCGCCTCTTGGCCTTCCGCGGCGATCCTCGCTCGAAGCCGGGCCAGGAGTTGCTTTGGGCCATGGCCGAGGCCGTCCTGCCGCGGCGCGAGACGGGCCGGTTCAACCAGGCGCTGATGGAACTGGGAAGCGAAGTCTGCCGCAACCGCTCGCCGCGGTGCGACGCCTGCCCGGTGGCGGCGCTGTGCGAAGCCCGGCGGCAGCGGATCGAACACCAAATCCCCGTGCCCAAAGCCAAGCCCGCGATGGAGCAACGCCACGAGGTCGCGGTGATCGTCCGTCGCCGCGGTCGCGTGCTGTTGGTGCGACAGGGGGACGGCGGGCGGTGGGCGGGGCTTTGGGACTTCCCGCGATTTCAGGTCCACGCGGAAAATCCCGCCAACCTCCGCCGCGAGTTGATCGACAACGTCCGCGGGCAAACCAGCGTGCTGATCGAGCCCGGCGAGTGCTTGAGAACCCTCAAGCACGGCGTCACCCGATTCCGCATCACGCTGGACTGCTACGCCGCGCGATACGTTTCCGGCACGCCCAACGGCCGCGCCGACGACGTCAAGTGGCTCCGCCCGAGTGATCTCGCCGAGTACCCGCTCAATACCACCGGCCGGAAGCTCAGCCGGTTGGCGTAGATGTTCAATACCGGAACAGCAGCCGGCCGCCGAGGGTGACCATCGCCGAGTCGGGCTGGAAGTAGTCCTTGTGCATGCGGGATTCCGCCCAGGTCATTGCTTCCAGGTAGGCGGAGAGCGAAAGCCGCGGGCCGCGAAATCCCAGCTCGAAGGCCGACGTGATGCCGCATCGGGGATGAAGCGTGATGTCCAACGAGACGTGCTCGTAAGTCCAGGGCGTGACGCCGAACCGCGCGGAGCCGAAAAACTGCAGCCCGGGATCGTCTGATTCCCTGGTCTCCACGCCGACATACGGATAGAACGTCCACCAGGTCTCCTGGTACCCTCGGCAGACGAATTGCGACTCGACGACCATGTCGTCCATGCTACGGACCCAGAGCCGCGTCCCGATGCCCGCGAGGAACGTCGTCCTGGCCGAGAACTCGGGCTCGAAGAGCAGTTCGTATTCGCCGCGGCAGCCGAGGTACGTCGTGCCGTTGGGGTCGTGGAGGGGATCGAGGCCATAGTCGGACTGGGCGTAGCCTTTGTAGTCCATCACTCCGCCGAACATTTCGAGCCGGTACCGCGAGGGTCCCCAGCGCCGCTGGTAGCCCAGCGCCGCCAACATGCCCGACTCGTTGACGAAATCGAGCGATTCGATCTGTTCATCCCAATAGTAGTAATCCAACCGCGTGTACCAAGCCTGGGGCGGCGGCGCGAGGCGGCTTGCCAGGCACGCTTCGGGCTCGACCACCGCGCGTTCGGCCGGCTGGGTCCGCCGCGGACCGAGCACGACCTCGGGCGACGACACCGGCGGCAGCGACTCCACCCGCCGCGCGGCAAGCAAGGTGGTCGATGGCAAGCAAAGATCATCGGCCGGCGCAACAGCGACGTTCGCCCAGATCAGGGTTGCCAGAACCGCTCGCCACATCATGCCTCGGACTCCGTTCCGGTGATCGTGGGAGGCGATCAAGAGGTCGCCGCGCCGGGCGGGATGATACCGAG
>JAPLNP010000644.1 GCA_026401055.1 Planctomycetia bacterium
CCCCACCAACTGGCGTTTTCGCCGCGAAAATGGGCTGTCCCCTTCGCGCCACGCCCGGCGAATCAACCCAAACCGTAAACACGGAAGGCGTTGTCGTGGAACAACTTTCGCCGCTGCTCGTCTGGGCGGTCGGCGACGATCTGCTTCAGTGCCCCCACCCACTCGCGGAGACTCGCCCCCCGCGTGCAAACCGGCCAATCGCCCGCAAACATCACCCGATCGGGCCCGAAAACCTCCAGGCAGTGATTCACCACCGGCGCAAGCTCCTCCGGCGACCATTGCTTGGGGTCGATCCGCGAGATAATGCCCGAAATCTTGCAGACCGTGTTCTTCCGGCCCGCCAGGCTCCCCATGTCCCGGCGCCACTGGTCCGGATCGTGAGACGGCTTCTCCTCGCCGGGCCGGAACGCCCTTGGGTCGGCGTTGCCGCAGTGGTCGACGATGAATCGCGTGTCGGGGCATTGGGCCACCAGTTTCTCGCCCGCCGGGAGCAGTTCGGGGGCCGTGCACAGGTCGAAGCTCATCCCCAATTCGCCCAACAGCCGCAGATCGCGGAGGAAATCGCCGTCTTTGACGAGACCCTGCTCGACTCGGGCGGCGGGGATCGACTGCCGGACTCCCTTGATGTAAGGACTGCCTTCAAACCGGCGGATGTACGCGGCGAAGCCAGGGGTGCCGAGCTGTCCGGCGATCACGCCGGCCACGGTCGGACTGTCGCCGCGACGGCACAGGTCGATGACGTACTGGGCTTCGGCAAGCTGCTCGTTGGTCGCCAGGGCGACCTCCATGTAGACGGCCTTGACGACGTTCAGACCCCCAGTGGCCTCCAGGTAGTCCTTGGTCACGAAGCTGCGGTCGAGCGGCCCGGCTGACTTGAGCCAGGGCAGATGGAACTTATCGAGGTCCCAGAGGTGCTGGTGCGTGTCGATGATCGGCATCGCCGGCGCGGGAGCCGCGTCCTCGGCGGCGGATCGCTCGGGCGCGGCCCAAAGGCCCAACGAACCCATCGCCAAGGCCGTTTGGCCCGAGCGACGGAGGAACTCTCGGCGATCGAGTGTCATTTTCGGTTCCTCGGCAGACAAGCGTGGTCGGGAACCGATTATAGCGCGTGCGGGCGTGAGAAGCCAGCGAGAAGTCCGGCGTCGACGGGGCGTTACCGCCACATCACCCGGGTGCCCGCCGCGGCTCGGTTGGACGCGGCCGGCTCTTGCGAGAGGTAGTCGTCGGAAGGAGCGGTCTGCTCCTGCGTTGGGCCAACAACCTCTTCCGGGGCACCCTGTCCCCCGCCGACCGTCGTCGGAATGGTGGGACTGAGGATCGAGCCGGCCCGAGCGTCCGGATTGCACGGCCCGCAGTTGCCTCCCGTGAACGTCGGGCCACAGTAATCGAACGGATGGGCACACATCCGGCAGCCGGTCGCGGCGGCAACCAGGACGATTGCGGTCAGAGCAAAGACGGTACGACGCATGGGATACGCTCCCCGAAGGTCTGAAAGTCACAAGTGGCGCTGCCCCCACAACTGCCCTGTTAAGGTATGCGGGTGCAACGGTATATTCGGCCGGAGAGCTTCATCAACCCGCATCTTTTTCCACACATTTCCCCAGGAAGCCGCCGGTGTCGCTCCCGAAGCCGACCGGACCATTACCCCAGCTTCTCCAAAAACCGCAGTTCCCCACCGGGCTCTGCGTACTGCTCATTCTCACCGCCGCGGTTCGCCTTGTGGCGATCACTCGGCCGCTGTTGGGCAATTTCGCCGCCAAGAACGTCGTCTACGCGATGATCGCGCGGAACTGGGCCACTGGCAGGGCGAGCCTCTGGCATCCGACGCTCGACTGCCTCCGGGGCGGCTCGCGGAGCCTCCACCTAATGGAATGGCCCGCCTCGGCGTATCTGACCGCCGGGCTTTGGCGGACGTTTGGCGGGTCGCTGGACGTCTGGGGCCGGGCCGTCTCGGTCGGATTCAGCGTCGCGGCCGTGGCGGTGCTGTTTCTGCTGGTCCGCCGGCGCCACGGGCAAACCGCCGCCTTGGCCGCCGGCTACGTCCTGGCCCTGTCCCCGGTCGCGATCGTCATCGGCCAGAGCTTCATGCTCGAAACCTCGCTGGTGTTCTTCACCTTGGCCACGGTCTACTGCGTCGACCGGTGGGGACTGTCCCGATTTTCGCGGCGCGACGGACTCTGCGTTGCCAACTCGCGCCGTCGCCGCGAAAATGGGACTGTCCCCCTTGTGGCGATCGGGTGGCTGCTCCTCGCCGGCATCGCGCTGGCCCTGCTCCTGCTGACGAAGATATACATGCTCGTCCTGTTGCTGCCGCTTGCCGTGATGGTGCTCGGCAAGGGCGATGGCGGGCCGTCGCGGCGCGAGCGGCTCGTGGGCGCGTTCGTGCTCGGCGTGGCGATCGTGCCGGCGGCCGTCTGGTACGGCCACGCCATGCGGATCTCGGCCGCCGACCACCCGCTTTCCGCTCGGGTTTTCTACTCGGTGCGCGACAGTGCCGGCGCGCACTTTCCGCCCCACCCGTTGCTCTTCACGCCGGACTTCTACCGGCAGGTGTTCGACGATCTATCGACCGTCGTGCTCACGCCGGTCGCGTTCATGCTGCCGCTGGTGGGCTTGCTGGATCGCTCGTGGCGGCGCTACGCGGCGTGGCTCGCGGCGATGGCGATCCTGATGGTCGCGCTGCCGCGGAAGTTTTACGAGATGAACTACTACTATGTCGTGATCTTGCCGCCGCTTTGCATCTTGGCCGGGCTGGGCTGGCGGCGGATCGTCCGGCGGCTGCGGCCAGGCCGCGTCGCGGTCGCCGCGGTGTTGCTGCTCGGGCTGGCCGCCTCGCTTCGCTACGCCGCGAAGCCCGCCTGGGTCACGCCCGAGGAAGACCGGCACGTCCTGGCGGCCGCTCGGGCGGTGCAATCACTCGCCGCGGAAGACGAGCCGGTGGTGACGATGCACGGCACGGCGATCGACCTGTTGTACTACTGCGACCGCCCGGGTTGGGCCGTTTCGCCGGAAGCCGACGACCTGGAGGCGCAACTGTCCGAATACCGGCGTCTCGGCGCGCGTTACCTGGTGGCGACCGGCCCGGCGGCCCGGGGCCTGCCCGCGATTGAGAAGCTCCCAACGGCGATACAGGGCGACGGGTTCACGGTGTACCGACTCGTCGGTGCCGATTGAAGCGGCGGCGGGATCGTGGAAGTTCTCGTTCCGGGCCGAAGACCCTCCGTTCTCCCAACCCAGGGCGTTGCCCGCGTTATCACACACACGACGTCAGCATAGCTGCCTTCTCTCTAGCCCAGGCGTTCACGCCTGGGTGACTTGTGTGCAGCAACGAGGGCGTTGTCGCTGTGCGGGGTAAACCAGGCCCCTTCGGGACGAAATCCGTCCCTTGCGGAACGGTGTCGCAGCCGAGACACTCCGCTGCCAGACGCGTGAACGCCCGCCCTACTTCTTCTCGCTGTCCTCGTAGACGTACCGGTAGAGGACGCCGCCGCTTATCTCAACGGCCGTGCCGGGCGATAACGGCCGGCTCACGGGCGGTCGAATCTGGACCGCGCCGCAGACGCCCTCGCGCGTGAGGAAGAGAAACGACGCGGTCAGCTTCTCGTCGTAGACCCCCGTCCGCTCGTCAAGCTGGGCGAGAGGTCCCGTCCACGCCGCGGGCAGTTCCAGGCTCTTGCCCCGGCGAAGCTCCTCTTGAAGCTTCTCAAAGCGGTCGTTGGCGATCCGCCACGCCTTCATGCCGACCGGCTGAATCGCGTAGTACGGCTCGCCGCCGGGCCGCGCGATCTGGACGTAGAGGACGTCAACGCCCTCGCGCTCCGCCCAAGCGACAAGCTCCTCCGAAGGCTTGTGGTCCGCACAGCGCCTGACGAGTTCTTCGGGCGGGGTCGGCCAGCGTCCGGTGTCCAGATCGACGAAGCCGCCCGACGGCGATTGGTCGAACGCGTGGATGGAAGTATTGTGGCTACCGCCCTCGACGAGCACATTTGGACCACACGGGAAGTCCGTCCGCGGCCGGCTCGGCATCGCGGCGACCGACGCCGCGTATTGCTCCAGCGCCCGTTGGGTCAAGTCGAGCTGAGCGTCGGCCTCGTTGTCGACGTAATCCCGCCAGTGCTTCGACCACCAGTCGGTCCATCGCTCGGCGAGTTTCAGGAAGAGCGTCCGCTGGAGCCGCCGCTGTTCCGCGCCGCCTTCGAGATACACGAAGATCAGGTCCTTCCATCCGTGCGTCTGGCCCGTCATCTTCTCCAGCGCCGCCATCGTTTCCCCAATCGGCCGACCGTAGGAGAAATGCGTCGATGTGCCCTGGGGGTCGTTGTCGTGTTCCCTCATAAACTTCGCGAGTTCCGGATCGTTCTCGATCAGGAGACCATAGCCGCTGCGGGGCGGTTGAAGCAGGCGTGGGATCGCGCGGATCAATGCGGGCGCCGCCCGGCGATCGCCGATCCCGCGCAGCACAAACGCCAAGCCCCGCTGCGTCTCGTCACGTTCGGTTCGATCCAACTCCTCGACGAGTCGCGGGACAGCCGGCTTGCCGATCAGGATCAGTTCCCGGATCGCTCCTGCCCAAAGGGCCTCGTTCTCTCCGATGCTGTACGTCCGTAGGATCTTGAGGCCGGCCTCGACCCGCTCGTCGGTCGGCGTTGCCGGGCCGGCTCGCAGCACCGCCAGGGCCGAGGCGAGCGATTCCCGACGTTCCGCCTTCTGTTGCTCATCCAGGCGAACCACCTCGCGGTCGGCGGCCGAGAGCCGGCTGGCCATTGAGGGAATCGTCGTCGGCTTGCGTCTTTGCCATCCCTCGGGCGGCGTTCGCTGCCAACCGCGCGCCACCTTGACCGTGCCGGCCGGGTTCCCCTCGGCGTTGGCGACGTACTCCACCCCGTCGATCACGTCGACAATCTTCATCCCCTCGGCAAACGGCACCCGGATATCCGACGGTTTTACCCTACCGAATTGAACTTGCAGTGCCGTTGTCTCATAAACGGCGATCCGATCGGGAAACGGTGACGCGGCGAGAGTCTCCCGGAACTTGATGGGCATCCACACGTCGTCGACCAGCCGGCTTTCTTCGACCACGAACGTTTCCTCGCGCCACCTGCGTCGATCTTCCGTCGCTGGATTCTCGCACCGCGACTCGCACCGGATCGGAAGGAACCCCTTGCGGGGATCGAGCAGATACACGCGTTTGCCGCCCGGCGCGTTGACCCAACTCGGCTGCCAAGGCACCGCGAGCCGCACCTTGTCGCCCTCGACGGGCGCCTCGATGGTGAACTGGTCCTTATGATCCAGGAGGTAGAGGAACAAGGACTCCCCTTGCTCCAGTCCCGGAATACTCACACGATCCTTGTCGGCGATCCAGCGGTAATAGCGGCTGAGGATCGTGTCCTCGAACGGATAGCGAACCCAGCCCTGCGGCGGCCGCTTCCCGTCCTTTTCGATCGAGGTGTCCCGCCCGAGCCCTTCCTCCGCGTTGACGGCCGAAGAACTAAGACTGGAAGGCCGCGTGTCGGTCAGGTTGCGGTACCGATCTTTGTCGGTGCGAAACGAGTCGCCCAATAGCCAATACCGGAATCGCCAGTGCATACCCCCCTCCAAGGGCTCGCCGGGCTTGCCGTCGCGGTTCGTGTAGCTCTTCATGACCTCGTCCGATTCGTAGTACACGTTCTTCGAATGTTCCACGCGCCGTTGGAACTCGCGGACCAACAGCGCACGCTGGTCCGCCGGCGGCAGCCGCGCGAACTCCTCGGCCGACATGGATACCGGCTTGGCGGTCTCCTTGCTCTCCTCGGACACCTCCGCCAGCGCGACGCGCACGCCCGCGAGCAGGGCGAGAGCGACCAGGCCCACGAGGCTCACGGCCGCGACTGTCCGGCGGCCCAGCGCGGTGGCGAACACGCGCTGGTGCAGCGCGGCGATGCGACGCCGGACGTCACAGGTGCGAGCCATCGCCAGACCGGTCGCCGGGCACTTGCCCGAGCATTCCAGCGCAACCCGGGCGAGCGTCCGGCAGTAGCCTTCGACGTCGCCCAGGTGCGCGGCCGAGACGGCGTCGCAAACCGCGTCGCACGCCCCGCGATGCGCCGAGCCGATCCGCCACGCCAGCGGATGAAACCACAGCAGGATCGACACGGCCTGGAGTACCGCGTTCCAACCGCAATCGCGCGACGCGACGTGCGCCAACTCGTGAACCAGAATGCCCGGCAATTGCCCGCGGTAGAGCGGCTGGCACATTCGCTCGGGCAACACCAGGATGGGGCGCCAAAAGCCCCAGAGAAACGGCACCGAGAATTCCGCCGAGCTTCGCACCCACACCGGCCGAGGACATCCCAACGCGGCGGCGATTCGCCCCGCCTGCAAGATAGTCTCCCTGCGCACCGGCTGGGAGTGTCTCAACGAGCCCACAAGCGCCCAACAAGCAATCGCCAGCCGGAGGGCCAACAATACGACGCCACAGGCCCAGATGCCGGCGAGGACGGCTCGCCACGACGGCACGGGCAGAGAAGGCTCGATCGGCGGGGCCGTTTCGGCGGCAACGTTGTCGTCCCTGCCGGCGTCTTGCGGAGCCGTTATCGTCTGCTCGACGAGGGCCGGCGCTACGACCGGCTCGACGGAGTCCGGTGCAAGGGCCACCGGCTCACGCTGG
The DNA here is from genome assembly GCA_026401055.1 of Planctomycetia bacterium. GTDB lineage: Bacteria > Planctomycetota > Planctomycetia > Pirellulales > Thermoguttaceae > JAPLNP01. The sequence continues at coordinate 6,647 of JAPLNP010000644.1, forward strand.
GCGTCCTCCGGCGGAGTGGAAGGCACGGACGCGGCGGCGATCGGCTCCGGCGGCGCCATGCGAATCTCCACGCCCGGCAACCCGAAAGACCAAACCGCCAACAGCACCGCGCCGACGGCGACCCCGCGCCAGAGCAGCGTCCGCCATCGCGGATTCGCCCGGGCCAGGGCGAAGTACACCAGCCACGCGGCGGCGAGCAACAGCGTGACTTTGACGAGCAACCATGCCCAGGGCGAAGTCGTCGAGACATCGACAATCGCATCGCGCAGCAGTCCCGGCAGATTCATCGCGATTTCTCCCTTTCCGGTGGATTGGTGGAAGGCGTACTCTCCTCGGAGAGGCGTTTGAGTTCGAGCAGATCGGCCTCGGAAAGCTTCTGGCTGCGGATGAGTTGGCAGAGCAGGTTTTCGACGGAGCCGTCGCAGCAGACGCGGGTCAAGTCGCGGAGCATGGCGCGGAACGTGGACTCGCGCCGCGTTTTTGCACGGTAGTAATACGCCTTGCCGATCCGGCGTCGGGCGACGTCGCCCTTGTCCAAGAGGATCGCCAGATAGGACCGCAGCGAGGGGTTCGCGATCCGGCGGGGAAACCGCGCGAGGATTTCGGCCGGCTTCAGTTCGCCGTGCTCCCACAGGATTCGCATGATTTCCAGTTCGCCGGGCGTGAGTCGCGTCATGGTCGGTTCCTCGACGGCCGCAAGTGCCAATGTGCGGAATATACCACACTTCATCGCAATCAGTCAATAGCAAGTGCGGAGAAATCCGCAGAAAGCCGGCAACCCTAATTCGGGTGGCCCCGCCGAGTCCTTTTCTGCTGAGAACCTTGACCCTTGGCCAGGGGGACGCGATACTGGCGGCGGACGCCAATCGCCGACCTCATTCCAAACGAGGGACCGCCATGTTCTTACGATCTTCCCCACAGTGCCGTCGCGATTGCTTCAAGGTGGCGGTCGCTCGACGACAACCTCTGATGTCTGTCATCCTTGTCGCCGCGGCGTGCTTGGCGACGGGCGTGGAGAACCGCGCGTGCCGCGCGGAGCCTTCCCGCCCGCCCAATATCGTCATCCTCTTCGCGGACGATCTCGGCTGGGGCGACCTGGGCTGTTACGGGCATCCGAGCATCCGCACGCCGAACCTCGACCGCATGGCCGCCGAAGGGATGCGGTTCACCGACTTCTACTCGGCCGGCGAGGTGTGCAGCCCCAGTCGGGCCGCCTTGCTCACCGGCCGCTATCCGATCCGCAGCGGCATGTTCCACGATCGGTTCCGCGTTCTGCGGCGCGACTCGGCCGGCGGCCTGCCCGGCGAGGAGATGACGCTGGCCGAGGCCCTCAAGACGCGAGGCTACGCCACCGCGTGCATCGGCAAGTGGCATCTGGGCAATTACGCGAACGTCGCGGCCCATCATCCGTTGCGGCACGGGTTCGATCATTATTTCGGACTGCCCCACTCGAATGACATGAACCCCGCGCCGGCTGCGCCGAAAGGGGCCGCCGGCCGGCTCGATCAGCAAGCCGACTGGTGGGCGGCGCCGCTCTATCGCGACGAGCAACTCGTCGAGTGCCCCGCCGACCAGACCACGCTCACCCGGCGTTACACCGAGGAAGCCGAGCAGTTCATCCGCGACCACAAGAATGGCCCGTTCTTCCGAGACTGTAGCAAGGATATGGGGTTTTTCTTATCCGTCACGGGCGTAGTGGAGTGACTGAGTTGTTTGGGATCGTCCGGAGGCCTGGGCGTCCCGAAGCATGTCGATGGCAGTCCGAGCTTTGAGTTGAGCGTACGTGCG
>JAPLNP010000009.1 GCA_026401055.1 Planctomycetia bacterium
CGATCGGGCTGCTGTTGGTCTACGAGCACGCCCTGGTTCGCCCCGACGATCTGACCCGCGTCAACCGGGCGTTCTTCCACGTCAACGCGGTGGTGAGCCTCGGGCTGTTGGTGATCGGCACCGTGGATTTGGTCGTGTAAGAATTGTCGCGGAAAGGAGTGTCGCCTTTCGCTCCGCGAAAGAACGCCTCTTTCGCGGAGCCAAAGGCGACAATCCGACAGTTGTTGATTTGCCGGTCCTTATGTGGCGAAACGAACATGAGCGACACCCACCAGCCCACGCTTGACGAGATTCGCCGCAAGGTCGAAGCCGGCAGCCGGCTTTCGGCGGCCGAGGGCGAGATGGTCTTCCGGCCGGAGGTCGACGTACACGCGGTGGGGCGGTTGGCTGATCTTGTGCGGCGGCGCACCAACTCCGACGCGGCCTTCTACAACGTCAATGCCCATCTCAACCCGACGAATGTCTGTATTTATCGCTGCCCGCTGTGCGCGTACAGTTGCAACGCCGACGACGAGCGTGCCTACGTGATGAGCGACAAGGAGATCCTCGCACGGGGACGTGAGGCGGTGGAGCACGGCTGCACCGAGCTGCACGTGGTCGGCGGCGTGCATCCGGACAAGGGTTTTGACTGGTACTTGGGCATCGTCCGGATGTTGCACGAGGCGTATCCGGGCTTGCACCTGAAGGCATGGACGGCGGTCGAGATCGCGCGATTTGTGGAACTGGCCGGGCGGCCGGTTCGCTGGGTGCTCGAGCGGCTCATCGAGGCCGGCTTGGGAAGCATGCCCGGCGGGGGCGCCGAGATTTTCGACCCCGCCGTCCGCGTGCAAATCTGCCCGCGCAAGATTGACGGTGCAACGTGGCTCGACGTTCACCGGACGGCGCACGCGCTCGGGCTGCGGACCAACGCGACGATGCTCTACGGGCACGTCGAAAGCCCGCGGCAACGGATCGACCACCTCGTGCGGCTGCGCGAACTGCAAGACGAGACCGGCGGCTTCCAGGCGTTCGTGCCGCTGGCGTTTCATCCCGAGGGCACGCGACTGGCCCACATCGAGCGGACCTCGGCTCTGGATGATCTGCGGACGGTGGCCGTCAGCCGGTTGATGCTGGACAACTTCGACCACGTCAAGGCGTACTGGATTTCGCTGGGCGTCGGGACGGCCCAGGTCGCCCTGGCCTACGGGGCCGACGATTTGGACGGCACGGTGTGCCACGAAGAGATTCACCATCAAGCCGGCGCGGACTCACCCGAAGCCCTCACCGTCGACGAGATCCGCCGCCTCATCATCGAAGCCGGCTTCCGGCCCGTCGAACGCGACACGCTGTATCGGGCGGCGGAACGTCAGTTGTAGGGTGGGCCGAGCGGAGCGAGTCCCACCGGAACCTGGCGGATACCGCATTGGGGTGGAAGGGGAATTTCGGGGGGAATTGGTGCACAGAGTTTCGACGCATGCTCAGGGTCTCAGACTCCGCGGCGTCGGGCCGGTAAGAAATCTTGTGTCAACTTGAGGGAATGGGTAATATCCCCATGCTGGTTAAGTTTCTTACAGGAGATGTTCGCATGGATGCTACGTTGCGAGGCAGGGCGGAAGAGTTGGCCAAGGAGATTGCCGTCACCATTTCGACTCAAGAGGAGTTGAGCGACGTGA
>JAPLNP010000264.1 GCA_026401055.1 Planctomycetia bacterium
ATCCCGTTGGCTTCCCCCATTGTGGTGGCACGTTTTCTAGGAGTATCTCGTGACGTCGGTCGGCAAAGCGGAATCACCCCAGGCGGCGGAAAAGACCAGTGGCGCGGACATTACGATTCAATGTCTGGTGAACCACGGGGTCACCACGGTTTTTGCCTATCCCGGCGGGGCCAGTATCCCTCTGCATCAGGCCCTCACCCGATTCCGCGACAAAATCCGCGTCATCCTCCCCCGGCACGAACAGGGCTGCGGATTCGGTGCCCAGGGTTACGCCCGAGCAACCGGCAGGATCGGCGTCTGCATGGCCACGAGCGGTCCGGGGGCGACCAATCTGGTCACCACGATCGCCGACGCGAAGCTCGACAGCGTTCCGATCATCGCGATCACCGGCCAGGTCGGCACGTCGGTGATCGGCACGGATGCGTTTCAGGAGACGCCGATCGTCGAGGTCTGCCGGAGCGTAACGAAGCACCACTACCTGGTGACCGACGTCAAGGACATTACGCGGGTGATTCGCGAGGCGTTTTACGTGGCCAACACCGGTCGCAAGGGCCCGGTCCTGATCGACTTGCCCAAGGACATCCAGTTGGCCCAGACCGTGCCCGACTACGACGCGGCGATGGACCTGCCGGGCTACCGCGTCGAGCACCTGCGGGCACGGCCCGAGGAGATCGCCGAGGTGGCGGCGGCGATTCGTCGGTCGAAGCGTCCGGTGATCTATGCCGGCGGGGGGATCGTTTCGGGCGACGCCAGCGAAGAGCTGACGGCCCTGGCCCACAAGCTGCAAATCCCGGTCACGACGACGCTGACCGGCCTGGGCGGATTCCCCGGCGACGACCCGTTGGCGCTGGACATGTTGGGCATGCACGGAACGGTTTACGCGAACTACGCCGTCGACGAGGCCGATCTGGTGTTGGCGCTGGGCGTGCGTTTTGACGATCGGGTGACCGGCAAGGTCCGGGAATTCGCCAAGCGCGGGACGATCGTCCACGTCGACATCGACGCCTCGGAGATCAACAAGATCAAGCCGGTCGACATCGCCGTGGTGAGCGATCTGAAATACGCGCTGGGCGAACTGGTCAAGACGGCCGAGCCGCCGGGGGACCTCGGGGCGTGGCACAAGCAGATTGCCGCCTGGAAGAAGGCCGACCCGCTGGACTACGACCACGACTCGGAGCACATCCTGCCGCAGCAGGCGATCCAGACGTTGTGGGAGTTGACCAAGGATCGGGACGCAATCATTAGCACGGGCGTGGGCCAGCACCAGATGTGGGCGGCGCAGTTCTACCGGTTTCGCCGTCCGAGGCGATGGCTGTCGAGCGCGGGCTTGGGCACGATGGGATTCGGCCTGCCCGCCGCCATGGGCGCCAAAGCCGCGCATCCCGACAAACTTGTGGTCGACATCGACGGCGACGGCAGCATGTTGATGAACATCCAGGAGATGGCCACCTGCCACTGCGAGAAGCTGCCGGTCAAGGTGCTTTTGCTCAACAACATGCACCTGGGCATGGTCGTGCAGTGGGAGGACCGGTTCAACGCCGGCAACCGCGCCCACACGTACCTGGGGCCAATCGACGATCCCGAGGCAATCGGCGAGGGCAACGGCATCGGACCGGACCGGCGCTACCCCGATTTCGTCGCCATCGCCAAAGGCTTCTCGTGGAAGGGCCGCCGGGTGTGGCGGAAGGCCGAGTTGGCCGACGCGATCCGCGAGATGATCGACTCGCCCGATGCGTACCTGTTGGACGTCCAGGTGCCCTACCAGGAGCACGTGTTGCCGATGATCCCCTCGGGCATGAGTGTCACGGACCTGATCCGGGTTTAGAGCCCGGAGGTTTGTTCGCCGGATGAGTTGCTGGAGGGAGTCCTATGATCGATCCCATCGTTGAGGAAGTCCGGCGTCATCGCATGGAACACACCCGGAAATTCGGCGGCGACCTGAATCTGATTTGCGAGGATCTGCGCCGCATCCAGCGAGAGTCGGGCTGCGAAGTCGTCTCTAGGCCGCCGAGGCTGCGTGCGCCGAAAAGGGACGCAAAGGGAGAGACACGCCCGCCGTCGTAGGCTTGTCGCGGCGCGCAATCCTCAATCTCAGGCCGTTCGACCAAGACATCCTCACATCACCTTCTGCCGCGGTGCGAAATCCGCAAGGAGCCAAACCGTGGTGTCCACGCTCAAACGCATTCTGGTGACCGGCGGGGCGGGCTTTCTGGGCTCGCACCTGTGCGAACGGCTGGTCGAACAGGGCCACGACGTCATCTGCCTGGACAACTTCTTCACCAGCCAGAAGTCCAACGTCGCCCACCTGCTGGACCGGCCCAACTTCGAACTGGTACGCCACGACGTCACGCTGCCGATCTTCCTCGAAGTGGACGAGGTCTACAACCTCGCCTGCCCGGCGGCCCCCGGCCACTACCAGTTCAACCCGATCAAGACGATGAAAACCTCGATCGTCGGGTCGATCAACGTGCTGGTCATGGCCAAACGCTGCCGCGCCAAGGTCCTGCAAGCCTCGACCAGCGAAATCTACGGCGACCCCGAGGTCCATCCCCAGCGGGAAAGCTATCGCGGCGCGGTCAACACGCTCGGGCCCCGGGCGTGCTACGACGAAGGCAAACGCGCGGCCGAAACGCTCTTCATGGACTACCACCGCTCGAACCGCGTCAACATCCGCATCGTGCGGATCTTCAACACCTACGGGCCGAGGATGCACCCGTTCGACGGCCGCGTGATCTCGAACTTCATTCGCCAGGCCCTGTCGGGCGACGACATCACCATCTTCGGCGATGGCGGCCATACCCGATCGTTCTGCTACCGCGACGACCTGATCGAGGCGATGCTGCGGATGATGAACGGCCCGGATGACTTCATCGGCCCGGTCAATCTCGGCAATCCGGGCGAATACTCGATGCTCGAGTTGGCCCGGCGGATCGTGGACCTCACCGGCTCGACGTCGAGGCTCGTGTACCAGCCGTTGCCGGCCGACGATCCGGCGCGTCGCCAGCCGGACATCACGCTTGCCCGAAAGCATCTCGGCTGGGAGCCGACCGTGCCGCTGGACGAAGGGCTGGCCAAGACGATCGAGTGGTTCCGGAGCATCGACCTGAACCACTACCGCCCGCCGACGCCGAATTACTGACGGCTCCGTCTTCACTCCGGCTTGACTCGCAGCGCCAATTCCCGCGTCACCTGGTCGACCGCCGTGATGAGATCGCGGATATCGTCCGGGAAGACGTGCCCGATGGTCCCGATCCGAAACGTATCGGCCTGGCTGACCTTGCCCGGATAGATGACGAACCGCCGGGCCTTCAGCGCGTCGTAGAACGTATTGAAGCGGAACGCGGGATCGACGGGGTAGTGGAAGGCGGTGATGATCGGCGATTGATGTTCCGGCGCGATCAGGGCGCGGAAGCCCAATTCGCTCATTCCGGCGACCAGCAGGCGGTGGTTTTCGCGGTAGCGAGCGGCGCGGGCGGGGATGCCCCCCTCGGCGTCCAGTTCCACGAGTGCCTGGGCGAACGCGCGGACGACGTGCGTTGGCGAAGTATAGCGCCACTTGCCGTGATGCTGCTCCATCTCGCGCCACTGGTCGAAAAGATCCAGGCTCAGCGAACGCGCCCAGCCCTCGGTCCGCTCGAACGTCGGACGATGAGCGATGACGAACCCGAAGCCGGGAACTCCCTGAATGCACTTATTGGCCGACGAGATGACGTAGTGCGCGCCAACCTCGGCCACGTTCATCGGGATTCCGCCGAAGGACGACATCGCGTCCAGGATGAAGACCTTGCCGTGGCGGCGGCAAAGCTCCCCGACTTCGGCCGCCGGGTTCATAATGCCGGTCGTCGTTTCGCAGTGGACCATGGCCACGTGCGTCAGTTGCCCGTCGGCCGACAGTTCCGCCTCGACCCGGGCCGAATCGACCGGCTCGACCTCGGAGAACTTCAGGAGGGCGTGCGGAATTCGCAGCCGCGCGGCGATCTGGGCGATCCGGCTGCCGTAGGCCCCGTTGGCCAAGACGAGCAACTTGCCGTCCGGCGGCATGCAACTGCCCACGGTCGCCTCGACGGCAAAAGTGCCGCTGCCCTGCATGAGCACCGAGGTCCACTCGGGCCCGCCGCCGGCCAGGTCGCACAGCCGGCGACGGATGTCGTTGACGATCTCGTGATACTCGTCGTCCCAAGTGCAATAGTCGCGCAGCATCGCTTGCTTGACGCAACGCGACGTTGTCAGCGGCCCGGGGGTCAACAGCAGGTAGGGGATGTCGTCGTCCATGTTCGCGGCCTCGGAGGAAGGGACATTATGATGATGCGCCGTGGATAGTTCAAGAGCAGCGTGTCCCGCGCGGCGTATTGTTGACGAGTCTTGTGCCGTGCGGCGAAGTGGGACCTCACGTCTGAACGGTTGCAGGCGGGCGGCACCGTGAAAGTGCGCCCCGGGCTTGCAGGTGGTTCGAGGGTCTCGGGAAAGTGATAGACCCGGTCCCGAGAGGACAACCCCCGGCCTGTCCCTACAGCACCAAGCCACGCCGACCGGTCCTCGGCACTGGCGAAGCCGGTGGTACTCGCGGGTGTCAACGGCTGGTAGAGTAGTTGCCGGTTGTGCGTCGAGCGAGCGGCGCGGGCCGGGAATGGCCGTGCTTCTGCGGCAGAGCGTGGCGTCTCGCGGTTCGGCCTCCGTGGGGCAACGCGATCAGAGCGCCGACGGAAACCAAGACTTGCAGCGTGCCGAGGATCGTCGGATGGAGTTTTGGGGAGCGGGGCGGCGGCGCGGTCCAGGCGTTCTGACGCTGCCAGCCGTCGCTGGTCCGTCGCCACGCGGGAGCCGACGGCTCGTTCGCCGGGGTCCGCGCCACGGGAATCTCGCTTAGCGCCCAGCCCAGAATCACGAGCACGAACAGCAACCAGCCAGCCAAACGCACGCCGCACCTCTCTCGGATGCCGGTTCCCAGCGCGACCACCACGCCGCGCGTGCCCAACGCCGGTGCAACCATCGCGCCGGAGGGTTTCCGGAGAGAGCCGCACGTCTCGCAACTCCTTTGGGCTAAGGCGATTAGGATCGGCCGTTTGCCCGGGCCGTCGGGCCGGACGTGGCGTTCGGGCAACGCGCCGCCCCGCCGCGCGTGGCGTTTCGGCAACCGGTGGCATGGCAGCCACGCGGCACGGCCGGCCGGACACGGTCCGCCGCCGAGCGATCCCCACAATTTCGTTTGCCACCACACCCAACGTGGCGTAGGTTTGTTCGAGATTTCACCGAGGGCCAGGGGTTGCCGAGCCGGCCGTTGCCTCGGGCATGTTTCCACGCAGTACCAACGGGGTAAAACGAGTCATGACGAACGAGAGTAATCCCACCTACGATCTGAAAAAAATCCTCCTCGGCGCGCAGTTGTCCGCCCTGCCGCAAAGCGCGGTCCGCCTCCTCGAGCTTTCCCAGGACCCCGGCAACGGACCCGAGGAATTCGCGGTGCCGATCGAGTCCGATCCGGGCTTGACGGGCCAGGTTCTCCGCTTCGTGAATTCCTCGTACTTCGGGTTCTCGCGGGAGATTTCAAGCATCAAACTGGCCATCACGCTGGTCGGCATCCGGACGATCAAAAACTTCGCCCTTTGGAGCGCCGTGTTCAGCCTGATGCCCAATCCCAAGTGCGGGCCGTTCGACCTCAAGAGCCTTTGGCAGGACTCGTTGCGCCGCGCGCTGTTCGCCAGGACCATGGCCAAGTTGCTCGGAATGAAAGAGCCCGAGGAGACGTTCGCCGCCGCCTTGCTGCAGGACATGGCGGTCCCGTTGCTGGCCAAGGAGATACCGCGGGTGTACGCCGAGTTGCTCACGTCGCGGGACGAGGGCCGGGTCCGATTGTCGGACTTGGAGCAGCGGACGTTCGGCTGGACGCACGCCGACGCCGCGGGGATGATGGCCAGGCAATGGAACCTTCCGGACGGTTTCGCGGTCTTGATCGAGCACCACACGGAGATCGACCGCTGGGTCGCGCAGCCGGACGCCGCGCCGGGCGACGTGGCGGTATCCCTGTCAGCCCTGTTGCCGACGGCCGGCGACCCGATTTGGGCGGAACGTGCCCGGTTCGAGGACTGCTACGAGCGAGTCCAACCGTCCGGCGCGCCGTCCACGCGGGAGCTGCTCGGTCAAATCGACCGGGACTTCGCCGATTTTGCGCCGGTGCTGAAAGTTGCCACGCCGCGCAAGTCGCTGGTCGACTGCTACGACGAAGCGGTTGCCGAGCCCGAGCCCTCGGCCGCCGGCAAGTAGAGAAATAAAGGTGACAGGCACCAAATCTGGGCAATCCAGGCATTCTCGCTATCGCCTACATTGCCCAGTCATCCCAAATTTAGTGCCAGTCACCTTTTTTCATTGGAAAAAGCGGCATTGACGCCTTGGGGCCAGTGTGGCTATTGTTCCCACCTATTCTCGGGATGCTCCGGCCGAAGGGCTGCGATTCCCGTGCCTCGCTAGAATGCCCAGATTCCGCATGATGCGAAGTCTCCCGTGATGGATCACGCCGTCCGACTGCCCGCAAGAGACTCCCGACCTCGCGACGGCCTGCCCCACGGCGGCCGGCTCGTAGTGTTGGCCGTGCTGTTGACGGTCTGGGCGGTCGGTTGCTCGACGCAGAAATGGGCAACCCTGCGATCGACGCCCCGAAATCCGCTGATCGAGCAGTTCGACCTCAAGCCGGGCGGCGAGATCAAGCCCAGCGGCCGGACGGTGCAACTGCTGCGGCTGTACAATCTGGCCGGCGATCTCGCGGGCGATCCACGGCCGCTGCTGGAGAAGCTGCAAGCGATCATCGACCGGGAGCCCTCGAGCGACAAAATCTACTCGTTCGCCGAGTTGAGCTACTTGGCGGCGAGGAAGGTCGAGCCGACCAACCCGCAACTGGCGATCGACCTGTACGGCGCCACGGTTCTTTACAGCTACCAGTACCTCTTCGACCCACGATTCTCGGCCGAGTGGAACGCCTATGATCCCCGATTCCGCGGGGCGTGCGACTTGTACAACGGTTCGCTCGAGGCCGGGCTGCGGCTGATTTGCGCCGGTCAGGGGTTGACACCGGGCCAGACGCACACGATCGAGACGGCGTCCGGCTCGTGGGACGTTAAGACCGTCATTCGCGGCGGTTCGTGGAAAGCAGAGGACTTCGACCATTTCGAGTTCGTGTCCGACTACAAGGTGTCGGGACTGAGCAACCACTACCGGACGTACGGCCTGGGCGTGCCGATGATCGCCGTGCGTCGCAGCCACGAGAACGATCCGCCGACCGCCCGATACTATCCCGACAAGCTCACCTTCCCCGTCACCGTGCTGATGCGGCCCGAAATGGGCACGAAACAGGACGGTCGCACCGGCTCGGTTCACTATCAGGCGGTGATCGAGATCTACGACCCGCTGACGATCACGAACATCACGATCGACCACCTGCGGGTGCCGCTCGAGAGCGATTTGAGCACGCCGCTGGCGTATTTCCTCTCCGAGCCGCAGCTCGAACAATTCGCCACCGTCGGTCTCCTGGAGCCCGAAACGCTGCTGAAGAAGATGCGGCCGGGCCAGGACAAGCCGATCATGGGCCTGTACATGATGGAACCCTACGACCCGAACAAGATTCCCGTGCTCATGGTCCACGGCCTGTGGTCCACTCCGATCACGTGGATGGAAATGTTCAACGATCTGCGCAACTCGCCGCAGATCCGCGAGCATTACCAGTTCTGGTTCTACCTTTACCCGACGGGCCAGCCCTTCTGGTTCTCGGCGACCCAACTGCGCCGCGACCTGGCCGAGGCCCGGCAGATTCTCGATCCCGCGCATGAGAACCCTGCGCTGGACCAGATGGTGTTGATCGGCCACAGCATGGGCGGGCTGGTCTCGCGGTTGCAGACAACCAACAGCGGCGAGGACTTCTGGCACATCGTCAGCGACCAGCCGTTCGAACAGGTCCAAGCCGAGCCGGAGATACGCCAGGGTCTTCAAGAGACGTTCTTCTTTCAACCCAACCCGTCCATCCGCCGCGTCATCACGATCGCCACGCCCCATCGCGGCAGCCGGTTCTCGAACAACGTGACGCAGTGGATGCTGAGCAAGCTGATCACGCTGCCGCACAGGCTGGTCCTGGGCAAGGAACGGCTGTTCGCCGAGAATCGGGGCATCTTCCGCGACACGCGGCTCTTGAAGATCGAGACCAGCATCGACTCCCTCTCGCCCGAGTCGCCCGTGTTTCCCGTCATGCTCGCCGCCCAGCGTCCGCCGTGGGTGAAATACAACAACATCGTGGGCCTGGTCCCGAGGGAAGGACTCTTTGGGAAGCTGGCCGCGGGCACCGACGGCGTGGTGGCCCAGGAGAGCGCCCACATGGACGACGTCGAGTCGGAACTGGTCGTCCAAGCCGACCACACGACCGTCCACGCCCATCCGCTAGCCGTGCTCGAAGTCCGGCGGATTCTCCTGGAGAACCTCGCCGAGTTGCGTGACTTCCCGTACACGCCCCAGGAGTTGCAGGCGGCACGGGCGGCGGACGGTAGACGGTAAGCGGCTGACGGTAGACGGTTGACGGTTGACGGTAGCCCGAAGGGCTTGAGGAACATAGCCCCGGGTTGCGGCGCAGCCGCTACCCGGGGTTACCGGGCCGGCATCATGGTCAACCCTGAAAGGGTTGCGTCGAGCTACCTCATCCAATACGGGGCTTCTCGCCGTGCGGCGGCTCCGGCGTCGTTTTGCCTGCTGACGCCCTTTCCAGCGAGAACGCCCGTGAACGGGCCTCTTTCCTTGCCGTGTGTGGCGCCGAAGACTAGCTATCCCGCCACCCTGCGCAGTAGAATTAGCCGCTGCCGGAATACACTCCTGCCGTACAGAGCGGTCTGGGGCCGGCAGTGATCAAGCAGTGGCACAATCCCCCGAACGTGCAAGCTCATTCAGCCGAGGTGTTCCCATGAGAGACGAATGCGATTCAAGGAGACTGCTGGAAGGTCGTTGGGCCACGGTTGGAGCGCTCATCGTCGTGCTGTGCGGCGGGGCGGCCTGCGGGGCCGCGGAGCCGGCGGGCGCGGGTGGCCAGGGCCAACTGCCGCCCTGGGCGGGGAACCGTGTCGGGGTAAGCGACGAGGTGTTGCCACCGTGGACTCCCGTGAAGGCAGAGGCCAACCAGGTGTCGGTGTGGGGACGCTCCTATCGGTTCGATGGACTACCGGCGCCGGCCTCCGTGGTCGCTCGGGATGCCGAGCTGCTCGCGGGGCCGATCACGCTCGTCGGTTCGGCAGATGGCAAGACGTTGGCCTGGGCCGGTGCTTCGTGCCGTATCGTGCAGTCGAAGCCCAACTTGGCGGAGCTTGTGACACGGGCCGAGTCCGGAGAACTCCTATGCGAGGGAAAAGCGTGCGTCGAATATGACGGCATGATACGCTGCGATCTGAAGCTCGCGCCAAAATCGCAGAAGGTTACGATCGACCGATTGGCCCTGGAGATCCCCCTCCGCGCTGAGCACGCTCGGTTCCTGCACACTTGGCCCGGAAGCTGGGGCACCGCGTCCAATTCGCGGGCCTTGGACAAGGACGGCCATCGGGGCCCGTTCAAGCCGTTCGTTTGGCTGGGCGATCACGCTCGCGGACTGGCGTGGTTTTCGGAATCGGACCGCAATTTCTTTTCCGACTCCAGCGACGGTGTGCTCGACATCCGGCCTGAAGGCGACGTCGTCGTATGGCGGGTCAACCTCATTGCCAAAGCGCAGACCATCGATCGGCCCTTGGACTACACGTTCGGCTTTCAGGCCACGCCCGTCAAGCCCGAGTTGCCCGACGCCTGGGACTACCGCATCGTCCACATGGGCGATTACGGCATCGAGAGTCCGTCGGGCGAGCAACGCACCCGACTCGATCACTTGGCGGCGGCCGGCGCGCGCACGATCTGCTTCCACGAGCATTGGACCGAGATCCAAAACTACCCGCGCACGACCCGCGGCGAAGAACTTCGTAAGCTCGCGGACGCGTGCCACGAGCGGAACATCCAGTTGCTGGTGTATTTCGGCTACCTGATGAGCGACGTCGCCCCGGAGTGGGATCGCTGGCACGAGGAATGCCTGGTTGCCCCTCGGGGCGGCGATTACAAGCGTAATCCGCCGCAGACGGCCTACGTGGTCTGCTACAAGAGCCACTGGCAGGACTTCTTGGCCCAGGGCATCGACCGCGCGCTGGACGAGTACAAGCTCGACGGCGTCTACCTGGACGGCACCTCCGAGCCGTGGGGATGCGCGAACCGGCTTCACGGCTGCGGCTATGTGAAGCCCGACGGAACAATCGGGACGACGTATTCCTTTTTTGCCACGCGGGAAATGATGCGGCGGATCTACACGATCGTCAAGCACCGCAATCCGCGAGGGCAGGTGAACGTCCACCAATCGACGTGCATGACGATCCCCACGCTGGCCTTCGCCACCAGCTATTGGGACGGCGAGCAATTGCAGGGACTGCCGCGGCGGCCCTCCGCCTTGGAAGTCCTGCCGCTGGACGCCTTCTGCGCGGAATTCATGGGCCACAATTGGGGCGTGCCGGCGGAATTGCTTTGGTACGGCGGCGGCCCGTTCCGCCGCGAAGAAGCGGAGGGACTGGGACTGTTACACGACATTCCGACGCGGCCCGGAAGCATGGCCGACGTGGAAGTCTCCTCCCGCCTCTGGCGGACCCGCGACGCCTTCGGCTGCCATGACGCCACGTGGATTCCTTATTGGCAGAGCAAGTCGCCTGTCCAAGCCGTTCCTGCCGGCGTCAAGATCAGCCTGCACAACCGGCCCGGAAAAGGGGTGCTGGCCGTGATGTTCAATGCGGCAAGCGAGCGGTGTCAGGCGCAAGCGGCGTTCGATCTTTTGGCCCTCCAGCAGCCGGCCGGACTGACGGCGGTCGACGTGCTCACGGACAAGCCGGTCGCGTACGAAAACGGGCGTCTTTCGCTGCCGCTGGGACCCATGGAGTATGCCGTGGTTTGGCTCAAGACGCCGTGAGCGACTGACCGTCTTGGAGATTTCGCCGGGGGCTGTTGAGGCGCGGGCGCCGGAATTGTTGCTTTGTAGCCCTTTGGGCTACCTCATCCAACGTGACGGGCGTCCCCAGGGCAACGCCCTCGTTGTTGCACGCATCTTCGCACAGCAGTAGAGCGGAAGGCAAACGCGAGGGCCATTCATGGCCCTTTCCCGCCGAAGGCGGTGTTAGCCCGGATTATTCATGAAGCACTCGGGGAAGGTCCGTAGGGGGATCGGAAGGGGAGTGAAGGCGTCCTGGGGGTGAGAGCGGACGGGTGAGGGCATAAAACCCCCTTTCCCCCAAGCGATAGAGCGGCGTCGCCGAGGCACGGACGGAGCACTTTGCTCCGCGTGCTAG
>JAPLNP010000109.1 GCA_026401055.1 Planctomycetia bacterium
CCTCCTTGCCGGTTTTCAAGGGTCTTGTGACGCAAACAAAACACCCTTGTAGGCAAGGTAGGCCGTTTTTGCTATGTCATTTTCAACAAATCACTTACGACCCAGGAAGTGCCATTAGGGCGTTGCCCTGGGCTGGGTGAAACAGGCCCCTTCGGGGCGAAGTCCGCGCCGCCTGGCATGGAACATAAGTCGCCAACGACGCACCGAGCATAACAAGCCGCCTTTCAACTACCCACATGTTCAATTCTCCACAAAAGAAGCCTCGTTCGATTTTCCGCACCCCCCCTGCCCTGCCCCACCTTGCCGATGCGTCTGGACGCACCGTGCATCCGTATTAACGTTCGATTCTACAGTCTGGCAATGCCTGCTGGAGTCTCCTCACGCTCTCGTCGGTGACCTTGGTGCCTGAGAGGTCCAGATCTCGGAGTTCAGCCAATCCTGCGAGATGCAACAATCCGGCGTCGGTGACTTTCGTGCCCGAGAGATTCAAGTCCCGGAGTTGCGCCAATCCGGCGAGATGCGCTAACCCGGCGTCGCTGACCTTGGTGAATGAGAGATCCAGAGTCTCGAGTTGACTCAACCCTTCGAGATGCGCCAGCCCGGTGTCGCTAATCCACGCCCCGCACAAACGTAGATCCTTCAGCAGCGGCAGGGACGCCAGGCAGACAGCGTCGGCTTCCGTGAAGTCCTCGTCCGCTCCCAGGCAAACGAATTCGACGTGCGCGAAGAAGTCGTCGCCAAGAAGTCGCCTCAGCACAGGTGGACCCGGCGGCTCTCGTCGGTTGTCCGAACGCTGGTAATCGTATTGGATATGGCCTGGGAACTTCCGCAGCGATTTCACCGCCTCCCGTTGCCGGTTGGCAGCCTGCATCTTCACCATGAACCAGCTACACCCAATGGCGCAGACGGTCACCAACAGCAGAAGCGATCGCAGGCTGTACTGAAACCAGCGGCACCTGGGACGCGGTTTCTCGGGGGTGGGCTCGGGGTCGGGTTCCATTAAAAAGCGGCGATGAATTGTCGCACTCCAAAATGGTGCGTCCGGACGCATCTACGGCTACTACGGGCCCAGTGCTATGTCGTGTGTCTGCGGTCCTTGGACTACCGTGTACGTCAGGCCGGAGCGGGATGCGTCAGCGTAGCGGTCGGGGATCGGCACGAAGGCCAACGGCGGCTTCGGCTCGACGCCGGTCGCGGGGCCGGTGGGCGGGTGCATCATCGGCGAGGGCGGATAGACGTGGACCGTGATCTTCGCCGGGCCGACCGGGGCATTCTCGACTTGGTATTGGCCGTCGCTGATCATCCCGGAAGCCACCGTGCCGTCCTCGGCGATCATGGCAACCGTGCCCAGCGACAAGGGCTGGCCGTTGCAGGCGATCTTGCCCGAGACGACGCCGGTCGGCCGGCCGCCGCAGGAGGTCAAGAGAAGAGCCAATAACGAAAGCCCAATGACGAAAGAAGACCGAAGCACGAAGGAAGAAGCCTGCAACGTGCCGGTCGATCGGTCGGATTTCGAGGTTTCGCGGTTCGACATTCCGTTATTCCTTCGTCATGGGGCTCTTGGCCTTCGTCGATGCCCTTGCGCGACGGAAGGGGACAGGTCCATTTTTTTGTCGCCTTTCGCTCCGCGAAAGTAGCGTTTCTTGGCGGACCGAAAGGTGAAAACGCTACTTTCGCGGAGCGATCGGCGACACATGTTTCCTCGCCGTTTTTCACCTCAAGACTCGCCCGGCAAATCGCCACCGGCGGGCGTACACAGCGCCCACCAGACGGCGACGGTGAGCGTGGCGGACAGGGACCGGACGCTGCCATCGGCCAGCCCGGCGTTCATTGCCCCGGGGTGAGAACTCTGGGCCAGGCGCGGGTTGCAGCGGCCGCCGTAGGTGTACGGCCGCGGCGCGTCCTGGAACATCGAGGAGACGCCGGTGATCCAGGCCGCGAAGGTCGGCTGCCAGTAGTCGGTCCAGTCCCAGCGGGCCCACATGTTGCCGCCGTCGGCCTGTCCGGTCGGATATGGGCCGGTCGAGTTGCAGTTGCCGTACTTCTCGGCCAGGATGATCGTGTTCGACGAGCCGTCGGGGATGTCGGCGCCCAAACGCGACTCGCCCTGCCACTTGGCGATGTTCGTCATGTCGCAGCAGTTCGTGATCACGGGCGCCACGGGAGTCGCGAAGACCTGGTAGTTGCCGGCGTAGCTCGATCCGCCCCAGCCCCAGTTCGGCCTGACGTAAGGCTGGCTGTTGTCGGTCGGGCAGATGTAGGTGGACACGTGCTCGCCGCCGAGGCTCTGCCGCGTGTCGTGCGTGCCGGCCAGACGCTGATAGCTGCAGGGATAGGTCTGGCTGTCGGTCACCGCGATGCCGGCCTTATCGTAGATCGCTTGCTCCTCCACATACGGCAACAGGTGGTAGAGCAGCGTGCCGAAGCCGCCCGCCGTGCTACTGCCGGTCCAGCCGAACTGCGGCGGCATTTTTTGGAAGGAATTGTGAAAGGTGTGGGCGCCCAGGGCGATTTGCTTGATGTGGTTCTGGCACTGGACGCGGCGGGCCGCCTCGCGGGCCGCTTGCACCGCCGGCAACAACAGCGCGATCAGGATCCCTATGATGGCGATCACCACCAGCAGTTCAACTAGGGTAAAACCTGACCGTCGTCCCAAGCGGTCCGCGATCCTCGGCATCGAGCGATCCTCCCATCGTCTGCCCTGCTCCGCCGCCTCCCGTAGGCCGGCGCTCACCTCCGGTGTCGCTACACCGACGGCGGGCAACGTTTGCGGTATTCACACAGTCAGCCCGCCGAGCCGTCTTGCTGGCGACGACTACCCGTACGCGAGTCAGTCTAGTGGTTCCGTGCAGCCGCGTCAAGGATGAGGGGCCCGCGGTCGCGGCCTATATGCGGGGGGGTAGATGTAAATCCTTTGGCTGCAATAGAGCGGCAGGGATGCGGTGGACGAGGATCGAGGACGGGTCGGTTTGCAGACGTCTATCGGAATATCTGCGTCTCGACCCACCCTACGGCAACTTCTTGCGGTATTCGGCCAACTGCTCGAGCGTTTCGCGCAGGCTCTCCAGCTTCTCCCGCAACGAGTAAGGCGTATAGACATAGTCGCATTCGAACTGGAAGCCGAGTCGCGAGTCCCGCGTGGCGGCGAGTAGTGAAAGCTCGGTCCGGGCGATCTCTTCGCGCAGAATGGTCTCCAACCGATCGAGGATTGCGGAGGCTTTCTCTCGATCTCGTTCCGCGACCAATTGCAGGCGAAGATCCTCGAACTCGAGGATGGCATGGTTGCTCAGCAACATCCGATGAATCTGCTCGGCCACGATGACTTCCTTCAGGGCGCCGGCGCGCCGCGCGGCGGGGCTCTCGATGGCGGCTCGCCTGTAGAGATTCAGTCCGCTGTCCATTTCGTCGGTCGCCAGCCGCAGATACTTCAGAAAGACCGGCAGGACTCGCTCCTCGTTGGGCGTCTCGATTCCCGAGGCGTTCCTGGCATAGATCTCGGCTCGGTTCGTGCGGTTCGTGAAGTCGGGGTAGAACACCAGGCGCGAGAGGGTAAACGGCCAGTAGGGGTTAACCTGTCCGCCGAAATAGCCCATCCACTTGTCATGGTCGGTCCAAGAATGCTTGAAGGTGGCCGTTCGCGCGGGCGGCTCTTGAAAGAAAAGAGGATTTCCGATGGCATTGCTGGTTCCCATGGTCGGGCCGGTGTCGGGAACCAGACGAATGGCTCGGCTGAAGTGGTCCCATGCCTTCAAAACGTTCTCTTTCCCGCCGGCTCCGAAGTTGCGGGCGGCAATCGCGCCGAGCAACTCTTCGATCGGCGGAGCGTCGCTCCAGCACGTCCAAGCCCGAAGCTCGGTCATGAAACTCGGCGTATACCCGCTGCTCCAGCTCTCCATCGTGCCGTTGACGCCGACCTTCTCCATCGCCTTGTACCGGTCGCACCATTGGTACGGAAACGGATGATAGGGGACCGTCTGCAACTGCGCGCCGCAGAGAAAGGTGTCGGCATTCGTATAGACCTTCATGCCACGGCGGCGGGCCTCGCCGATCTGGGCTTCCGTCACCTCGGCTGGCCCGATCTGGTTCAGCGAATAGTCGCGCAAATGACCCTTCATGCCGTCGAGCTCGAAGCTCTTTCCATTTTCCCAGGTCAGAAGCGGTATGGTGTCCGCGGGAAGCTGTTGGATGAAGTATCGCTTCAATTCAACGTTCTGGGGCCGGAAGTCGATGTTGTATTCCCATGGAAGAATCTCGATGGCGGGGTTTACGCGGTGGCACTCCTCGGCCACGATCGCGACGGCGCGGCTCCAATTCCTCGCCCAGTCTTGAACGTACTCCTTGCTCTGGCCGTGACCGCCGCCCCATTGCTTGTACCAGAAACCTTCGGTCAGAAGGACGTAGCCCTGAATGTCGGGGAACTTGGTGACGATGTCGCGCACGAGCTTGCGCAGTTCCGCCTCGCTTTCCGGCGTCCCCGTGTATTGGTGAATGATCGGCGTGTAGACCTTGATCCCGAAACGGGCGGCGCGGTCGATCAGGTCGCGCATTCGGGCCGGATCCTGGCTGCGCGTCGTAAAAAGTATGCGCGCGTAGAAATCCGTCGAAGACTCGGCCGTGGTGCAATCCCCGTTGGGGTTGGCCAGAGCCGAGGCGTAAATGGCGTCAAAACCGTCGTGGGCCAGATGCGCGAGCAACGAGTCCGGCCACTCCATCCAGCCCATCCAAGACTGAACCATCCGCGCCTGGTAGAGACTGTGCCGCGTCGCGTTCAGGTCCGCGGGCAGGAACGGCCCTTCGCGCAGATTCATTCGAGCTTCCAGATTGTACAGCCCGTGCATGGCTCCGCGTTCGTCGTAGCCGCAGACGGTCAGCCGCCCCGGCGTCGCCACGATTTCATAATCCTTGGGACCCTTTAGCGCCACCCCGCATCCTGGCATCTGATCGCGCGTCCCGACCACAATGCTCTGGCCCAGGCCCTGCCACCCTTCCAAAGAATCCAGGCTTTCCGGCTTCACCTGAATCCGCATTGACGTGTCGAGGTAGTCTTGAAAGTCGTCGACCGCGCCTTGGAGAACCCCGGCGTTGTGGCGGTTGAAGACCAACTTCCAGCCGTGCTCGCTCAGCGTGAGTTCCCCGGCTTTTGCGCGGGCATCGGGATCCCGTCTCAACACATGCACGGGGCCCTCGGACAGCCGCTTGTGATAATCGTAGAGATTCTCCGGAGGAAGCACGCTTTCTACCTCGCGCGAAAACGCTTCTGTGGTCACCTCGGCCTGCCCCCAGGCCGGCAAACACAGCCCAACGGCAATGAGGATCGTACCGATCCTGATTGAAGTCAGAATACTCTGTTTGCCCATACCCTTATTCACCAATTGACGTCTTTCCACAAATGGTGTCTCCTCGTCGGCCGGATAGCGGAAGGAAGCAGGGTGGGTCGAGGCCGCCGGTGGTTCGCGGCGGGGTGAATCGCGTTTCGGTTGAACGACGGGGCGCGGCGGGAATACGATTCGCCCGGCGGTCGAGGCCCACCCATTGCGGGTTGTTGCGACAGGATGGTGGGCCTCGGCCGCCGGGGAAGGGTTTCCTTCGGTCAATGAGGATCGAGGACGGGTTGGTTTGCAGAGGTCTGTCGGAATATCGGCGGCCACGACCCACCCTACGGCAGCGTCACGTTTTCTCCGCCACCCATCGTGGAAAGCTGTTCCAAAACGACCGCGTCGGTGGTCTCGGCGAGAAACGTGGCCGAGCCGTCGGCCAGGAGCATGTGGCAGCCGCCGGGGTGCATGCTGCCAGCCGAACCCCAGTTGCCCAATCGTCCGGGCAGAGGATCGTAGATATAGAAAGTCCAGATGTTGATGCCGCGACGGCCGACGTCGACGCCTTCCTGGACCCAGCCGCGATAGCCCCACGCGGGGCACCTCCCGTTGAGGACGTCGTAGAGTGTTTCGGCCATGGCGATCGTGTGGGTGGTGCCGTCGGTGACGTCCTTCACCTGCGTCATGCTGTTCTCGCCGAACATGCGGCGGACGTTTCGAGGAAGCACCGACCAGAACTGGCATTCCAGCGTCACGTCGATCGAGAAATCGTAGTTGGTCTTGGCTCCCCGGTAGTCGGTCCCGGAGGCGATGCCGTACCACTGACTGGTATCCAGAAGGGGATCGCCGGGATCGCTCGGACACGTGAAGATGGCCAGCCGTCGCGAGACGATCTCCGCGTTTCCGCTGGTAACCGGATCGCCGGCCAGCGGCGTGACCGCGGGGGCGCCTTCAACGGTGCCCGTCAGGAGCCTGGAGGCAGCGGCGCCCTTGTTGTATCGGTCGTACAGCGGCTGCTCTCCGAGGTAAGGAAGCAGCATCACCAGCCCGCTGACGTTGAGGATGGGCGAGTTGCTGTTGCGCTCGGGATGCGTGCACCAGCCGTAGGCGAGCCCCGACGGCGGGAACCGGCCGATGGCCGCGTGGTAGTTGTGCAAGGCCGTTCCCATCTGTTTCATGTTGCCGAGGCATTTCGATCGCCGCGCGGCCTCCCGGGCGGCTTGCACCGCCGGCAACAAGAGCGCGATCAAGATACCGATGATGGCGATCACCACGAGCAACTCGACCAACGTGAAACCGAACCTCCGCTCGCTCGAGACACGTGCATGCATGATCGTACTCCTTATTCCAGCGCTAGGGTGCGTCCGGACGCACCATGTATCGTCCTCGGTTTGGAGGTGCGTCGAGACGCACCCCACACAACGCCGTGTCACTGCTTGGGCACGGCGTCCCACACGCGGACTTCGAACGGTTTCAATTCGAACATATGTTCCCGGCCGGCGTCAAGCACAATCGCTTCCGCCGCGGCGTCTTCCTTCCAGGGGCTCTTCAGTGCGTAACTTTGCGGCGCTCCGGGGGGCAACTCGAACGCCCGGGCCACGTCCAGCGTGATCCGGCCGGGTTTGTCGCTGGGATTGCGCAGGGCCAGAATACCCTGGCGCGGCGACCACGAGGCCCAGCCGTATGTCTCGCCCTTGCCGGGATCGCCCCCGAGCCAATGAGTGTCGACCAGCACGTCGGCGTTGCCTTGCGACCACCGGACGGCCTCGGCCAGGTCGTCCCAATTCCGCCCCGACAGCTTCTGCGGCGTAACGTAAAGCTCCTGCGTACACGTGCCGCTGGCGAAGAAGCTGCAGACCTCGTCGCGGAATTCGTCCGGTTCCATGGCGAGTTGGGTGGCGTAGCCGAATCGAGCCTCGACCACGCCCTGCGTCATGAGCGAATTGATCGGATAGAGCGGCCCCCGGCAGACCACGCCGCGATAGGTGTCGGCGTCGCGATAGTTGACCCACTGCTGCCGCTTCGAGCCCGGCCCGGTAAAGCCCATGTCGTCGCCCCCGCGCCACGTCGAGTCGCCGAGCCACAGGTAATAGACGGACGGCCAGGTGCCGGTCGTCATGTTGACGAACAGTTCGGGCTGGACCTTGCGAAGCTCGGCGATAAGGCGGAACATGGCGTCGGCCTCTTCGATCTGGGCGGCGTTCATCCCGTCGTACTTGAAGTGGACGCTCCCGCTGTCGCGGATCCACCCGAGCGAAGTCTCCAGGAATCGCCGGTAGTAATTCGGCCCGGCCATCGAGAAATTGGGCCCGACGGTTTCAAAGCCTTGCTTGCGGCCCTGTTCGACCCGCTTCGTCTTCGTGTCGCCGTAGCCGCCCCAGGGCGACATCCAAACGCCGAGCCGGCTGTGGTACTTTTTCGCGGCCTCCACCAACGGCGCGAAGCCCCGGGGAAAGTTCTGCTTGTCGACCTGCCAAAGCGTCGTCGGATCGTCCCATCCGTCGTCCCACAGGAAGCACTGCAAGCGGACGCCCCGCTTCTCGGTCAGCTCGCGGCCGAAGGTCTCGATCACGGCCAGGCACTCTGCTTCGGTCATCCGGTGGCCCGGCCAGGAGACGTCGTACCAGGAATTGTAGTGCAGCGCGGGCCGATAGGGATGCGCCCGCTGGCGTTCGACGTAGTAGAGGAATCCGCGCCGCAACTGTCCTTGGGGCACGACGCCGATGACCGACGTCTGCGTGGTCGGCTCGCCCGGCCGAACCGCGGCATTGCGCGTCAGTCCGCAGACGATTTGCGCCCCCCTGCCCTGCCCCGCTGGCTTGACCGTGCTGGTGGCGTTGGCGTGTTCGTAGGCGAAATAGAAATCGCCCGAGACGACCGGCGAGCCGGGGACGCTGCCGACCACGCGGCCGGTCGCGTCGCCTTTCAGGACAAGGTCGATCAGATCCAGCGAGGCCACGTCGACCGGCTCCCGCTTCGCCTGGAGCGCCACCGCCGGCCGGACGTAGCTCGATCCGTCGCGCAAGACGGCCTCCCACCGGACTTCCAAGTTCCCCTCGGGCAAGACGAAATCGGCCACGATCTTCATGCCGGGTGAGCGTCGGGCCAGGCACGACGCGCCGGGCTCGGCCTCGATCCGCTCGGCCCTCGGCTCGCCGACGAGCTTTATCTCGGATGCCGCCAGTCGCTTGTCGGAAGCCAGTCCCAGCACAAAACACTCCGAGAACGCCGGGTCGAACTCGATCGCCGCGCCCGCGAGCTTGTCCGTCACGCGAGTGGGCCGGAATTGGCCGTCCCGGAGCGTCCAGAC
This sequence comes from Planctomycetia bacterium, assembly GCA_026401055.1. Classification (GTDB taxonomy): domain Bacteria; phylum Planctomycetota; class Planctomycetia; order Pirellulales; family Thermoguttaceae; genus JAPLNP01. Next base: position 8,626 of record JAPLNP010000109.1, read on the forward strand.
GCAGGCAATCGCGTCGTTTTCGAGCACACACTGGCCGTCGGCGACTGCTGCTCGGGCCGCGCCTGGCGCCGGGCCGGGGAACTCCAACGCCTGGCAGATCGACGCCGAGGCACTCCACGTGGCCGCCGCAAGAACCAGAATGCAGGTGTTTGTTTGCCGATTCGCCGTGGAACGCATGGAGCACCTCGTTTTGTCTTGTGCATCGCCCCCCTCTCCCAGAGGGAGAG
>JAPLNP010000616.1 GCA_026401055.1 Planctomycetia bacterium
GCGGCCTCGGGTCCAAGTCCCAACGCGCCGACATCGAAGAGGCTTTGCACATCGGCAACCTGCTTGCGGTACTTTTCAAACGGGGTCATCGTGCCCTCAAATACCCGTCCGGCGTCTTCGCGCATCTTGGCTTGGAATTGATCGGAGTCTTTGAGCATCTTTTCAAACACCTTCTCATCCAACGTCGGGGCCGCGCCGACGAAGACGTTTTCTGTTGCGGGAATTCTCGTTTTCTTCCGGAGCATTTCCGCGCGAAGGTTGCCCAAGCCTTCCATCCGCGACATGGCCGACACCGTCTTTTGCCCGGCCAAAACATCGAAGCCCAACCCCACGCCGCTAAGCAGCCGAGACGCGCCACCTAACACGTTAGCAAGGTCCTTAGTTCCGGCCGGCTGGTTTGTCCCCGCGTTGTTTGCGAACCAATCCACGGCCGATTGCGCGCCCTGGGCCATAACGCCCCCCATCTTTGCGACCCCGCCGGCATAGGTGTAGAGTTTGGCGTTAGCAAGGTCGATGCCCGCCGCGACTTCCGACCAGGCCTCGGCGAGATTGATCGTCTTCAGCCCGCACGCGACGATTGCCTCAGTCATTCCGTCGAATACCGCCGTGAGCACGGGCGAGGCTGTAATGGCAATGTCACTTTTGACCCCCTTCCATGCATCACTGAGTTGACGCAAGGCGACGTGGGCCTCTTTGATCTTGTCCACGTCCAGGGTTTCAAGCGAAGCGCCAATTCGATCCGCGTTTGCCATTTGCGCACGGATCGCGTCGCCGCCGCCCATCAGCCACGGGACCAATTCTCCGGCCCCTTTTCCGGCAATGCCCTTGGCAAGGCGTAGGCGATCGGATGCCAGCTTTACCTTTTGCAGCCCGTCTGCAATCAGTAGCAGATTTTGGTCGGCCGAAAGGTCATTCATTGCCTCGGCGCTCAGCCCGATGTCCGCAAACGCCTTAGCGGCCTCGCCGCCCGCCGTTGCGCCCTCGGACACGGCGACCTGGACCTTACCTAACGCGGCCGAGAGGTTTTCGACCCCGACGCCGCCCATGTTCGCGGCGTGTCCGAGTTTACTGAATACCTCCACGGACATTCCGAGCGATTCGGCGGTATGGGCCATTTGCTCGATCGCGTCAAATTGCTCCTTAATGGCACCGATCGCCTTGTGGATGCCCCACCCGCCGATGCCGATCGCCAAAAGACCTTTCATGCTGGCGGCTGCCGACATGATCGTTTTGGAAAAGCTGATCGTCTCGACTTTGGCCTTGTTGATGCCGGCAATGAACTGTCCGGCGTTCAAGATCAGGTCCGTCCGCAGTCTTCCGACAACTTCAGTTGCCATGGGTGGTTCCTTTCTGAATGGCCGGCCCGTGGGCTGGCGCTAGGGGTTGGTGGTCTTAAACCTCATCGGCGCCGCCCTCCAGCGCCGCGTCCTGTTCGTCCACGATCGACAACAGCAACGCCGCAACGAGTTCGGCCGTCTCTTCCGGAATCCCGCCGGGAATCCAACCGTGGATCTCGATGATGGGCGTGGCGGGGGCGATCATGCGGATTCCCCCTTTGGCTCGGAAGCAGGTTTGCACGGGCGCACCACAACCCCGAGTTCCTTCAGCCGGCGCCGCGCTTCCGCGGCCTCGTCCTTACGTCCGTCGCGGGTGGCGTAGCGAAACCGCAGCCACCAGAAGTCCGGACTTCGGTCTAGGTCTTTCTGAGTGATGGCCATTGTCGATTCCACTTCACAGAAACGAATTTCTGCCCGAAGTCTTGGGAATCGACGCAAACCACGCCTTGACGGGGCGGGTAGCCGCCATAACCTGTTGCGTGGTAGTGGGATAGAAAATCCCGAGAATGACGTAAATGTTACGTCTTTACGTCAGGGCCTTCACGTCGGGTCGTCTTCGTCGGACGATTTCTTCGGCACTTTGAGATAGGCGATAATCCTGTCGTTTTCCTTAGCGATAATCGACTGCAACGAGTCAGTCCTGCCGCTACTGTGGGCTCGCTCAACCGTTATGCACCACGTCTCCCACTCCGAACGGCGATTTTTGCTCGTCAGTGTCGTGCGAGGTATCCCTACCGCTTTGACCACTTCGGCGGTGGTTGCCCCAGGGTTGTTCATTTTGTAGACCTTCGCGCCGTGGAACTTGATTTGAGTTTGTCCCTTCCCGGTCCGCTTCCGTCCCTTGCGAGCAGGTTGCACGTCCGGCTTCCGTGGTACCGCGTGCGGCGGCACTCTGTTCATTTCGCCCGGCTTCGGCCCGAACCACGCTTTGGGACCCTTGTCTTCGTCGCGTGCGTCCAGGGACCGCTGAATACTCATTAACGGCATGGCGAGTCCGTGGGGGTACACCTCCCGGGCCGCCTTGATCGCGTCCCCCAGGGTCTTCATGCTGGCCTTGCCGGCAGCCGCCGCGCACGACCGCGAGAGGATTTCGAGCGTGAAAAGCAGGTCATTGCGCTCGCCGTCCTTTTCATGCCAGGCCCGATGATAGTCGATGAGTTCGGGTAGGTAGGCGTCGAGGTGGTACTTAACCAGCGCCCGGCCAAGACTGAAGAGCGGCCGGGTGTCGAGGTCTTTTTGGGCGCCAGCCCACGCCCGCTGGAGGTTATGGAATCGCTCGGCGTCTTGACGGTACTTTTCTTCGGCAGCTTGTCGCCGGGCGTCGAGGTCCGTTTGCTGTTGCTGGCGTTCCGCCACCAGCTTGGTGATCGTATCGTCCATTCGAGAATTTCTCCGTCTGGGCCGGGCCGCCCCGGGGGGTCGCATCAGTGACGGAGAGAGACTGACACGCCCCCGGGCCGAGTTGTGCGGTAGCTAGCCGCCCCGGCAAGTGCAATCATTTTACCATTTTCGCCGCCGTTGTCGAAGGCAACCAACCAACTCCAGGGTCGAATCGAACGAGACCCAGCCGTGCCGCCGTGTGCAAAGCCTTGTGCGCGCCAAACCCGCTCATGCGCAGCACGTCGGCCACCCTACCTAATCGGATCGGTGATTTGTCAGCGGATTCCTCGTATAGACTGCATACCACGTCTGAGGCGCGCTCGGCGGTATTCCTCGGGAAAACGTCATATCGCGTGAAGACGACTTGTAGCTTTTGTGACGCGGGATGAAAACCGCGTCAGCTACATCGTCGGCAGCGGCCACCGCTACCGCGCGATCGCCCGGTCGGGCCAGAGCGTGCCCGACACGCTGGTGGCCGACGTCCAGTCGCTCTTGGACGACTTCGTCCGCGTGAACAAGTGGCGTCAGCGCCAACAAGAGATCGTCCGGCGGCGCGATCGCGACGGCGAGGTCTTCCTGCGGCTCTTCGGCGCCGCGGACGGCGTCGCGCGGGTGAGGTTCGTCGAGCCCTCGCAAGTCTCCACGCCGCCGGACCGCTCCGGCGACCCGGCCGCCGGCTTCGGCATCCAGACCGATCCGGCCGACGTCGAGACCGTGCTGGGCTACTACGTCGACGGACGGCTCGTCGACGCCGCCGAAATCCAGCACCGCAAGGCCCACGTCGACGCCAACGTGAAGCGCGGGCTGCCGCTGTTCTATCCGGTGCGCAAGAACCTCCGCCGGGCGGAGAAGCTCCTGCGCAACATGAGCGTCGTGGCCGAAATCCAGTCGGCCATCGCCATCATCCGCAAGCATCGCTCCGGCACCCGCGACAGCGTCCAGCAGTTCGTCGCCGACGCGGCCGACGCCTCCACGACCAGCGCCCGGACCGGTCGGACGAGCCATTTTCGCCGCTACGCGCCCGGCACGATTCTCGACGCCTTCTCCGGCACGGACTACGAATTCCCGGCCATCGGACTGGACGCGGGCCGGTACGTCACGGTGCTCCAGGCCGAACTCCGCGCGATCGCCAGCCGCCTGGTCATGCCCGAGTTCATGCTCACCAGCGACGCCAGCAACGCCAACTACTCCTCGACGATGGTGGCCGAGGGCCCGGCGGTGCGGATGTTCAGCCGCTTGCAGCACGAGATGATCGAGGACGACCTGTAGTTGTTCGGCCGCGTGCTGGTCCACGCGGTGGACGCCGGCCGGCTCGCGCCGC
>JAPLNP010000414.1 GCA_026401055.1 Planctomycetia bacterium
TCCAACAGTGGCCGCTGGACGCGGTGCCGTATTCCGACTACTTCGCCAACCTGATCGTCTCCGAGACCGCGATGCTCACCGGCGAACTGCCGCCGGCCGGCGAGGCCCTGCGGATGCTCAAGCCCATCGGCGGCTCGCTCATGGTGGGTCAGCCCGCGGGGCCGCCGGCCGACAAGCCCCTTTCGACCGAACAACTCCAAGCATGGCTCGCACAAGGCAAACTCGACGGCGGGCGAATGATCGAAAAAGACGGCCGTTGGGCGGTGTTCACCCGGGGACCGCTGCCGGGGGCCGGCAGTTGGACGCATCAATACGCCGACGCGGGCAACACGGCCTGCGGCGACGACACGATCGTCAAGGCGCCGCTGGGGGTGCTGTGGTTCGGCCGTCCCGGCCCGAGTCGCATGGTCAACCGGCACCTCCGAAGCGTCAGTCCGCTGTCGATGGACGGCCGGCTCTTCGTCCAGGGCGAAAACGTGATTATGGCCCACGACGCCTACAACGGCAGGGAACTCTGGCAACGCGAACTGCCGGGCGCGTCCGGGCCCAACCCGCGAGACATGCACCGCGGCAGCAATCTAGCCCTCGGGCCGGCGGGGCTCTTCGTCGCCGTCGGCGACCATTGTCTGCGGCTGGACCCGGCCACGGGCAAGACGCTCTCGACGTATGCGTTGCCGCCGAGCCCCGACGGCGTATCGTACCGCTGGGGCTACGTCGCCTGCGTCGGCGACACGCTCTACGGGAGTCATACGGCCAACACGTTTGACAGCAACACCCTGTTCGCCCTGGACGTCAACACCGGCAAGCCGCGATGGGTGTATCAAGGCAGCAAGATGCCGCACAACACGATCGCCATCAGCGACGGCCGCGTGTTCCTCGTGTCAAGCACCGCCAACGACCAGGAGCGCAACGAGGTCATCGCCGAGCAGCGCCAGCGGATCAAGGAACTGCCCGAGTACATGCGGCCCGGGGCCGAAAAAGTGCTCGCCCAGGCGGACGTCCGGACGGTCGTCGCCCTGGACGCGAACACCGGCCAGGTCGCCTGGCAGCGGCCGGCCGACTTGAGTCGGAAGCCGGGCAAGAGCAGCAGCGGCAGCGAGGACCAGGCGGCCATGGTCCACAACGGCGTGCTCGTGCTGTTCGGTGTCTATCTCGACGGGCATCACTGGAAACAGTTTTTCGCCGGCGAGTTCGACTCCCGGCGGATCACCGCCCTGGATGCCGCCGACGGCAAGCTGCTCTGGGAGAAACGCATCGGCTTCCGCGTCCGCCCGGTCATCGTCGGCGACACGCTGCACGCCGAGCCCTGGGCGTTCGATCTGCGCACGGGCAAGCAGAAGACGCGGGTCAACCCCGTCACCGGCCAGGAGGAACCCTGGCAGTTCGCCCGGCCGGGCCACCATTGCGGCTGCCCGTGCGCCGCGCCCAACGCCCTGTTCTTCCGCTCGTGGTACTTGGGCTATTACGATCTCGCAGGCGATTACGGCACGGAGCATTTCGCCGGCCAGCGACCGGGCTGCTGGATCAACTTCGTTCCGGCCGGCGGTCTGCTCTTGGTGCCCGAGGCCAGCGCCGGATGTCTGTGCGCCTTTCCCACGGTCTGCTCGATCGCTTTTCAGCCGGTCGAGAAGGAGAAAGCCTGGGCGATGTACAGCACGCCGGGGCCGATGACGCCCGTCCGCCGTTTGGGAGTGAACCTGGGCGTGCCGGGCGACCGCAAGGACGCCGCGGGGAACCTGTGGCTGGGGTACCCGCGCCCCACGGGATCGCTCGTGCTGAAATTCAATCTCGACGCCGCGTTCTATCCCGGCGGCCGGTTCGTTCAGGAAAACTCGAACTTCACGGAAGTGACCCAAACCGACGACCCATGGCTCTTCGCGTCCGCCGCCGACGGCCTGAGCAAGCTCGTGGCGCCGGTGCTCGGGCCGGCGGACGGCTCGGCGGCCTACCGGGTCCGGTTGGCCTTCGCCGCGCCGGAGGGCGACCAGCCCGGCCGGCGCGTCTTCGACATCCGGCTGCAAGGCAAGCCGGTCGCGGCCGACTATGACGTCGTCCGCGAGGCGGGCGGGGTCAACCGCGCCGTCTTCGCCGCGTTCGACGGCGTCGTGGTCGACGGCGATCTCGTGATCGAGCTCGTGGCCAAACAGCCGAACCCCACTTCGGACCAGTGGCCGCGGCTCTCGGGCATCGAGATCGTCCGGCAGCAGGTGCTCAGCTTGGGCTGCGCGATTTCGAGCTTCGTCCTGAGCACCGCCGACGCGACCAAGCCGGGCTCCGTCGAACTCGCGAACCTTCGCGACGCGCCGTTTTCCGGCAAGCTCGCGCTGGCGGCCCCCAACGGATTCGAGGTCTCGCCGAAGGCGATCGACGTCAAGCTCGCCCCGGGCCAGCGCAAGACGGTTCCCATCCAGGCCGCCCTCGTCGGGGACGTAGCCGCGGGCAATTACGCGATCGCGGCCGAGTTGCTCCGCGAAGATGGAACGGTCGAACTGAAGCGCGCGGCGAGAATCGAACATCTCGGACGCCGCAATCGCGTGGTGGTTCCGGCGACCGAGGACGCGCATGTGATCCAGCGCTACCCGGACCGCAACCAGGGATCGGCGGGCGTGGTCCTGCTGGACGGCGGCGACAAGAAGACCGGTGACGGCGACCATGCGCAGGTCTACCTCAAGTTCCCGATCGACGTGCCGGGGAACACGCGGTCGGTCAAGCTGCGGTTGTACAACGCCGGCAATCCGACGCGCGATTCGGGGCGGGTCTGCCTGGTGGGCGAGCCGTGGAGCGAAAACGCGCTGACCTACGCCAACCGCCCCAAGCCGGGAGCGGAATTGGGCAAGATCGGCCCGGTCGCCGAGAACCAGGTCGTCGAGATTCCGCTGCGGATCGACCTGGCCGGCAAGCGGGAACTGAGCCTCATGCTCGATGCGGCCGACTGCGACGGCGTCGACTACCTCACGCGCGAGTCGGGCAAGCCGGCCGAGTTGATCATCGAGTACGAACCGAAGGATTGAGGGACGACGCGAAGACAACTCTTGCATGTGTTGGCGAGGGTGGCACGCCCTGAGCGCAGCGAAGGGCGTGACTCGCCAATTCACCACGCCCTTCGTTCCTCAGGGCGTGCCACCCGACCGCCGATTCTACTCGGGCATGGGCGTCGCCGCGATCATCGGCAGCTCGATCGAGACGCGGGTGCCCTTGCCCGGTGAGCTCTCGATCTCGGCGCGGCCGCCCAGGAGCCGGGCGCGCTCGCGGATTCCGCGGAGGCCGAAATGGTCGGCGCCGACCTTCTCGGGATCGAACCCGATCCCCCAGTCCCGAACTTCGAGGCGGACGGACGGACCCTTCTGGGTGAGTTCGATGCGGGTCCGGTCGCTCCGACTGTGCTGGCGGATGTTGTTGAGCGTTTCCTGAACCATCCGGAACATCGCGCTTTCCAACGGACGCGCCAACCGCTGCGTCGTGATGCCCGAGACAAACTCGACGTTCGCCCCGCCGGCGGCGAGATGGTCTTCGATCAAGTGCTCGATGGCCGGGACGATCCCGTATTCATCCAGGACGGGCGGTCGCAGCCCGCGCACCAGGCGGCGCGATTCGGCGATGCTCTCGCGCAGGAGCCGGACGCCGTTGTCGAAGCTTGCGATCGCCGTCGGGGAAGCCTGTTTGTACACTTCGGCGGCGGCCTCGAAGTTCAACAGCGCGCCGGTCAACTGCTGGGAGAAACCGTCGTGGATCTCGAAGGCCACCAGCTCGCGATCGCGCTCGAACAGATCCAGGAGCTTCCTGAGAAGCTCCTGCTCGTCCATGATGGCCTTCTCCGCCACGCGGCGCTGGGAAACGTCGGTGGCGATCATCAGGAAGTTGCGGGCTTGACCCTTCTCGACCATCGGCACCAGTCGGCAGGACCACGATCGCCCGAACACGTCGACCACGTCGACGGTCTGAACCTTGTGCTCCTCGATGGCCCGCTGCATGACCGCTTCGAGTTGCGGGTGATGCTCGGGGGGGCAGTGACGCAGCGCGTTTCCTCCGACGATATCCTTGAGGGGGATCTCGGGCGAACCCCGGTTGATGTACAAAATGGTCCACTTGCGGTCCACCATGAACACGATGTCGGGCATGTTCTCGACCAGCCCGCGGAGCGTCTCCTCCGACTCGGCCAGCGCCTGCTCGGCGTGTCGGCGATCGGTGACGTTCTCGACGACGCCGAGGAACATCCTCGGGAGGCCGCAGGTCCCCGGCAGCAGCGACGCGCTGACATGAATCCAAAGGATTCCGCCGTCCTTGTGAAGCATCCGCTTCTCGTACTGGCATGTCGTCCGGCCACTCGCGAGAAAGTTGCTGATTCGGTGTTCTTCTTCGGGCCGGTCTTCCGGGTGGGTCACCTCGCCGATGCTCCTGCCGACCAGTTCCTCGCGCGAGTAGCCCGTGAAGCCGGCATAGGCTTCGTTCACCTCGATGAACCGGCCGTCGAAGTCGACCAGCCCGAGACCCAGCGCGGCCCCTTCGAACACGGCGCGGAATCGGGCCTCGCTGCGCTTCAGGGCTTCGGCGGCCTGGCGCCGCTCGGTCACGTCGTGGAAGAAGCCGATCGCGTAGCGCCGCCCGTCGCGTTCAAGGTGGTTAGCGGCGATGTCGCAATAGATCACCGTTCCATCCTTGCGCAGGACCGGCATACCCGAGGCCGCGACGCTTCGATCCTCCACCATCCGCCGGAAAACCTCGCGGACCTCGCCGAGGCTTTCCCGCGGGTGAAGATCGTCGACGCACATCGCCAGCAGTTCCTCTTCCGAATAGCCCGTCATGCGGCACATGGCGGGGTTGGTCCGGACGAAACGGTTCGACGGCGTCTCCGTCACCAGGATTCCGTCGGTCATCCGCTCGTGGATAGCCACGAGCTCCTCGTTCTTGCCAAACATGCCGTAAGGTCCTCTCAGTAGCCAACCGCCCAGGTGTCTTCAATATCCGCGGCGATGTTCTCGGTAATGTAGCAGTCGGTCTGCAACTCCTGGTGAATCGAGGTCGGCAGCTTGGGCGTGACGGGACCGTGGTAGCACAGTCGGGCGATCAGACGCTGCCAACTGGTGGCCGTGCCCGCCACCCCGATCGACGCCATCTCCCAGCGGTGCCTCGCGGCGATGACCTCCTTGGGACCCACCGTGGCGGCCTTCGGCGGCACCGCCGAAACGTCGCCGCTTGCGCCCATCGAACCGTGCAGCGAGTTTTGGGCGATCGTCAACGGGCTGAGCGTGCACACCCGGGCGCCCATCCGCTTGAACTCGGCCAGCGAGCCGGCGAACTCCGGCGCGTCCGGTTCGACGAACGCCAGGTGACCGGTCCAGCCCGGACCCGTATAGCTGATGTCGACGCCGCCGGTCTCCCGCATCAACTCGAAGTAGTGATCGATGTTCGCGTTGGTCAAGCCGATGACCTGCTCGCGCGGCGGGCGCAACTCTTCGTCGATCTCCTTCCACAGAAAGGTCAACAGCGCGTGCATGAACCCGCGGGGCCAGTCCTCGGGCGCGATCCGCCCGTCCTGGTCGGCGTACTCGTCCAACGCGAACCACCAGACGTGCTTGCACTCGAGCCGGGCGGCGTTGACGATCCGCGCGAGGTGGCGATAGCCGGGCCAGGGGTTGGGCAACATCATCACGCACCGCCGCCCTTCGTCCGCCGCCCGCCGCATCCGACCGAACATGTCCGTCAGCCAAAGGTGCAACAGGTCCTCGTCCGAGACCACGCGGATCCGGAAATCCGGATTCGGGTGCCGCTCAATGTCTTCCCGCCGGATCGCCCGGCACCGGCGAATCGCCTCCACGTCCCGAAACGGGACGCACAACGAAGGCTCGTAGTCGAAGCAACTCATTAGCTCTACTCCCCGTTGGCCCGGTCGCCCGCGACCGGGCTATGTGCGCGCCGGTTCACCAGAAACCATAGTGTACCGAGATTCCCCATGAAGTCAGGGGGGGGCCGGACATAAGGACGGCGATCCAGTGCGGATCCGCTCCCCATCGGCATCGGTGACACTTCTCCCCCACTTACGCTCGCTTCTCCTATTCCCGCATCCTTGCGACGTGTTTCTCTCGACGTATTCCTCCTTTCTTGGCGTCAGGATCGTCACGATCCGCATAACCGGGACAATCTGCACCGGGCTCGGCAAGAATTTCCGTTTCAGGCGTTCTCAGTGTTAAGGGCGGCATGACCGTTTTACGATGAATAGGGTACGGACGGGGACTGGGTGAGATCGGCCCCGCCAGCGTGCATGCCGTCGCCAATGCGGGGTTGCTGGGGTGACCCCAATGCGGCGCTCGTGAGTACCGATGCGACAAGACGGCGGCGGAACAGGATTGCTCGGCTGCGTGCCGTGGGAAGAAGGCGGGCCCGCTTCGCCCGCCGGCCTCTGGGTTGGCCACTCCGACCACGGAACCACACGCAAGCACGCAATCCTGTTCCGCGCGCGCACGCCCCGGGTCTCAGCCTCCCGTCGGGGCCAGGGCCAACTGCTTTAGCGCGCCGAGCACCGCCAGCACGTCGTCGCAACGCACCTCCCGCCAGCCCGATAGCTTGTGCCGCACGATCGCCAGCTTCAGGGCCTCGACCGCTTCGGCCAGGTCGTCGGGCAGCGGCGGCAGATTCTCGAACGGTCGGACCGGCTCGGCCATCGCGTCCCCGTCGGCCGGCGCGTCCGACGCGATGAAGTCGACCGCGTCGGCCATGGCGAACTCGGCGTTCGCGTCGATGGCCCCGGGGTCCAGCGGCGCGGCCCCGCCGGCCGGGCGCGCGGCGGCCGGCGCGTCGGAAATCGTCGCGCCCACGCCGCCGTCCTCCGGGCCGGCGTCTTCATCCAACTCGGCGACGATGATGTCCTCGTCCCGGGGCCTCCCCTCCGGCGCGCCGCCGAGGGCTTCCCAGCGCTGATCGCGCATTCGGGCGACGGACCAGCCGTTTTGGACGGCGCCTTCCAACCACATTTCGGCGTCGTTCCAGTCCATCGCCGCTTGGAAATGGCTCCAGTACAGGCCGTCGTACTGCCGGTGCGCGTCGTGGAAACGCTGATGGACGCGCCGCAGCCGCCCGACGTGTTGCGGCGTCACGCCGCCGGCGCGCCGGCTCCACGCCTCGTCCGAGTAGCTTGCCGGCAGCGCGCCGAGGTCGACGAGGGCCTCGCGCCATTGGCTGATGATCCGGCCCTTCTCCCAGTTGGTCGTGCTGACCAGGCGGTTCCACGAGCGAAGAAACTCGCGCGACGCCTCGTCCGCCCGGCTCTGTTGCTCTTGGGCTTCTTCGAGAGTGAGGATGTCCGCGTCGAGGCGGGGCGCGTCGTCAGACGGTGCGAACGGTCCATCCATGGTCGGCGGAGTCCTTTCTTGCGGGCGTGGTGCGTAAGCAACCGTGTCAAAACGGGTTAACTCTCTTTTTCGGAACACTAATTCGCGCTGATCGACACTGATGAAGACAATCAGTGAGAATTAGCGAAGATCAGTGTTCCTTCGTCCCGGAACGGTTTTCGATTTTGATCCGGTCATTTTGACGCAAACGGGCATTGTAGCATCCCTTGCGGCGGCCTTTCCAGCGGCCCCGGCGCCGCCCGCGGCCGCGCGAGGCCGGCGATGCCGAGAAAACGCGGCGCCGGCGGGTCTGGCCGGGCCGGAAAATCGCGTCGTTGCGCCGCCGCGCGTGGGGAAAAGGTGTTGATCGCTGGGTACCCCTTTCCGACCGAGCCGCGACCGTGAGGGATCGGTCGCGTGCCACGCCCTGACTAAGGGCGTGGCTCAATCGCCCAAACACCCGCCACGCCCTTCGCTCTGCTCAGGGACGCGCCACCCGACCGACACGGCGGGGCTATCGGCACGGAAGTAAAGACACCTGGGATTGTCTTGGGATCTTCCGGCGGCAAACAGCCCCCCCTATGGTGACAGAAAGGAGCACACAACCACCGAGTAGAGGGAGATTTGGTATTTGTGCGCACACTCAGGGAAAAACATCATGAAAAAACGCTGGACTTATGACCTTCGTGTTGGTAAAGTCGGGTTTGTTTAAACTGCCGATTGTGGCGGTTGGCGGAATTGTTCGAGTGGCCTGCTTTCATTGACCGGCTGGGAAATTGCGTGGCCAAGCGTGTTGCTTTGCTGCTTTCACCGTGAAGGACCTTTTGAAGGAGGACAAGCTATGACGTGCGGAAAATGGTTTACTGCTCTAGGACTAGTGATGCTCATGGCGGTTTCCGCCTCGGCAGCCTGGCCGCCGGTTAGCTCAACCGGCATGGTTTTGTATTACAGTTTTGACGGCATGACCACCGGCATGCACGGCGTCGCTGATGGGTCGCTCAACAACGCCGACGGGACCATCGACAAGAACGTCACCTTGGACTTCGGCCTCCGCGGCGGCGCGGCCAAGTTCGGCCCGCGCGTTCAGAACTTCTGGGACCCGACGGGCTGGGTGGATCCCGTGGTGCCCTATCAGCTCCAGAACCCTGCCTTGCCCTACGTTTATAATCCCTGGCCGAACAAGAACACGACGCAGGACGGGAAAGGCAGATACATCGACAACTGGGATTACAACTACATTTGGATCCATCCGACCGACTTCGGCACCGTCGCCACTCCCACCTCGGCGCAGACCGTGGCCCTCTGGGTCAAGGCCGTGGATACCGCCCAGGACATGGCCACCTGGGCCCCTTGCGGAATCTATCCTGGCCCTGACGGAGATTACAACACTACAATCGACAATGTTACGAGACTCTGGACGGACCATCTGCAAATCCAGGCGGGAGACGCAGGAGACCCAGCCAACGGCATCCCACCCGACAGGATCCGGACGACGTTGCGAGACCGGCCGACAAACGCGAACATTATAAACCAGAACCCGACCGAGCCGAGCTTTACCCCCTACTTCAATACGTGGACCCACATCGCCTGGACATTCGACCGATATGCCGATACCCTTATCTGGGTTCCGGATCCGATTGATCCACAACAAGGAGAATGGGTGCCCGGAATAGGACCCGAGGTCAAGTTCTACCTTAACGGCGCCTTGAAACAGACGTGGACCAGTCCAAAGGTCGTGGACTTGTCGCTAAACGGCCAGTATGAGTGGGGCGCTCGCATTGGATCCAACGTCGACGACGCGAGGCAGTTCGAGGGCTCGATGGATGAGTTTTACCTCTTCAATCGGGCGCTGACTGGCACCGAGATCGCCACGTTGGCCGCTTCGGCGACGCCGGAGACGCCGCTGCTCGGCGACGCCAACCTGGACCGGGTCGTCGACGACAAGGACGCCTCGATCCTGGGCAAAAACTGGCAGGTTGCGACGGGCGCCACTTGGTTCATGGGCGACTTCAACACCGACGGCGCCGTCAACGAGCCGTGGCCGCGTTGCTCGTCTGGCGACGTCGCGGCTGAGTGTTACCGAAGAGCGCATGGAAGGCGACTTGGTTCGCCGACCAAGCTTGAAACGACAACGGGCCGTCCCGCGGGACGGCCCGTTCTTTTTTGGCCCGCCCCCTCGCCCGGATGCCATGTGCGTGCTCGCCTTGGACATGTCTTGCGTGTGGAGAAGCGGACAGACGCCGTCGCCGTGCGTTTTGGCGGTACCCAGCCGCGTCGGGGCAACGGAGCCAGTCCCCTTTTCCTTGCCTGAGGTGTCCCGCGGGCAATGGCCACGGAGGCAAAGGCATTCGGGATTTCCCCCGGGTCTTTCTGAGGCACAAGACACCCCCGAGGATAAGAGCGAGGAGGAGACCACTGAGTAGGGGGGTACTTGGTCTTTGTGCACGCACTCAGAAGAGACCTCTTGAAAAACGCTGGACTTATGACCGTGGTGCTGGTAAAGTCGCGTTTGCCCAAACTGCCGATTGTCGCGGTTGACCGGGGCTGCCGAGTGGCCTGCTTTCATCGGCCGGCTGGGAAATCGCGTGGCCAAGCGTGTTGCTTTGCTGCTTTCACCGTGAAGGACCTTTTGAAGGAGGACGAGCTATGAAGTGCGGAAGATTGATCGCTGCTGTGGGACTCGTGATGCTCTTGGCGGTTTCCGCCACGGCAGCCTGGCCGCCGGTGAGTACCGATGGCCTAGTTCTGTATTTCAGTTTTGACGGCATGACCACCGGCGACCGCGGCGTCAAAGATGGGTCGGACAACCAAGCCGACGGGACCATTGTCAGAGACGTCACGATGGACTTCGGCATGCGAGGCGCCGCGGCCAAGTTCGGTCCGCGCGTAGTCAAGGTGCCCCCCTATACGGAACTGCCGGCTCCCACCGGGCCCCCCGACCCCGTCAACTATGACCCTGACCCTTACCAGAAGCCGTACCTGTACAACTACATCTGGATGTTGCCATCGGATATTGGGAACATTCCAACGGCGGGCTACACGGAGTCCTTCTGGGTCAAGGCTGAGAACAAGAACTACGCGGGGTCCCCGGACACGGACGTACATACGGTTTTCGGCGTCGTGGGATACAATTCTGGCGCGCACTGGGACTATGTCAAGCACACGGAAATCAAAGACGGAAACGACGGTTACCGGACGACGTTTCGAACCGACAACATGACCCAGATCGTTAACCAAAACCCCATGAAGGAGCCCTTGAATCCCTCGCAGAACATTCTATGTTCGCCCTACACTGGCGTGTGGACCCACCTCGCCTGGACGTACGATCGCTTCGCCGCCACCAATTCCCAGCCCGAGGTCAAGTTCTATATCAACGGTGTACTGCGGGCGTCATATAGCAGTCCTGCTAATGTGACCCCCGCGGATTTGACTGACAACTGGGACTGGGGTGTTCGCATCGGGTGCGTCCCCGACAACGGGAGGCAGTTCCAGGGGCTGGTGGATGAGCTCTACGTCTACAATCGGGCGCTGAGCGCGGTGGAGATCGAGACTTTGGCCAAGTCAAGCGGCGTGCTTCGGACGCCGGAAACCGCGTTGGCCGGCGACGCCAACCTGGACCGGGTCGTCGACGACAAGGACGCCTCGATCCTGGGCAAAAACTGGCAGGTCGCGTCGGGCGCCACTTGGTTCATGGGCGACTTCAACGCTGACGGCAAAGTCAACGACAAAGACGCCGCCATCATGGCCGCGCACTGGGGACAGTCGCTCCCGGTGGCATCTGGTAGCGTGCCCGAACCCTCGACGGTTGTCCTCCTGCTGGGCGCCGTGGCCGCGTTGCTCGTTTGGCGACGTCGCGGCTGAGTGTTACCGAAGACCGCATGGAAGGCGACTTGGTTCGCCGACCATGCTTGAAGCGACAACGGGCCGTCCCGCGGGACGGCCCGTTCTTCTTTCCCCGCCCACTGCTCTGGGCGTCCTTT
>JAPLNP010000402.1 GCA_026401055.1 Planctomycetia bacterium
TCGCGGCAAGGGGCCACGATACTACGCTTGCGTCAACGGCCAGACCCGGCCCGGGGTATGCTGCCGTTACCAGGTTCCCCAGGCGGCAATCGAGCGGTACGTCCTGGACCTGCTCGAAAAGCAACTGCTATCCGACCAAGCCGTTGACCAGATCATCCGGGCGCTCCACCAAAAACCCAAGGGGCGGGCGGGGTTCAAGGGGCGGACAGAGGACCTCAAAGCGCAGATCGAGACGTTGGACCGGAAGATCGCCAAGGGCAACGAAAACCTGCTGCTGGCGGCTGCCGACCACGTTGCGGACCTTTCGGCGCTGCTTGGCGAGTGGAAGGCCGAGCGGAGCCGGCTTCAAGAGAAGCTCGAAAGAGCGGCGATCAGTCCCGACGGCCGGACGGTGGAGAAGCGAGCCGAGCGGGCGATCGCCGAACTCGACCGGCTCCGCGAGCATATGCAGACCCGGGAGCCCATGAAGGTTCGCGGCGTCATCCACTCCCTCGTTCAAGACGTTCGGCTATGGTGGGAGCCCTACGGAAAACGCAATAAACGCTTTGCCCATGGGGTGTTACGGTTCCGCAACGACTTGGAGGTTTTCTCACCTGGGACTCGTGGCCGTTGATGGCGAACTCGTTGGTGGCGGCCAGGGCGCGGCACTGGCCGCGGATTTCGGCCAGTTGCTGCTCGTTGGCGAAGAGGCCCTCGGCCTGGCCCCGGCCGGACCCACGGCCACCCAGCAGCGACCAGTGGGTGCCGTCGCCGTCCAGAATCGCATCGGCCGGATCGACGAAGCTGTCCCACAGGTCGTCAAAAGCTTCCAGAAGTCGTTGCATGAGATTGGTCCTTGTGTTTGGGGGAAGTGGTTAGTGGTCGGTTGCCAGTTGTCGGTTCGCAGTGGTTGACGGAAACAGCCGCGCGGCGGAAGCCCGCGTTTGGAGGAACCATTGCCTCGGCAGTAGGGACGAGTTTTCAGAAAGCGGAAAGCGGAAAGCGGAAGATTGCCACCCCCCGGACGCAGTCTGGGGGCGTTTCTCACTGGCGACTGACCACTGGCCACTTGCCACTTACCGCCTACCGCCTACCGTCCCACCGGCAGCCGATCGCCGAGGCCGTCGTCGCCGGGCGAGTCGAGCAACTCGGCGGCCAGCCGCAGGGCCATCTCGGCGGCGTCGGGGCCGTCGTCGTGGTCGCCGACGGGAAAGTCCTTGAGCTGTTCGACCAGGAGCCGCGTCGAGGGCGAGTCACTCTTGAAACGCAGCCGCTTGGCCGCCAGGTACGGACCCAACCGCCGGATCCGCACGAGCTTGTTCACGCGGTTGTCCAGGAGCCACGGCCGGACGCCCAGCAGGCCCTGACGCTGAAATTCCGCCTCGAACTGGCTGCCCAGGAGTTCCTGGAACTGGTTCGCTTCGACGCCGAACGCATCCGGCCGGTAGCGGCGGTAAAACGCCACGCCGTCGGCGACGATTTGGTCGACGGGCCGCCGGGCAAGATCGGCTTCGAGGTAGATCACTCCTTCCTGCCCGACGCCCAACGCCACCAGCGCCGAGTAGTCACCCCGCCGCGCGTCGGTCCCCTTGCTCGGGTCGACCGCCAGCGTCCGAACCCGAAGGCCCTCCGGCCAGAGGTCAAACCAGATGGTCTCGTCGAAGTACGACTCGGGCCATTCGCACTGGTCGGGGTTCACCGGCAAGTTCTGCTTCTCGCGTTCGAACGCCGCGCGGCCGCTTTCCGCCCGCATCGACATCAGCGCGTACAGGTCCTCCTGCTCCGGCCCGAGCACGACGGCGCCGGCGTCCATTTCGGCCCTGTGTTGTTCGTAAAACGCCCGGGCTGCCTGGCGGTAGTGCGGGTTGGCGACGTCGGTGTACAGGGCGTTCCACGCTTCCCAGAGCGAGGCGGCCTCCGGCCAGTGCTGGATCGCCTTGAACACCCGCGAGGTCCAGCCCGGGGTCGCGCAAAGCTGCATGGCCAGGGCGTCGCGGTGCAGCGCGGTGGCCAGGTTCACGATGTTGGTCATCGTCGTGCCCGCCCGGAGCAGCGTGCCGTGGAACCAGGTTCGCGAGCGATCGCGTTGCGTCGCCGAGAGGATATGGCTGTCGTTCTGGAGGTCGTCGCAGACGATCAGGGTGGGTCGATGGGCGCGGTGTCGCCGGCCGCGGATCCGCTGTCCGGTGCCGAAGGCGTCGATCGCCACGCCGTTTCGCAGGACGATCGCCCCGCTGCGCCAGACCGAGCCCTTGCCCACCGCGTCGGGAAAGTCGGCCGCCAGCCGCGGGTTTTCGAGCAATTCGGCCTTGAGGTTCTCCAGATGGGCGCATGCCTGGTTCCGCGTGTCCGAGACGATCCAGATGTAAAGCTCGCTTTGGGCCAGTGCCTCGCGAAGCGGGTAGGCCAGCGTGCCCAGGGTCGACTTCGCGCCGCCGCGCGGCCCCAGGACGTTGAGCTTCGTTCCCCGCCGCCGCGACATCCGGTCGAGCCGGTCGGCCAGCCAGCGGTGCATGGTCGAGGGCGGTAGCGTGAAGTGCTCCGGCAAGTAGTGCTGTCCCCAGTTCAGCAGCGGTGCTTCGCTGGTGCTGCCCGACAGGCGGCGGCGCTGGCGGCCGTGATGCCACGCCAACTCGCCGTGAAACCGCTCGATCAACTCGGCCAGCAACTCGCCGTCCAGACCGAAGTCGAAAAAATCGTCAACGTTCACGCCGCGCGGTCCCTCGTGTTCGGTCGGGGCGAAGGGTCTTGAGCAGATCGTCGAGCCGGGCAAGGATCCGCTGCCGTTGCCGTGCCGCGGGCACCTCCTCGACCACGATTTGGGCGAAGCGTTCGAGCACCTGCCGCGCCTGCTCGACGGTCATCACCCCGGCCTTGCGCGAGGCGAAGTCCCCCGGTTTGCGGCGTTCGAGCACCCAGGCCGCGGCCCGCCAGTATTGCGGCTTCTTCGCCGCGTCGCGGATATTGCTGAGGTAGTTCAACTCCGCCTGCTGTTCGGCGTGTTGGAGTTGTTCGGCGAAACCCGGGTCGCTCTGGGCGGCGGCCCGGATCGTGCTCGTCGCGCAGCCGACGTACTTGGCCGCGGCTTGGCGGCTGGATCCCATCGCCAGGATGGCCAGGATCTCCCGCCGCTTGATCTCGTCGAGTTCCGGAGGTTTCTTCGACTTGGCCACGCACCAACTCCTTGCGAACACCGAGCCGCGAACAATAACCGAGCCGCGACCGTGAGGGAGCGGTCCATCATGCCGCTTCCTGACGGGCGCGGCTCGGTTTCCCGTGGGAACTCCTACCCGACATACTCAAACGAAACCACCGCGCGGCCGGGCGAACCGTGGTAGTTGTGGATGAATCGCTCCGTCTTCGACGAACCGGTCTTCCGCACGGCGACCGCCCGCCAACGCGGCGAGCGGCGGCAGTGGCCGATCAGGGCCGGGTGGCTCGCCGTGACGTTCACCCGGTGGCCCTCCGCGCGGTGCAGTTCGGCCACGGCTTCGGCCACGCTCATGCCGATGCCGATTCCCTGAAAGTCGGGCAGCGTGACGATGCGGCTGATCCGCCGGCGGTTTTTGCGGCCGATCAGGCTCACCGTCGCGCAGAACGCGACCGGGACCCCGCGCCACAAGGCCAGAAAGCACCGCGCCACCGCGCTGAGGCGCCCGCTCAGATAGTGATGACGCGCAAACAGACTCCACGCACGACGCTCGCAGCGAAAGATTTCCAGCTCGATGCCGGGTCGCCGAAGACACCTCCGCGTGAACGTCGCCGTGGCCATGTCCAGCACCCAGTCCGCCTCGAGCCACTCGGCGACGTCGTAGTGGAACGTGACCGCCACCAGCCGGCACGCGATTCGCCCCGCGCGGATCGCCTTGGCGATCGCCGCCGAGCCGATCCGCGCGACGTTCCGGTCCACCACGCTGGTGAACTCGTCGAATGCGACCAGCCGCGGCTCGGGACCACAGCTCGCTTCCGCCATCGCCCGGGCCAGGTCGCAGCGGAACCGCTCGCCGCCCGAGAGCACCCGGTAGGGCTTGATCCAACTCGGCGGCGAACTGAAACCCACCGCCGTGAACAGCCCCGTGATCTCCTTGATCGGCCGTTCGCCCAGGCAGTCGACGACCGCGCGCTCCTCGGGCCAGGGCCTCTGGGGGTACAGCCGATCGCCGAAAAGCTCCCTCGCGATCGTGCTCTTCCCGCTGCCCGAGGGGCCGACGATCAGGCCGATCCGCCAGTCGTCGCCCAGTTCGGGCACGTCGACGGCGAAGCGTTCGGTTGCCCGCTGGGCGATCGGCACGTCGAACATCCCGGCGACCTGCTGGACGCGAAACGAGTCGTGTACGGGGCACGTGACGGTGACGTCGAAATGGGGCATGGGTCTCCTTCACAGCGTCAAGAGCCGGCACTTGAGGCCTTCGTCCGTGAGACGTCCGAACACGTCGCGCTGTTGGTCTTCGTCGCGGCACTCGACGACGACCTGGTAGGCATCTTTGACGTCGACCTCCGGCGGCGACTGATCGACCTCGGTCCCCGGCGGCGCCGCCTCGCCAAGCATCCCATCGAGGACCCGTTGGACCGCGTCGTTTTGCGTCTGGACCTCCGACAGCAACTCGGCCAGCGCGTCGTGGTCCGTCTCGGCCATGGCGCCCAACGGGTCCAAGAGCGCCAGGAGCTTCGCCGCCTCGGCGTCGTCGAGATCCAGGATGAGCACCGGCACCTCGACCTCCGGCGTCGTCTCCGCGCGGAGGTGGCCGTCGACGAGTTCGAGCGTTCCGTCGGGCAATTCCCTGGCCAAGAGAGCGTCGGCATAGCCGATCTCGGCCAGAACGCCCCGCAGCGCGTCGCGCTGCGCGGCCGGGTGGGTCCGCCAGTTCTTCGGGTGCGGACGCAGCTCGCCCGCCCGCACGCGGCGCAGTTCCTTGACGCGGTCGCGAATCTTCATGTCATTTACTCCAGCAAATCCCGAAGCCGCTCGCTGATCTGGGCGATCTGGACCTGGTGGGTCTCGAGCCGAGCCTCGTGCCGGGCGTAGACCAGCCAGAGTTTTTCGTGCGTTTCCGCCGCCTTGTCCACCTTGTGGCAAAGCGACGAAACCTGATTGGCCAGCACCGCCAGCTTGGCGTGGACCATGAACATCCATGGCCCCAACGCCAACACCGCCGACACAACCACGCCGACGACGATGCTCCACTCCTGAACGCTCACTGCAAGGCTCCGGGTACCATAGCGCTCGGCACGAATGACCACCGGCCACTGACAACTGACAACCGGCCACCGACGACCGGGACTACGCGCTCGCCGTCGTCACGGCTTTCTCGCGGTTCGGACTGGCCGTGACGCCTTGCGGCTCCTCCGACGGCCGGACGCCGTGCGGAATCGACACCCGCTTCTCGTCGCCGCCGAACGACGCGCACATGTCGTACATCTCCGCCAGCGACGAGTACAGCATCAACGACTCCCGCGGCGTGATCCGGTACGTCGCGAACCGGCTGTCCAACCGCGTCGCCTCGACGATGTGCTGGTCCAACGCCGTGACGAACATCCGCGCGTCGACGTTGCGGAGGTTCACGGCGCCCAACAACGGAATGTTCGGGTCGGACCCGTCGAGCTTGTAGGGCAGATCGAACTCGCGGCCCACCGGCCGGGCCACCTCGTCGCCCATGGGGCTCTGCGCGTTGGTTTCGTCGGGCAGCGAGATGCTCAGGTCCCTCGCCCGCTCCTCGAGCGTCTTGATGTCGACCTTCTGCGGATTGTGGGTGACCTTCCGCCGCAGGAAGTCCAGGTGGACGAGGTGCTCGATCATGAACTCGTTGGTCGCGGTGTCCCAACCGCTCTGGACGCCGAACTCGCCGTCCTGGAGGATCTGGCCGCGGAACAGCAAGGCGTGGCCGACGTACGTGTGGATCGACCGGTTGCGAAACCGCGTGATGGCGTCTTGAAACGTGTCGGCTCCGAGTACGGACATGGTTTTGCTCCTGGAAAAAAAGGGGGAAACGGTTGTCAGTTGTCGGTTGTCAGTGGAAACGCCCCCGGACTGCGTCCGGGGGGCGACGGTTCCGCTCTCCGCTTTCCGCTTTCGCCATTGGTCATTGGCGCTTGGTCATTCGTCATTTCCCATCCGCGGCTACTGACTCTTGTTCTCTTGAGTCACAGGCTCGGCCGGCAGGGGCGAGTCGGCGTGGATGCGGTAGAACTTGTCGGCGACGGTCTGGCGGATCCGTTTTGCCCAGGCGGCCAACGCGGCGTCGCTGCTTTGCTCCGCGCGGCTCAACTCCGCGTCATACTCGCGGCCGAGCGTCGCGTCCGCCGTCGCGCTGCGTCCGCTCAGGGCGTAAACCTCGGCCAACTGCCGGGCGTAATCGTCGTTGAGGACCGGCGGATCAATGACTGTCGTATTGTCGCCTTTCGCTCCGCGAAAGTGGCGTTCTTTCGCGGAGAGAAAGGCAACATTTGTGCCCGACGTTCGCCGTCGGGAAACCCGGCGCCGCAGCATCGTGCCGGCGAGCTTGATGGCGAACATCGCCGCCAGCGCCGGCGGGCCGGTCCAGCCCAGCGCCGCCATCAGCGCGGGAAGCCACGCCCCCGCCACGGCCGGCGCGCTTTCGGCCAGGACGTCGGCGGCCACCTGCCGGGCAATCACGCGGACCTTGTCCTGGCCGAGCTTCTCGGCCGCCGAGGCCCCCGTTTCGATCCTGTCGAGTCGCCCGCGGATCTGCTCCAGACGCTCGCCCAACTGCTTCAGCCGCTCAAGCGCCGGCGGACGTTCCGTCGCGTCACTCTCTTCATTTGGGACGGCATTCGGCCCGGCTGGCGTTTGCGTCACGCGACGTTCGGGGCTTGCCGGTCGATTGCGACGGAGCAGCTTGGCAAGAAACGCGCGGACTCGGCCGCAGTACGTGCCGCCGACCGTCACCCCATCGGTTCCCCAGAGCACCGCCGCCAACTGCCCCCGGTCGTTGAAGACCGGCCCGCCCGAGTCGCCCTGACGCGCCGAGCCGCCCAGCTCCAACGTCTCCGGCCCGGTCGTGCCCACGGCCCGGACGTAACCGCGTGCCTGGCCCCGGTTGCATCGCCAGCGGCCGTCGGGGCCAAAGCCGCAGCTTTCGAGCCAGTCGCCGGGCCGGGGAGCATCGGTGGCGACGTCGACGGGCGGCGCGGCCGGCGGCGCGATCTCCAACGCGGCCAGGTCCCACTGCCGGTCGATCGCCACGAGGTTGGCGCCAAACGTCTTGCCGCCGGCAAACGCAACGGAAATCTCCCCGGCGCCGTCGCGGAACAGATGGGCGCACGTGACGACGATCCCGCGAGCGTCGTCCTTGTCGACCAACGTCCCCGAACCGAAGTACTGCCCGGCCTGATTCCGGTTGACGATCCTCGCCACCGCCGGATGCGGCGGAGTGCCTACGGGACAGGCGCCCCCGGCACATTGCCCGAGAACCGTGCCCGACAGCAGGCAAAAACATCCGACGGCGAGAAGGAATCGTTTCATGGGTGACTCAACGTAAACCGGTAACGATAGAACGGCGATCGGGCCAGATCGGCCGGCTCGGTCAGCCGGTCGGCAAGCTGGGGAACCGGGTCGACCCGACCGCCGATGCGTTCGGCCATCGCCACCGCCTGGGAGCAAAACGGCGGCCGGCGGTTGAAGTTCCGGTCGTTCACGTTCGCCCGAACCACGAGCCGCAGCCACGGCAGATGCACCAGCGCCGCGGCGGTCAGGTTCCACCAGCCATAGTCGCAGCCGGCCAGTCGCCGCATGAACCGCGCCGCTCCGGCGCGGTCGTATCCCGGCCAACGCCCGTCGGGGTTCGTCTCGAAGACGTCGATCCGGCCGGGGTAGCGATGGACCTGGCTCGAGAGCGTCACGGCGCGGCCGCCGTACCATTCGCGGATCTCGACGCAGAACAAATCGCCGTCCCACCACGCGGCCTTGGCGGCGTGGCTGTGGACTCCCCGCCCGGCAATCGAAATCAACCCCCTGCGGCGGAACAGGAGCAGGTCGCCCTCGGCGATCCGCTCGCGGGCGTCGTCGTAGAGAACGCATCGCGGCTCGGGACTTGGGACGGTCATCACTCGTGGGCTCCGTTTTGTGCGCGGAGTTCTCCCGCCCGTTGGCGCCGGGCGCGGATGGCTTCGTAACGCTTGCGGTGCTCCCCGCGCAGGTCCAGCCCGAGAGCGACCTCGGGCCGGTGGTCCGGACGCCGGTGCTTCGCGTTGTCGGCAACATGCGATTGGACCGCGCACGCTCGGCAGGGCATGTACACCAACGCGCCGCACCGCCGACACCGCCGGCATGGACCCCGCGGCAACGGCGACGCGGCGTCGGCTTTGGGCCGCGGGACATAGTCGGGTCGGCGGCCGGCGGCCACCGCCGTGACCGTGCCGCGGCTGATGCCCGTCAGCCGCGCGATCGCCCTCTGACTGTGAACGCCCTCGGCCAGAAGACGTCGGACTTCCTCGATCCGCGCAGGCGCGATCATGGGAACCTCGGTCGAAAAAAAGAGCCCGTCGCCGGAACGAATTCCAGCAGACGGGCTCTTGGAGATACCTGATTGCGAGGCAGCGCCTCAGTCAGGCTCGGCGGATACCCTCAACACGGCCCCGAACATAGCACAAGCCGTGGCCCAATTTCAAGTGAAAAAGGGGACTGGCACCGAGCCGGCAACGTCTACTGGGCGACATACGGCTTTGTCGTCGGCTCGGAGCCAGTCCCCCTTTTCAACTCGGCGGGCAGGACGAAGATCTTGCCGTCGCCTTGGCGGCCGGTTCGCGCGGCGCCGACGATCGCCTGGACGACCTCCTCGACGCGACGCTCCTCGACCCAGAGCGTGATCTCCACCTTGGGCAGGAACGCGAGCGAATACTCGCTGCCGCGATATTCGTCGAGGTAGCTCTTCTGCCGCCCATAGCCCTTGACCTCGCGCACGCCGCACACCTCCAGCGGCACCCGCTCGAGCGCGGCGAGCACCGCCTCGACGCGATACGGCTTGATGATGGCGACGATCTGTTTCATCAGGGGACCAGGGGGCTGGGTTACGGGTTCAGCAACCGTCAACCTTCTCACGGCAGCTCGATGGCCTTGAACTGGTAGTCGAAGCTGGTCGAGATGATCGTGCTGGGGGTCTTGTAGACGAACGTGAGGTCGGTCGGGGGCTTTTCGAGATCGAACAAATAGGCCAGGCCGATTTCGTTCTCGGTTCGCCGCGTGGTCTCGAAGCCATCGTTGTCGATCCGCTTGCCGTCGGGACCTTCGAGGTAGGCCGGGTTGTTGAAGACCCAGCCGCGATGCGATTCCAACGCGCCGCTGGCCTGGTCGAACTGGACGCGAACCCAGACTTCCCAAACCTCGTTGTTCTTGCGAACCCGTTCGAGCGTCACCGTGACGCCGGCCACCCGCTTCTCGACGTCCTTCGCGTCGGTCAGCTTGTCGAAGCGGAAGGTTTCCTCGCGGCCGGGCAACAGGGCCTCGAGCGTGCCGTCGAGCCGCTCGATACGCTTGACCTCGCGCGGCGGCAACGCCAGCGGCAGCGTCAGTTCCACGGCGACAGCGGAGGGATCCACCGGCACCTCCAACTCCGCCGCCGCGCCCTCGACGGCCAATGACCGGCCTTGCTCGTCGACCGCCTTGAGCTTCGCCGCAGCCTGCTTCAGCGTGATCGGCGCCAGTCGCGGCTCCCAGGCCACTTGCATCCGCAACCGCAACGCATTCTCCGACGGATCGCGCAGCCCGCGCCGGGCAACCAGGTCCAGCGCGGTGAAACGAAACGGACCCGAGTCGAACGAGTCCCGGTCCGTCGGCGCCGTCGGCGCCGTCGTCTCCGGCCGGCCCACCACGCACACGGCCCGCTCCGCGCCGAACGGGTAGACCGTCAGCTTCGCCTGACCGAGCACGTCGTCGAGTGCCTTCCAGAACGGGGTCTTCTCGAAGTTCACCTTGACGTCCGGATCGGTCTTCTCCTGGTTGAACTTCTCGCGGAAGTCGACGATCCGGTTGCCCGTCTGACGGCTGATCTCCTCCAGGCATTTCGACAGCTTGATGGGATCGCCGCGCAACGTCACCCGGGACGGCTCGGCGGCCGACTCGGCCGCCATTTGCTCAAACTTGTGGCGTACTCGGGCGAGACGCTGCTGGACCTCGGCCGAGGTCCCACTCGTCGTCGTCGGCAGCAGATCGAGGACATCCTGGCCGAGTTTGATCAGTTCCTGCTCGGCCGCGTCGCGCTGGGCCAATTGCGGCGCGTCGAGTTGCCGGACCAGGCGGCGAACCGTCGCCTCCGTCTCATTGGGGGCCTGGCCGACGGCCTGGCCGAGCAGCAGGCAACCCAAAAGCATCACTGAACCGGTCATCTTCATCGCTCCTTTCGCCGGTGTCCGCGGCAGCCGTCCGATCCTCACATTCTAGGCCGTTTGCCGTCGGCGTGCCAGTTTCCCGACCACGGCGGGGGAGGATTGCGTGGGCTAGAGTTGTAAGGGCGCCCGGCGCCGTCGTCCGTGTTATTCCCTACCCTCAGCGCCCTCTGCGTCCTCCGCGGTGATTTCGACCCAAGGAGACAACCGTGCGAATCGCGATGCTCGCGCTGGCGATGGCTTTGTTCGCCGACGTCTCGGCCGCGGCGGAAACGCCGGGCGGGAAGAACGGCGGCGTCGAGGGGATGCTGGAGTTGAATCTCCACGGGCAGAAGGTGGAAGGCACGCCGCTGGCCTGGGATTCGAGCGTC
>JAPLNP010000530.1 GCA_026401055.1 Planctomycetia bacterium
GGTCTTGTGACGCAAACAAAACACCCTTGTAGGCAAGGTAGGCCGTTTTTGCTATGTCATTTTCAACAAATCACTTACGACCCAGGAAGTGCCATTAGGGCGTTGCCCTGGGCTGGGAGAACGGAGGGCCTTCGGCCCAGAAAACGGGTGAAAATGAACTCTCTCTTTGAAGGTCGTTTGCCAATGCAAATTCCCTAATCCCACACTCTCAGCCTGACACAAAAAGATTTACAGGCCCTCCCCTGCCTCGCAACGTAGCATCCATGCGAACATCTCCTGTAAGAAACTTAACCAGCCTGGGGATATTACCCATTCCCTCAAGTTGACACAAGATTTCTTACAGGCCCCGAATCGCCGCCAGCGCCACCTTCGCCTTGAAAGCCTCCGAAAACGTTCTACGCGTCCTCGTCATCCATTCGCCTCCTGGAGTCTCCACTCCTCATCGGCGAATCCACCTTATTCACGCGCCCGAAAACTCCCGACGGCCAACCGCGGGCTTCCGCCTCGCTGACCACTCACTGCTTCTCCTTCGCCTTCTCCTTTTCTTCCACCTTCTCTTCGACTTTCCCTTCGACCTTCCCCTCCACCTTCTCTTCCGCCTTTCCTTCGACCTTCACCTCCACCTTCTCTTCCACCTTCCCTTCCACCTTCCCTTCCGCCTTTTCCTTTTTCTCCTCTTTTTCCTTCTCCTTCTGTGCCTCGCCCGAGTCGATCAGCATGTAGCCGGCCCAGAAGAGCGGATGCGACGCCTTGGGGGGCTCGTCGCCGGGGGTTCGGCTCAGCCGCGGCTCGGCGTCGAGGTTCAGCGGCGACTCGATGCAGAGGAGGATCGCCCGCTGCCAGGCTTCCGACGGCGAGACATGGGGCAACTCCTGGGCGAACTCGCGGACCAGGTCGTAGCTGGTCTGGCCGCCGGTTCGCCAGCGGCTCAACAGCGCCGTCCGCACGCCCGTGGACATCAGCCCGCAGACCGAGAGGAACATCTCCTGGCCGGCGGTGGCCGCGCTGACTTGTTTCATGGAGTTTTCGGCGGGGGTGTGGAAACCGGGCAGGATCACGGTTTCGGGGCCCCCCCAAGGCAGCGAGAACCAGTCGCTCAGGGTGTTGCCCGGCTTCCCCCGGTCGATCTGGATCGGTTCCCAGCCGTAGACGCCCCCCTTGCCCGGCTGGATGTCGTCGTACACGATCAACCGGTCGAAGAGCGTCCGATACAGCGCCGAGGGCGCCGGCAGCGGCGAGGGCAGCGCGACGGAGTCGGGCAGGACCTGGGCGAGTTGCTCGAATGCCTTTTGCGCCACCGTCGGATCGTCGCGCGGGAACAAACGTCCCACCACCACCGCCGTGTTGCCCGACGTCTTCCGACCGCGAGCGTCCGGAATTGCCAGGCCGGCCGTCGGCGCGTAGCGGATCCGAAATCGCGACGCCAGCGACTGCATCTCGCCATTGACGGAGACTTGCAGCATCTCGAACGGGACGTACCAAAGCGCGCCGTCGGGCACGATGATCAGTTGCTCGAAGTTGGCGGCGAAATCGGCCTTCGACCCCTTGAGAATCGTCTCCAGCACGCTTTGGGCGGACGCGCGCCACTTGTCGTTGGCGAGGTCCTTGACCGCGAACTCGCGATTCTGGTCGAAATGGCCCATGTCGTGCAGCATGGTCTGGACCTGTTTGCCCAGCGCCGCCGGCGAACCGACCTGCCAATAGCTGTAACGTTCGCTGTTCAGCAGGAACCCGTAAAGATGCCGGCTGGTGGCGAAGAACGCCAGCAGGGCGTGCCCTTTGGGCAGGGCCTTCTGGATCTCGTTGGCGGTCCGCAAGGGCGGGAAGACCAGCCCGGCCGGCTCCCGACGCACGGCGATCTCGCGGAGCTTCGTTTCCTGTTGCTGGCTGACGGCGCCGAGTTCGGCGAGTCGTTTTCGTTGAATCGCGGCGGCGTCGGGGTCCTTGGGCACGACCGGCTCCTTGCCCAGCGCCGCGCGGAGTTCCGCCGCCCGGCGACTCAATTGCTCGTAGTCCGCGAATTTCACCCGCAGGTCCCGGCGGACCAACTGGTCCTTCGCGTCCAGCGCCTCTTCGGGCGATTCGAGGATCCAACGCAACGATTCCAGGCGTCCGCCGTAGCCGAGTGAGTTGAAGTAGCGGTGGCGCCGCGCGCGGTCAGCGATCTCCAGGGCCTTTTCAAATTCTTTGCGGGCCATGGTGGCCTCGAACCAGTGTTCGAAGGGCACGGGATGCGGCGCGAGGAGCACGGCCAGCGATTCCATCGGGTCGTTGGCCCAGTCTTCCGGCCGCGGATCGCGGAGCACGTCGGCGAACAGATCGGTCGCCACGCGAGGCGTGACCGAGCCGTCCGCGTAGATCGCGTCAACCAGCCCGATATGAAACAGCCGGAACGAGCCGTGCCGCATGTACGTCATGGCCGCGGTGACGGCCTGGTCGCCGGCGGCGAGGTTGCCTTCCTGGAACAGCACCAGCGCGGTGAGCATCGAGCATCGGGCGCCGAGGCGTCCGGCCGCCATGTCGCGCCGGGAGAAGACCGACTTGGTTTCGTCCAGCATGGCGGCGGCCTGCTTGGTCTGGCCCAGCACCGCCGCGTTCTCGGCCGCCGACAGCAGCAACGAACACTGCAACTGGCGGTATCGGTTGCTCCCGGCCCAGCGGATCGCCTCGGCCAGCGGCGGGTACATGCCCTGGTTGTTGCCCAACAGATGGACGAGGGCCCCGTCGCGGAATCCCTCCTCCAGGACCCCGATGTCGCCGTAGAACGCCGCCGAATACGTTGTTTCCTCGAAGAAGTTGGCCGCCGTTTTGAGATCACCCCGGGCCAAGGCCAGGCGACCCAACTCCAGAAGCGCGGTGGCCGTCAAGGGGTGGTCGTACTGGCCGGCGGCCGCGACGGAGCGGGTTAGGCTCGTCACGGCCTGTTCCTCCTTGCCGGCGGCCACCTGCGCCAACCCAAGCTCCAGATCGATCCAACACTCCGACCAGTGGTTGGGCGGACCGGGCCGCCTGGTCAATGCGGTCAACAGTTCGCCGGTCAGACGGTCGTGGGGACACGCCGGCCCCAAGAGTTCGGTCCGGCGGCGGATCGCCAACGACGTGCACCGGACGATCTCGACCACGTCGACGCCGAAGAGGATCGGCCTCTCGACGATTCCACCCTGGCGAAACGGCTGGCTGTTGTCGAGCCGCCCCTGGCCGATCAACATCGACTCGGAAAACTGCCCCGGCACCGCGCCGCGCTTGCTCGCGCCCCAGGTGACGCGACCGCGAACGTTCGACTGCGCGGCCCGCTGAAGCGCCGGCGGAAACTTCACCCGAATCATCCAGTCCGAGAACGCGACGTAGAGCCGGATCGCCGCGGTGTAGTTGTCCAGCGCCTCGGGCAACTGGCCCATCTGGTAGTAACACTCGCCGATCATCGCGTGGTAGCAGATCGAGTCGATCCATCGGCTCTGGACGTTTTTGATCGCGCCGCGGCCCTCGCGATTGAAGGAATCCAGGGCCTCGCGGTAATCGCCGTCGTAAAACGTGCCGAACGTCGCCCGATAGGGCGTCGACGGGATCGTATCGCGGGACTGGGCGAAGACCGGGGTAACACACGGACCGCACGCCAGCAGAATCCCCATCAGGGGGGCAAACCGGGGCGCTGTTGACCGCGCCGGACGTGGGGCGACATTCATGGAGAGTCTCCGATTCTCGAAGAAGCGACCAGCCACCCACGATGCCCTAAAACGACCCCTGCCTGGCACGCGGACGGCCGGCTCATCCCTTCATAATACAACATTGGGACAAATCCGTCGCTGCCGAGCACGGCTTGGGGGAGGCGACTGCGCCGCCGATTGGAGTTGAACCTCGGACTGGTCGGCGACGCAGTCGGCTCCCACCTTTCCCGATCCGCGTGCCGCATGAGAGCCGAACTAAAGTCTGACGGTTACATCGGACGATAACGCTCGTAACGACTTTGTCGATTGCGGGGGCCTTGTGTCCAGCGACCGCCTGGCTGGGCCCGCGGCGAATATCCCCTCGAAAAACACGGAGGTGGTGGATGAGCGGCTCGAACAAGCGGCGGCTCGGCCTGCGGAGCCTGTTGGTCGCCCTGGCGCTGGTGGGGTGCCTGGGGGCAACCGGTTGCCAAGTGGACGTGGGGGGCCAAACGCTGCCCAGCCCCTACTATCTGACCGACGACGTGCAATACTTCCCGTCCGGACCCGAGTTCGTCCTCGCCCGGGAAGCCGCGGCCATGAAGGCCCACGCCCAGCAGAGCGTGCCCGAGACACCCCAGCGCCAGTAGTCCGGCACACGGTTTTTGTCGCCTTGGGTGCCACTGCCGGCTTGTCCGGCAGTGCGACAAACACGGTTGGACGAGCCAACCCGGCCGTTGATGGAGATAATGCCGACCGCCCACCCGGCCCGATTCCGGCGGCAATAAGTCGCCTCGGAGGGATTGGCTGAGATGGGCCAGCAGGGGGGGACGGCTCCTTTGGTTGCCGACGTCCAGGACGTGGCGCGCCGCTTGCGGAATACCCCCTGGGCGTCGGCCGCCGAAGGCTTCGTGGGTGGGAAGGCGGGATCATGGGCGAGTTCGAATTCTCCCAGGCCGCCCAGCAATGGGTCAACGTCGTGTTGATCTGGGTCGGTTTCGGCACCCTGGCCGGCCTGCTGGCCAGAACCGTCCTGCCCGGCAAGGACCCCGGCGGCACCGTGGCCACCATGGTCATCGGCATCGCCGGCAGCACGCTGGGTCTCTTCGTCTTGACACGGTTTGCCAAGGGGTTCTTCGACAGCCCTCCGCCCAATCCGATCAGTCCCCTGGGCATGTTGTCTGCCGCCGCCGGCGCGTTCATCCTTCTCTTGGCCTACCGCCTGCTGGTAACCTGTGTCGTGATCGACCACCCGGAAGAAGAAAAGCCCAAGCGGTAGGCCGCCTCCCTTCTTGTGGGAAACCCACCAGCTAATCTCGCGCCGCCGCCAATCGGTAGAGCCTCCGCAGGATCACGTAGAATGGCGGCAGGTAGATCACGTCGGAAAAGAACAGCACCGGCACGAATCCCCACGGCAGCTTGCCCGAGAAAACGTACGCCATCGCCGCCACCGAACTCAGGGCCTTGCTCCAGAAGCCGAGCATCAGAAGGTTGCGGTTCTCGATCGGGTTGGACGCGACGAGGTGGTAGCCCACCCCGAACAACCCCACCAGGATCCCCATCACCTGCACCGGCAGGATCAACTCCGGCTTGGGAACGCCCAGCATCTTGAAGCCCTCGTGGTAGAAGACGATCATCGAGAGGCCGGCCAGAACGTTAAACGTTCCGGCGAACCGCAGCAGCAACGTCATCCAGGGCAAGAGCGGCTTAGCTTGATCTGTCGGCATCGTCTCCATCGCATCCCACCGTCCAAAAAACGCCACGCACCACCCCCCGCACGCAGTGCGGGGGCGTTTCCTGCCGGCCACTGGCTACTTACCACTTAGGATCGGCGAATCCGTATCTGTCGCCTTTCGCTCCGCGAAAGCAGCGTTCTTTCGCGGAGCGAAAGGCGACACTCATCTCCGCGCCAATCCTTGCCGCCTCCTGTCGCGGTCGCTCGGCGCCTGATAGAATACCGATTCTTCAGTCCCCGTGCCTAGCCCGATTGCTGCGAGGAGAGAGTGCCGTGACCGCGACGATCCTGGACGGAAAAGCCCTGGCGACGGAAATCCGCGCCGAGTTGGCCGTGGAAGCCGCCGACTTCATCCAGGACAGCGGCGTCGTCCCCTGTCTCGTGGCGGTCCTGGTCGGCGACGACCCGGCCAGCGACGTTTACGTCCGCAACAAGCAGAAGGCGTGCGATCGGGTGGGGATTGACAGCCGGCTCCAGCGGCTGCCCGAAGATGCCTCGATGGAGGAACTTCTCACCGTCGTCAACCGGCTCAACAAAGACGACGCAGTCCACGGCATCCTGGTCCAGTTACCCCTTCCGGAGGGTTTGGACGAAACCCGAATCCTCGACGCCGTCAGCCCCATGAAGGACGTCGACGCCTTCCACCCGGAAAACGTCGGGCTGATCGTCCAGAACCGGCCCCGATTCCTTCCCTGCACCCCGAACGGCATTCAGCAGTTGCTCTTGCGTCGGGGCATCGAGATCGCCGGGGCCAACGTCGTCGTGCTGGGGCGGAGCGACATCGTGGGCAAGCCGATGGCCACTATGCTCATGCAGCGCGGCCGCGGCGGCGACGCCACGGTGACCGTCTGCCACAGCCGCACGAAAAACCTGGCCGAAGTCTGCCGAGGGGCGGACATTCTGATCGTCGCCATCGGCAGGCCCAAGTTCGTCACCGCCGACATGGTCAATCCGGGCGCGACGGTGATCGACGTCGGGATCAACCGCACGGACGCGGGCCTGGTGGGCGACGTCGATTTCGAGGCCGTCCGCCAGGTCGCCGGTCAAATCACGCCCGTCCCCGGCGGCGTCGGCCCCCTGACCATCGCCATGCTCCTGGCCAACACGCTCCACGCCGCGCGGCTGCAACTGGGGACGTGATTACGGTTGCCTCGGCCATCTAGCCAGCGTTAAAGTAGTCGATCTCAACGTTTACGGGCTGAAGACCGACGAGGGCAACGTAGGCTGCTGACTCGCGAACAAAACCCTCGAAGTAGTCCACAGCCCGGTCCCGCGGCGTCTTGCACCACTTGTTGCCGGAGCCAATCTCCCGCAACTCGGGGCACGGCAAGAACGTGAAATTCAGAGACAACTGCCAGAAGTCTTCGTCTTCGGCATCGCCGATAATGAACTGGCGGGTCATGTTCAGTTCAAAGCCACTATCGTAAGCGCCCCATTGGTAGAGCAACATGTCCGCGTCGGATTGAGGCGGACAATCATCCGCCCGCTGCTTCCGATAGAACTCAAACATGAGCGCGAAGCCGTCTGCGACGGTCAGAGCGTTCAGCGCGAAGCCCGCGTCAGCGATCATGCGTTCCAGTGCCTGTTGTGATTGATGTGCGTTCATGTTCTACTTCTCCCGTTTGCCGAAACCAGCAGTGTCCCCTTGTTCGGAACCGGCATCATCTCCGTTTCGACTTCCCTGCTTTCATCGTGACGCACAACCCTACCGTGCGGTGGGCTGGCCCGATGACTTCAGCTCGAAGTCGTGCCGGTTGGTCTTGCCGGCAACCAATTCGCATCGCAGGGGGCTCTGGCGGCTTGCGTAGATCGCGGGGACATACGTCTCGATCTGATCGACCATGGTTCCCGGCGGAGCGGGAGGGCCGGCCGCGACCTTCCGACCGGTTTTGCGCATGGCTCGGACCCGGACGATCTTCTCTCCGGGCATGGTCGCGGCGTCCCCGGAGCCCTTGTAGCGGCCAGCTTCGATGCTGGCGCTGGCGGCGCTTCCGCGTCCGTCGACCGGCTCGAAGATGATGGTTCCCTCCGGGAGCGGCTGCCCGTCGTAATTGACGGTGCCTTCGACCGCCACTTGTCCGCCGCATCCGAGGCAAACGGCAAGGCAGGCCGGGGCCAGCGCCCTCCAAAAAGAAACGACCGTTATGGGCTTCCGCATGGTCATGTTTCTCATTCGTTGTGCTGGAAAAAGGGGGACTGTCCCGAATGGCACTGTCGTTATGATGGTACTACGATTTGCGCAGAGAACGATCTATCGTCGGCCGGAGGGGGTTGGTAAAATCCGGCACGCGAGGTTTGGTATGGATTTGGCAGCCCTCCCAGGCTACCATTTTGGAG
>JAPLNP010000522.1 GCA_026401055.1 Planctomycetia bacterium
CTTTCAGGGCGTGCCACCCAGTGACCGTTATTTGGAGCGCCCGACCATGACAGCACGATCCTTGATCGTTTGCACTATTCTGCTGGCCACGGCGATACGCGTCGCGCCGGCCGGCGAGGCGAATCCCGAGGCGGCGGGAGCGCCCGACTGGAAGGTCGCCGACTTCGAGTCTCGGACGATCTACCATTCGCCGCAAACGCCCGGCTATACTTGCTGGGTTTACCTCTGGAAGATGCAGGACCAGAGTGCGATGGCCGGCTTCTACCAGGCGACGGGCCCCGCGGAAGGTCGCCCGCGAGCGCCGATGGACGTCCAGAAGAAACTGAGTTGGCCGCACCTGTCCGATCCACGTCGCGACATGACCGGGTTGAAGACCTGCAACGTGTACCTGAGGTCCACCGACGCCGGCGCGACGTGGCAAACGGTGAGCGAGGACACGTTTCGCAGCCCGATGAACGGAATCGTGGTCGGGACCGCCGGCCTGCAAAACGGCACGATTCTCCGCGCCGTGTCCGGTCCCTGCCTTACCGACGATCCGGATCTGCCGCGAACGGGACTCGCTCAGCGATCGACCGACGTGACGAAGACGTGGGACAAGCCGGCGAGCCTCTTGCCGCCCGAGGAGTTCACGGTGCTGCCCGTCGGAATCCGGCAACTTCGCGACGGGCGCGTCGTGGTCGTCGGCGGCGTGGCGCGGGTGCCGTGCGGCGGGGCGTGGGGAGAATACGGTCTTGTGATGGAGCCGCTCCTCTTGGTCTCCAACGACAACGGACAAACCTGGGGGCCTCCCGTGCCGGTCATCCCCGAGGAGAACCGGAAAGGCTGGGCGTGCGAGGAATGCGACGTCGCCGAACTGCCCAACGGCGATCTGTTTTGGGTCTTCCGCCGATGCGCCCCGGAGGATCAGGACCGGCCGCTTCACCAGCGGCGCCACGTGCAGTGGCAGGGCGTGATGGCCAAGCAGGGCGACACCTGGACGCCGAAATGGGTCGGACCGACGCCCTTTCCGAACACGGGCTTGCCAAATCTCGTGGCAACCCGCGAGGGCGTCGTCCTCCACGTCAACGTCGGCCACTGGACGGCGGACGCCGGAAAGACGTGGCGCCGGCTCGATCTTCCCGGCACGGGCTACTATCCCAAGGGCGTCCAACTGGACGACGGCCGCATCCTCATCGTCGCGCACACCGGCAGCGACGACCCCTACGGCGTGGACCAGAAGATCGTGATGAGCCGCTTCCGGCTCGCGCGTCCGTGACCGGCTGGCGTTCGAGCGTCAATCCCTGACCCCTGGCCCCCAACCCCTGCCTCCTACCCCGGCGTGTCCAGGCACGGATCTTGCCCCATCTGGCGCTGCATCTTCTTGCGCTCTTTCTCGTAGTACATGAGCTGCTTGCGGTCGCGGAAGTGGC
This sequence comes from Planctomycetia bacterium, assembly GCA_026401055.1. Taxonomy (GTDB): domain Bacteria; phylum Planctomycetota; class Planctomycetia; order Pirellulales; family Thermoguttaceae; genus JAPLNP01. Next base: position 1,410 of record JAPLNP010000522.1, read on the forward strand.
GCCGTTCGACCTTCTTCTGCGCCTTGCGGAAGATCCGGCGGTAGCGATCCAGCGGTCCGTTGGCTTTCTCGCCCAACTCCTCGAGTTTCTTCGCCTTCTTCGGCCCGAGGCCGCTTTCCAGCAGGTCGTCGTCCATGGCGAGGAACTGCCGGAACGTGCCGGGATCGCCCTGGCGTCCGCAGCGGCCGATCAACTGCAGGTCGATCCGCGAGGCGTCGTGCATCTCGGTGCAGATCACGTGCAAGCCGCCCAGCGCGTCAATCCCTTCGCCCAGCTTGATGTCGGTGCCGCGGCCGGCCATGTTCGTCGAGACGGTCACCTTCCCGCGCAAGCCCGCCTGGGCGACGATGTCCGCTTCCTCGGCGATCCGGTTCGCGTTGAGCACCTGGTGTTCGATCCCCCGCTGGGCGAGCAGGGCCGAGAGGATTTCGGACTTGTCGATCGAGCGGGTTCCGATCAGCACGGGCCGCCCCTGGGCGTGAATCTCCTCGATCTCGTCGGCGACCGCCTCCCACTTGCGGTCCGTCGTGCCGAAGATCAGCGTTGGGAGCCGCTTGCGGATCACCGGCCGGTTGGTGGGCACCCCAATCACGTGGCAGCGATAGATCTTGCCCAACTCCCGCCGCGACGACTCCGCCGTGCCGGTCATCCCCGCCAGGTTCTCGTAACGCAAAAAGAAATCCTGCACCGTGATCCGCGCAGCCTGGCCCGTGGCCACCGTCACCTCGACGCCTTGCCGGGCCTCGACCGCCTGGTGGATGCCGTCTCGCCACTTCCGCCCCTCGGACAACCGCCCGGTAAACTCGTCGACGATCACGATCTCGCCGTCGCGGACCACGTACTGGCGATCGAGCGCGTACTCCCGATCCACCATGATCGCCCGCTCCAGGTACTGGTAAATGTTGACCATCCCGACCGTGTCCATGGCGGCGGGCTTGGGCAGCAGCCGGGCTTTCTGGCGTCCCTCGCGCGTCAGCTCGGCCTTGCGCTTGTCGTGGTCGTACTCGTAGTCCTCGTCCTCGACGAACTCGCCGACCACCTTGGCGCTCCAATCGTAACACTCGACCGCCAGCTTCTCCTCCTCGGTCGGAAGCGCGCTGATAATCAGCGGCGTCCGGGCTTCGTCGATCAGGATGCTGTCCGCCTCGTCGACCAGGCCGAACCCGGCCTCGCGCTGGACCGGCTTCTCGCTCGACCCGCGGCGAGTTTGGCCGAGCATCCCGCCCAACAGGTCGTTCTGGCCCTCGCGAATCCGGCGCAGCAGCAGCCGGTCGCGGAGGAAATCGAATCCGAACTCCTTGGCCATGCCGTAGACGACGTCGCAAGCGTACTCCTTGCGGCGCGCGTTCTGCGACATCTCGGTCTCGATCACGCCGAGCGAGATCCCCAACGCCTCGTAGATCGGCCGCATCCACTCGGCGTCGCGCCGGGCGAGGTAGTCGTTCACGGTGGCCAGGTGGCAGCCCTTGCCCGTCAAGGCGTTGAGATACATCGGCAGCGTCGCCGTCAACGTCTTGCCCTCGCCCGTGCGCATCTCGACGATCGAGCGGTGGAACATGGCGATGCCGCCGAGCAACTGGACGTCGAAATGCCGCATCTTCAGTGTTCGGCGGCCGGCCTCGCGCACCAGCGCGTATCCTTCCGGCAGAAGCCGCCCGAGCGGCTCGCCGCTGCGTGCCCGATAGCGAAGCGACAGGCTCCGTTTGCGCAGCTCGTGGTCGGACAACGCGGTCAACTCCGGCTCAAACGCGGCGATCCTGGGCAGCACCTGCGCCCAGTGCGCAAGCCGCACCTTGACCGGTCCGCCCGGCAGGGCCACAATCCGTGACTGATATCCGGAGGGGATGTCGCTCAACAGAAGACCACACTAATGGGTACAATATATCCACCCATAAGACGAATGACCGAGGACCTCGGGCCTTCAATCCGTGGATAGACAGTCGATAGACCCGCCTTGCTCGATACTCGCAATTATACCGTGCAAACCCCAGTAGGGATTTCGTCGGCTGCGGACGGGTTCCGAACGGCCTACAGCGGCTTGATCTGGGCGACCTCGTAGACCGGGGCGTAGCCCCCATCGCCCTTGGCGCCGGGCAGCAGCTTGCCGTGGACCTCGACGCAATTGCCCCGCTCCAGGCCGCCCAGCAACGACGTGTCGGAGAGCACGACGCTGCCGCCGTATTGGTCGATTTGGCCGTCGATCGGGATGTAGCGGAGCTTCCAACGCTTGTCGATCTGCGAGTACTCCAGTCGCCCTCGCAGCCAGGCGTAGCCGGCGTCGTGGCCGTATTGCGCCGGCTCGTCGAAGGAAATCGGCTTGTCGGCGCCGACGGCAGCGCCGGCGGGGCTCGTGCCCGAGGCCGGCCGGACGCTGCTGTCCCGAACGGCTCGCTTGCCGGCCGAGGTGCCCTTGTCCGGCAGGTCCATGATGTCGATCACCTTGCCCGAGTCCTGGACGCCCCCGGAATCGCTCGACGAGCGAACGGCGGAGGACGCCGCGGCCGCGCCCCGACTGGCCGTGTCCTTGGGCCGCGGTTGGATCACCTGGGTAGTCTTCGTGGGCTGCGATGCCCCACTGCCGGACTTGCTCGGAGTGCCCGCGGCCGCCGCCGTGCCGGTGCCGGCAACGACCGGCTGGGGCCAACTAGCCGTCCGGGCCGCGTCCACGGCCGCGGTCGAGCCCCGGCTGGAATAGTCCGGCGGCGTGACCCGCGTGCGGACGCCTGTCACGTTCGCCGTCGCCGTCCGCGAGGGATTAGCACCTTGATACCCGTATCCGGCCGAGGTCGAGGGGCCATAGGGGCCGGCCGGCGGCGTGGCATTGCCATTAGGCGTGGTCGGCGGCGCGGTCGGTCCGGGCTTCGTCGTCGGGGCGGCCGATCCGGGCGTGGTGGGCGGGACCGTCGTCGGCATGGACGTCGGCGGGACCCACTGAGGCGATGACGAGGATGGAGTCGCAGGAGAGAGCGACCCCGGCGTGACGGATGGCGTCCCG
>JAPLNP010000576.1 GCA_026401055.1 Planctomycetia bacterium
GGGGGGTGGGGGCCTCATCGGTACTCGGGCCGGGCATCAAACAAGAAACCGGGTTGTAGCTTCGCCTCGGTGTGCGTGTCGCTCACCTCAACCAGGGCATCGTCCGCTTCCCAGGGCATCACGTCATCGTCAATGGGTACATGCCCATCTGCATTGCCACTCACGACCAGGGCAAGCAGGTGATCAGCGAGGCGGTGGTATCGTCGTGCGTTGATCGGCTCGGCCTTCCTCATCTTCTCGCCATGCTCCTGCCAAAACTGCAACCAGGTCCAGCCGGCGGCATGGGCGTCGAGGGCGGCGTGCTCCAAGCGTTTGACAATCTCGTTCGTCATCACCAGACTCCTTCCTCGTTGTGGGCGTCGTCCGGGTGACGTGCCGAGTTGTTGATCACCATGCCACGCGAGTGGGCGTCCGTTTCCCGTACAGCACTGGCAAGCGACCGTATCGCCCGGGCAATGGCAAACAGCCCATCCACGACATTGGCGGGTTCCCCGTTCTGGTCGGCCTCGTTGGGTGACCGCAGTGTTTCCCATAGGACGTTGGCAAGTCGGTCGTTTGTTGGTTTGTTCACGGTTTTGGTTTCCTTTTTTGCCCGGACCTACGGGACAGGTTTTAGGTGTTGGTCTTTCAGCGTTTAACACGACCACCATCAACCGGACGGACAGGGCCTATAAATAGGCCCTTGTCCCGTTGATGGTCGGCACCAATGGGACAGCCCTGTCCCATAGCTCTTGTCCCGTTGGTCCCGTAGCTACTCATGGGGGGTGGTTATTCCGTTAAAAGTCGGTAGGCCGGGTAGGGTTTTTTCCGGTTTGGCTTAGTAACACCGCACTCGACGGCATGGCCGACGCCGACCAGCTCGTCGATAGCAAGCTGAAACCTCGTCCCACTCATACCGGCAGACCGACGGAGCGCGCTTTCGGTTTCGCCTTCCGGGTACTTGCCCATGGCACGCACGAGACGCTTACAATCCGATTCGAGCGTTTGCTGTTGCTTGGCCTCTTGCTCGGCTTGCTTCAGGGTGCGGACATCCTCGTCGGTCAGGACGGCCGCGTACTCGGTGAGCGTCTCGCGGACCTTGGAGCCCACGCACTCGTCGGCGTCGGCGTCATCATCACGGACGGCGACGTCCTCGGCTGGCACGTGCAACTTGAGCGTAGCCGCGTTGGTGGGTTTGCTGGCGCGCTTCGTCTTCGTCACATTCTTCCGCGGCTTGCCGCCCCGAGCCTCGTTGACGGTCTTCGCCGATCCGTCGGCCAACTTCTCGGCAACGGCCGATTGCTCATCGGCGGGAAGTGCCGCGAGCTTCTTCAGTTCGGCCTTGTTGTCGGCGACGGGGGAGTCGGCAATCGCTTCCGCAACTTCGTCGGGGATCGCGTCGGCAAGGGCCACGTCGAGTTGCACGGCACGAGCGGAGCGGCCGGTCTTGGTCGCGGTGTCTTGGCTAAACGAAACACTTTCGTTTTGCCTCGCCTTCCCGCCAGTGTGTTGGTTTCCCTTATCGCCCCCTCGCTTCGTCTCCGGGTGCAACGCCTCATAGACCTGCTTGCGACGCTTCAGGGCCTTTGCCTCTTCGATCGCGGTAAATCCGTGGCGAAGTAGGTTCTCGTCCAACTCCGCCAGTTCGGCGTGGAGTTCGTCGAGGTCGTGCACGATCACGGGAATCGTCGCTTTTTGCATTTGCCGGTAGGCTTCGAGACGATGCCGGCCGTGGATCAGCGTTCCCGATTTCGTGACGCCGATCGGATGCTGTAGGCCAATCTCCCGAATCGAATCAACCAGAGCTTTGACGACGGCCGGCTTGACGTGCCGGTGGTTACTGCTCACCGTGATGGTGCCAATTGCCATTTCTGTTATCTGGGGCGATTGCCGGTCCGCAGCGATTGCTGTAGAATTCATAGAACATTTCTCCTTTGACCCGGCCGCGAAAGTCGATCCTCGCGTGCCGGGTCTATCTATTTGGGGGTCACTCGGCAGAAGCGCCGACGGTGCGGGAAGAAATGAACCGCTCAATATCGGACAAGCGATATCTCACGGATCTGCCGACCTTGGTGTAGCGAAGCTCGGGGTATCGCCTACTGCAACGCCAAACCGCCAACGTGCCAGAGGAGACGCCGAGCATTTCGGCGGTTTTCTCGGGTACGAGAAAAGGATCGGAAAGAACGGCTTGACTCATCGAAAACACCTCCGTAGAACAGGGTTTGTTATTCACTAACCCAAGTCTACGGAGGTTTGTTAGAACGGTCTAAGTCTATACTTCGTAGTATGGACCCACTACCGTTTTGGTTTTTTCATCCCGATGGTTGCGCGTTTGACAACCCCGATGCTCACTTTGAATTGGCTTTTCGCCAGATCCCGCGCATACGTGAGGGTGTCTTTCGGATGGTTGCGCAGTCGATCCTCCACCCAGTGGTGAATCTTGGCGTACCGCTGTTGCGCCTTGTCCGTTTTCCCCGCGTGCATCTTTGCCGGCTTGACCATCTCCTTCTTCCCCCGCACCACTGCCGGCTCGAATCTCACCTTGTCGGTAAACTGCATCGCCAGCATCCCCAGTTTGATCCCCCGCAGCGCGGCGGCGCGGGCGTCAGCAGTCGGCGAAAGCTCGCGCAGCTTTTCCGCCTCAAGGGCGAGATAGTACGCCGCTTCTCCGAGGTCCTCGTCGGGTTTCCGGATGCCTTTGTCCACGGCTTCGCGGTAAGACGCCGCGAGCGTGGTGATCCCCTCCAGCATCGACTCCAGCTTGTACAGGTTGGCGAAAAAATCCCGAATCCAATCATTCTCCCCAGGCGTCAAGTCGCTCGCTGGGATGGTCATCGACGGATCCATGCCGTCGGGATTTTCGACGGTTCGCGTCGCCGTCGGCTCGGGCATCGCCCCGCGAAATCGGACATTGAATCCGCTGCCAGCCTTCTTACTCTTGGCCATCGTCGCCGCCTCCGTTGGTCAACAGCTTGGTTTGCCCCCCGGCCACGAGCATCGCCGCGACGGCGCGCTCCACGGCGTCACGGACGGGATCCAGACTCAGCCGCGAATAGATCATCGTCGCCACGGCGGTCTTGTGGCCGAGCATCCGGCCGATGATCGGCAGACTGGTATTCTGCCCCGCCATCCAACTCCCCCTTGTGTCCTATTCGCGTTGCACTGCGGGGAAGGTTAGCCATTCCCAAAGGGGCCACACATGGTCGGTCAGGCCGGCGGCCATGGCGGGAGTCTGCGGTAGCCATTGGCCGTTGGGGCCTCGTTGACGCAGCGTCCGC
>JAPLNP010000112.1 GCA_026401055.1 Planctomycetia bacterium
TTCACGGCCGGTGTCACTGATCCGGAAAAGGGGACAGGCACCGTCGCCGTCGGGCAAATTGGTTGGGGCCGAACGTACCCTGGCGACGGAACCAGTCCCCTTTTCCTGCACCACCCGCTCGGGTGGACTGCGACGCTCGCCGAACCGCCGCTGGGGCCGCCGTGGACGGCGGTGACGCCGCGAAAATCGGATTTCAGCTTGACATTTGGGGGAAAGTCGGTTTACTAGAAGATGGGAGGAGAGGTTTTAGGATTGCGACGTATTTGCCGGCGGGTAGCTTTTCGGCTCAAACCCGTTTCTTTCAACATTGGGAGATCTGTCATGAGGTATTTGGCACTTGTACTTGTTGTTGTGGTGGCCGCGGCGGCGCCGTGCCCGGCCGAACTGGTCGAGTCCACCACGACGCTCGCTCCGACCACCATGAAGTTTTCGATCGAAATCACCCTGTACGACCCGATGACCTCTCCTGTCAGTGACTCGGACATCGCCTACTCGGGACTGACGGGGGTGCAGGGCGTCCGGCTGGACTGCGGTTTCGACGCGAGCAGTCACGCGGTGACGTCGGTCAACAGCATTGTGTTTCTTATTAGCTACGGTGACAAAATCCAGTTTTCGGACGACCTGACCTTGCAGATGTCTTACGAATGGGACAACCCCTTCAATCAGGAACACGAGCAGTTTGCCTCGATCGGTCTTGTGGGCACGGACTTCGGCGGATCGCTCTCCACCGGGCTACAGGACATTCTGCATTCGCGTACTCCGGTCCCCATGACGGTGACCGGCACCTCGTTCCCGTTGGACATCGCGCCGGGCACTGAAGGTAACAGCGACTTGCTGTTCTACCTGAACCAAGGCGTGTTCCAGGTCAACATCAATTATATGGGGACAGAGATGGCAGGCCTGTGGGGCCTGGACCCCAACTGGCAGTACCCACCCAAGCCAGCAGACCCGATAGTCAAGGGCTCCGAGGCTTGGAACGACGCAAACGACATGCCGGGCAACGGGACCGTGAGCGCGAGCTTGTCGAGTGTTGCCACCGGCGTGGCCACGTATGACGTGGACGTGAGCGTGCCGATTTACGGAATCATCTCGCTTCCGAACCCTGCCCCCGGGACACTTCCGGCTGATAACCCGATGGGTTCCGCGCTCCTGGAGTGCCAGTTGGAGTTTTCGGGTCAGTTCACGCGCGAGGTTCCGATGCTCGGCGACGCCAACGGCGACCGCACCGTCAATGACGAGGATGCGTCGGTCCTGGGCGCGAACTGGCTGCAGTCGGGCGAAGGCATCGGATGGGCGCAGGGCGACTTCAACGGCGACCACGTCGTCAACGACAAGGACGCTGCGATCATGGCCGCCCATTATGGCGAAACGGCGCCGGGTGGCATTTCGGTGCCCGAGCCGTCGACCGCCGCGCTGCTCTTGGGACTCGCCTTGGCGGGCCTGGCGGCTTGGCGACGCCGGTAGTCTAACGTAACGTACAGATACCTCAGGGTTTGGCCGCCGGGCCGGCGTCTCTCGCCGGCCCGGCGGTTTCTTTGTTGTCCCCCAGCCGTCGAAGGGGACAGGTCCATGTTTTCGGCCGACGGTTTTCTCGCAGAACACGTCATCGGCGCCGTGCCCGGGTTGCCTTCCGACATGGCCGACCAACGCGACAGATGCCCGCGCGGAGAACGCTGATTGGCACTGATCGCCACAATCAGCGGCGGATCGCTCCGGCGTATCTCGGAGGGGACGCTTGAGGCCGGCCGCCGGTTCTGGCATACTTACTGAGCCTCCGAAGGCGTATGTTCCCCGGTGGACTAGCCATACTACGTAGCTTGCCGGACCCGAGAAGACTGGCAATGACCCCGCCGCTCTTGCGGGTGTAGGCATCATTAGCTTCCTCGCGCTGAATAGGGTTTCCCATGTTATCCATACAGAGTTTTTTCAGTAAGGCGAACACGTTTTCCCAGCTCTTCGAATCGAGTGCCGAGGAGGTGCGAAAATCGGCCCTGACGTTGATCGAACTGCTCCAATCCCCCCCGGAGGGGTTCAATCTGGAGAATTTTTCTCGGCTCCGGCAACAGAATAAGCGGATTAACGAGGAGATAGCGACGCTGCTTTGTCAGACTTTTATCACCCCGCTGGAACGGGAAGACCTCGAAGCCCTGTCCCGAGCCCTGTATCGAATCCCCAAGACCATCGAGAAATTCGCCGGCCGGATGATCTTGGCGAAAACCTACCTGCCCGCCGGATTCTTCGATCGCCAAGCCCAGATCCTGGAACAGGCGACCGTCGTGGTCCGCGAGATGGTGCGGCAGCTCTGGCACCATCCCCATTTGGAGAAGGTGAAGGCCGAGAACGATCGTCTGCACGCGTTGGAAGGCGAAGCCGATAAACTCGTCTTCGAGATGCTCCGCGATCTTTACAGCGGGAAGTACGAGCCGATGCAAGTGATCGTCCTCTGCGATCTCTTCGCGCTGTTGGAAAAGGTCATCGACCGTTGCCGTGACGCGGGCAACGTCATCTTCCATATCGTGCTCAAGAACTCCTGATTTTCTCCTCCAGGCCATGGCGAAGAGTCCGAGTCAAACGGAGCGATCGAACCGCACCATCATTACGGCCAACGCGAATAGACAGATCGTATGAATCGTGAACATTTTTGGCCCATCACCGCTTTGACGCTTATCGTCTTCGGAGTTACCTACACCCTCTATCATCTGGGGTCGTTGGCGATTGTTGAGAAATGCCCTCCGTTTGTGATGTTGGTGGTCATTCTGGCATTGGCGTTCGACTTCACCAACGGAATCCACGACGCCGCGAACTCGATTGCCACCATTGTTTCGACGCGAGTGCTGACGCCCCTTCAGGCGGTGGTTTGGGCGGCCACGTTCAATTTCGTGGCCGCTTGGGTCTTCAGCACGCACGTGGCCATGACCGTCGGCAAGGGGATCGTCGATACGGAAATCGTCGACACGAACGTCGTGCTCAGCGCGTTGCTGGGCGCGGTTCTCTGGAATCTCATCACGTGGCACCTGGGGCTGCCCACCAGTTCCTCCCACGCGCTGATCGGCGGATTGGCGGGCTCCGCCATCACCAAGGCGGGAATCGGAGCGGTCGTGCTGTTGGGCATCGCGAAGGTGGCGATCTTCATCGTTCTGGCCCCGGTGATCGGCGTCCTCTTGGGTCTGGTGTTCGGCTTGGGCATGACGACGTTGTTCCACCGGGCCCGCCCCGCCCGAGTCAATTCGCTCTTCCGAAGAGGACAGTTGCTTTCGGCCGCGCTCTACAGTCTGGGACACGGCACGAACGACGCCCAAAAGACGATGGGCATCATCGCGCTGTTGCTGTTTACAAACCATCTATTGCCCGGAAACGAAAAAGAATTCACGGACATCCCGTTCTGGATCGTGCTCGTCTGCCACACGGCGATGGGGCTGGGCACGCTGATCGGCGGATGGCGGATCGTGAAAACGATGGGCTCGAAAATCGTGAGGCTCAACCCCTTCGGCGGATTCTGCGCGGAATCGGCGGCGGCGGCCACGCTTTTCGTCACCGCGGCGGCCGGCATCCCCGTCAGCACCACCCACACGATCACCGGCTCGATCATCGGCTACGGCGCGATGCGGCGGCTCAGTGCCGTTCGTTGGGGGGTGGCCGGCAATATCGTCGTGGCTTGGGTCCTCACCATTCCCGTCGCCGGCTCGATCGGCGCGGCGGTGTACTTCGTGGTTTCGAGACTCTGACCCGCGTGGCGTCGCAAGGGACGGACCGGGGGGTCGCGGCTCGAGGGGCTATCCGGTGTTGCGGGAGAGCCGGCGATAGACGCTCGGGGCAAGACCAATCGAGCATCGAGATGGACCCTCGAACGAATACCGGGCACGTCGCGCGGCGGCGTCCATTCTACCATCGCCGCGCGGGCGAACCATCCTCGGGATTTCATGGGGCACAGACGGCGCCGGAATCCCCACCAACGGGTGTCCCGCCCACGGCTACTGTCGCAAAAGGGCGAAAAGCCGTCGTGATTCACCGTGGTTCCTTCCGGGGCAACATGGGATACTCAACGGTAACGTCGGCGCGTCTCCGGCACGTCTGAACCGGCGTGGTCATGGTTATCCGAGGCGTGAAAGGCGATGGTTGAACACCGCAGCCGAACGAGGGGGAGGTTGTCACCCCCGCGTGGTTTACACTGGTCGAACTGCTGGTGGTGATCGCCATCATCGGAATCCTCATCGCCCTGCTGCTGCCCGCGGTGCAGGCGGCGCGCGAGGCCGCCCGGCGTATGCAGTGCTCCAACAACATGAGGCAATTGGGGCTCGCGTTGCACAACTACGCTTCGACCCACGGCTATCTTCCCGTCGGCGCCGTCAATGACCCGAAGACGGATTGCCGACAGGGTTGGAATCGACAGACCTTCTTCCTCTTCCTGTTTCCCTACCTGGAGCGGGCCGACATCTACGACCGGTACGACCGCGGCGCGGTTGGCGCTTCGTTCACGACCTGGGCCAGGTCGCCCAACTCGGATGGACCGGGCTCGCCCTGCGCCGCCGCCGTTGCCGGGTTGCTTTGCCCAAGCGACGGCGCGGGGCACAGTCCGAAGGTCACCCGATGGGGAACGTTCTCGTTGTCGAACTATCTCGGCTTCTTCGGCGACGTCGCTCACGACAACGGCGTCGCGCCCGATCTGCCCTGTTTCGTCGCGCCGGCCAACCGGCGCGCGGCGTTCGCCATCAACGTCGCCGTTCGGTTCAGCGATTTCAGCGACGGCACCAGCCACAGTCTGATGATGGGCGAGTATCTCACCGCCCTGGCCAACGAGGAACCCGACTGCCGCGGCCTCTTCTGGTCCGACGAGCCCACCAACAGCCAAATCTACACGCAATTCACGCCGAACAGTTCCAGTCCGGACGTGATTTGGCCGGGCTATTGCGTCTCGCGCCCCGAGTTGAATCGGCCGTGCACCGAGGGGTACAATGAGACGGGAACGTCGCGCAGCCGGCACCCGGGCGGGGTGAACGTCCTGATGGGCGACGGCTCCTTGACTTTTGTCGGCAACGACGTCGCCTTGAACGCATGGCAAGCCATGGGATCGATTCAGGAAGGCGATTAGATGGACTTGCACGATTCCTGGACGGCCCGATTCGGACTGGTGCTGTTGGTTTTGCTGGGCTCGGGCTGCTCTCGGTCGGGACTGGACCGGTTGGCGGTGCGCGGCACGGTGCGCGTCGACAACCAGCCGCTCGAAGGCGGATCGATTACGTTTCTGCCCACCGATGGTCGCGGGCCAACGGCCGGCGCGATGATCGCCAGCGGCGACTACCGCATCGACCGCGACCAGGGAGTGGTGGCAGGCGAGTATCGGGTGAAAATCACCTATTTCCGCAAGACCGGCAAGCAGGTCTACAATGGCCTGGAGCAGAGAATGGTCGACGAAATGGCCGAGACCCTGCCGCCGCCGTACAACACGAAAACAAGACTCCGTCGCACCATCACCGGCGACAACAGCCGCCAGCTCGACTTTGACCTTTCCGCGGACGGCTCCACGGATTGAGGGCCGGCGGATCAAAAATTGTCGCCTTTCGCTCCGCGAAAGCAGCGGTCTTTCGCGGAGCGAAAGGCCAAAGAACGCTACTTTCGCGGAGCGAAAGGCGACACTCGTTTCCGCGCCAATCCTAAGACGCTGCCACAAGGAGAATCCCATGCGATTGCGAGACTTGGCCGCTTTCCTTCTCGTCGTGATCTCGTTTGCGGGCGTTTTCGACGCGAACCGATCTGCCGCGCGAGCCGGCGCGGCGGAGCCGGCGCGGGACGATTCCCGGCCGCGATTGTGGCGCCGGATCGCCCTGGGCGACTACGGGAGCACGTATGCACGGATCGGCGATCTCGACGGCGACGGCCGGCCCGACGTGCTATTCGTCCAGGTCTATTGCACCGACGGCAACGAGAATCGCGCGGTCCTGAGCTGCCTGACGGCGATCGACCTGGACGGCAAGATCCTCTGGCAGGTCGGCAAGCCGGACATCTCGCACATCTACTTCGGCGGCGATTTCCCCGTGCAAATCTACGATCGCGACCGCGACGGGTACAACGAGGTGATCTACATCCCCGACGAGAAGAACGTCTTGACGATCCTCGACGGCCGCACCGGCAAGGTGACCAAGGAAGTCCAACTCGCCGGAGGGCACGACTCGATCCTCTTCGCCGACTTCAGCGCCACCGGCTACGCCCAGGACACGCTCATCAAAGACCGCTATTCGTCGTTCTGGGTCTACGACAAGGATTTCAAGCTCCTGTGGTCGAAGATCGACTGCAACCCGGGCCATTATCCGATGGAGTACGACTTCGACGGCGATGGCCGCGACGAACTCCTCTGCGGCTTCGCCCTGTATGGACACGACGGCAAGGTCCGCTGGAACAAGGACTTCCCCGGCCACAACGACGCCGTGTACGTCGCCGACATGGACGGCGACGGCCGGCCGGAGATCGCCATCGCCGCCAGCGACGGTACACCGGGCCCTCAGACCATTCTGCTGGACGCCGACGGCAACGTGCTCTGGCGCAAACAGGCGGATCACAGCCAGCACGCCCTGATCGGCGATTTCCGCCCCGACCTGCCCGGCAAGGAGGTCTGCTTCATCGACCGCCAGATGAACCACGAGCCGGTCCGGTCCGAGCTGACCCTGTTCACCAAGTCGGGCGAGCAACTGCTCACGAATCGGGAGAACATCTGGTACATGGCCGGCGAGGTGATCGACCACTGGACCGCCCGGCCGGGCGAGAACCTCATCGGCCTCTACAGCCGCGGGTTCGCGCCGCCGTGTCTCATGGACGGCCACGGACGCGAGATCGCCACGTTCCCCCTGCCCGAGGCCATCAAAGAAAAGGGCGGCGGCCCCGACGGCAAGGATCTCTACGATGATTACTACGTGCAGCACATGGACTTCGTCGGCGACGATCGCGAGGAGATCTTCTGCTGCAACCACCAAGCGATCTACATCTGGACGAACGACGCGCCGGTCGACAAGCCCGTAATCCCGCAACGGCCCAAAAGTCCGCTCCCGCAACCGCCCCGGCTTCGCAACAATAATTTCTACCCGGGGCGTCTGTAACGAGTAGGGTGCTTCGAGACGCACCAACGGACGCAAACGGCAATTCATGGTGCGTCCAGACGCACCCTATGACACTCAGACAATAATGAATTGGGAGACATACTCTCTGACGGGTCACTTTTCTCTGACCAACAATACCCAGAGTGCTCCCTACGGTCTCGTCGTGGAGGGAACAGTTCAAAGCGTTCAACAACCGTCGGTGACGGTAAGCGTGTCGCCCGCGTCAGTGACGGAGAATGACGCGACAAACCTGGCTTACACGTTCACGCGGTCGGGTAGTACGACAATCGCATTGCCGGTGAACTTCAACGTGGGTGGCACCGCGACGTTCAGCACGGACTATGCACAAAGTGGCGCGGCGACGTTCTCGAACACGGCTGGGACGGTAACGATCGCCGCCGGCAGCAGCACGGCCACGGTAACGATCGATCCAACGGCCGACAGCACGGTGGAACTGAATGAAACGGCGGTGCTGACGGTGGCGGCGGGGACGGGCTACACGGTGGGCAGCCCCAGTAAACGCGACGGGGACGATCACCAACGACGACATTGCGAGCATCACGATCAGCGACGTGAGTTTGGCCGAGGGGTCGCCCAGCGGGACGACGGCCTTTACGTTCACGGTGAGTTTGAGCAACCCGGTGGCGTCGAACGTGACGGTGGACTACGCCACTGCGAACAACACGGCGACCACGGCGGACAGCGACTATACCGCGGCCAGCGGGACGCTGACGTTTACGGCCGGTGGCGATTTCAACGATGATGGGCGAGTCGACGATCGGGATGCTGCGATCATGGCGGCGCATTGGGGATCGACATTGCCGCCGCCGAGTGAAGGGGGAGTGCCCGATGCCTCGCTTCCCACGGAGCCGGTTCCGCCGGGCGGGGCGCCGTTGAACGGGCCCGTTCTGCTCGGCTCGTCCGACGCGCCGCGGCGGCGGATCGAGCCGCTTCCGGCAGGCCGTGCCTCGGGCGAAGTACGCTCGGAAGCCGCCTCGCCACGGCGGGTCGCCGCCCGCGACGCCGTTTTCGCCGAGACGAGCGACAGCGGCGCCGATGGCGAGACGGAATTGCTGCGGCATCGTCTGGCGTGGTCCTACGAGCTTGCCCAAAGGCACGGCCCGAAGCGAGTGGCCGGCCGTCGCGGCGCGGACGCTCCCCGGGTGGACGTGCTCTTGGCCGCGGGTATGATGTAGGAATCCGTGGCGGTCCCGCCACGCCCTTCCGCTTAGGGCTAGGGACGTGCCACCCCCCAACATCTGCCTCGCACGACAAGGAGACGCCGACCATGGGTACCCAAGCCATTGCCTATCGCTTTTCCCGTTGCATCCCGAGCCTCTTGATGGTCGCTCTGGCGGCGTGGTTGCCGGAGAGTCCGAAGGCGGCGCGCGCCGCGGAGAAGCCGGCGGCGCCGACGTTCAAAGTGGTCGAAGGCGGCGAGTCGCATCTTGCCGCCGACAAGTGCCGCAAGATGGTCGTCGGCCCCGGCGTGAACCAGCCGGACCCGTTCCCCGGTTACATGGGGTTCGTCGGCTGGGAATGTCCCGCGCGGCTGCGCGACGGCACGATGTTCGTTTCGTTCAACGCCGGCTACTGGCACGCCTCGCTTCCCACGCCGCTCGGGATCGATCCCAAGACGGTCGAGGAGTGGGTCAAGCTCGGCATGCCGCCGAACGCCGACGCCCCGCGCGGCGGCCGGGCGATGATCGTCCGCTCGACCGACGGCGGCGTCACGTGGGACAAGCCGCGGACGCTCGTGGACACGCCCTACGACGATCGCCATCCCGCCATCGCCGAACTCTCGGACAAGACACTCGTGTGTACGCTCTTCACGTATCCCGCTAGCAATACCGATAGCGAGGAAGTCGATCCGGCCAA
>JAPLNP010000043.1 GCA_026401055.1 Planctomycetia bacterium
GAGGCGGCGTCGAATACGTCGACGTGATCCAGAACGCCTTTAGCAACAACATGCAGACTCGTTGGAGCGGCGAAATCGCGACCTGGTACGGCACATACGACAAACACTGCAGGTTCTCTCAAAATGACTTCACCGTCCTGAACACGAAGGCGCCCATTATATTCGAGTGCTCCGGCAGCAACGAAGGCATCGCGCCGCCGGTGATCAACGGCGCGGGCGTCTCATTCGGCTACGATGACACCGCCGGCGAGAACGTCTGGACCATTCCATTCACCGCCACCCAAGGGCAGAGCGTCTTCACCGACGGCACGTTCGTGTTCGAAGTCTACGCCTCGAACGTCGATTTCGCGTACGATCAGGGTGGGCACGTCAACGGCTACGGGGCCGGCGCTTACGTCTACTTGGAGGGCCGCGACGTTCCGTGTCAGCTCGACGGGCTTGTGGGCCAAGGCGAGGACTTCACGGCGAAAGTGCCCGCGTCGACCTTGAACTTGCTGCCGGGTTTCACCAAGTTCCTGATGACCGCGACATGCACCGAGGTGGAGGAGGGCACCAAAGATCGCAACGACACGTCGATCTTCTCCGAGCCTGTTGAAACGCCGCCGCAGGTGACGGGCGTGACCGTGTCCAACGGAACGGACGAGTACGCGATTCCGGCGGAGCGGGACTCGGGCGCGCAGTTGGAGTGCGTGCCGTTCCGCTATCTCCCGGAATTGGGGTACGGCGGCCCGCCGCGGATCACCCAAGTCCAGGTGACGTTCAATCAGGACGTTTTGGTCGACAGCGGCGACTTGACGCTGGTCGACGCGGCCGACGAGAACACCAGCTACTCGCCGACGGGTTTCTCCTCCGCTTACGCGGGCGGCGTCGAGACGGCCACGTGGACGTTCAACCCGATCACGTGGAAGCAGTTGGTGTTGACGATCAGCAGCGGGTTGGAGGGCGTTACCGGGGCGGAGGGCCTCCAGCTTGACGGCGATTGGACGAATAATCCGACGGGCTTCAGCGACGAGTATGAGAACAGCATCTTCCCGTCGGGCAACGGCGATCCGGGCGGCGACTTCGTCTTCTACTTCACCGTGCCATCTCCGGCGGACTTCAATCTGGACGGAAAGGTGGACTACACGGATGCGAGCATTCTCGGCGCGCACTATTTCCAGCAGGTCCCCGTGTGGGGGCCCGGCGACGCGAACGGCGACGGAATGGCCAATACCCCGGATGCCGCAATCTTCGCTTACCATTGGGGAACCGATTTCACGACGTGGCCGTCCGAGCAGGAGAAGAGCGGCGGCGGCTCGAAGCGGTCCGCCAGCCGCGACCTGGAGTTGGCGCTGGACGCCCTCTTTGAGCGTTACGACTTCGGCACGCCGGACGAATCCCGCCCGGTCGAGCGGGAAGATAATTATTGGAACGGGTTTATCGATGATTTTCTCGGGATCTATAGCGAAGTGGCGGCGTAGTTCAAGTAGGGTGCGTCGAGGCCGCCGGATGGCAATTCAGACGGCGATGACGTCCAGCCGGCGGCCGAGCCCCACCGGAGGCGGTGTTTGGAGTGCGGCGATTCATCGCCGCTTTCGGAGAGCAAAAAGCGGCGATGAATCGCCGCACTCCACGAGATGGTGGGACTCGCTGCGCTCGGCCCACCCTACGCGGCGCGTTTGGTTTTTCTTTCTCTTTCTCCTTCATTTCCTTTCATCGAAGCGAGGACATTGCCATGGTACCCTCAACCCTTGGGCGAACGGCCCTACTCTTGCTGCTGCTCGTCGCGGTAGCACGGACATCGGCGGCGGTCGAGTACGCGATCACCGACCTCGGCACGCTCGGCACGCAGCAGCCACGCGCCTCGTACGCGATGGACGTCAACGACGCCGGCCAGGTCATCGGCGCAGCCAGGAGGGACGACTTGACCTTGTCCCTGTTTCTTTGGGACGCGCAAAATGGCATGCAGGATCTCGAAATCCCCGCGTTCGGGGACATCTACTCGTTGAACAACTCGGGGCAGATCGCTGGCACGGCGCGCGACATCGGAGGCTTTGTCCGCAGCAGCGCCACCGACATTCGACAATTGTCTTCACCCGATAACTCGGGGCCCGGAGCGGCATTCGGCATCAATGACCTGGGTGTCGCCGTCGGATACGCTACCGTCGGTGCCACGCATCAGTTTCCGGCGTGCTTGTGGGACGCCGAAGGCAACGGGCAGTACCTGGGCATCTTCGACGGCGTGCGATCGCGGGCCCTCGACATTAACAACGCCGGACAAGTCGTCGGCTGGAGCGGTGGCTACAGCCCAGACCGGGGGGGGGCTGGCTTTCCTCTGGGACGAAATCAACGGAATGCAAGAACTCGGCGCCCTCGAGGGCGGCGACTGGTCGCGCGCCCGCGCGATCAATAACCTCGGAGAAGTCGTCGGCGAGGTCGGTTTTGGCCTAAATGAGACTCGTGCGTTCATTTGGGACGCCGAAAACGGCATGCGGCCCTTGGAGTCGGCGCAGGGGACTCTGAGGGGGGCGTACGACATCAACGACGCGGGCCAGATCGTTGGCTTGGGTCGAAACCCCGACGGCCAAGACCGCGCGTTTCTCCTGACGCCGATACCCGAGCCGGCGACCGCGGCGCTGCTGATCTCTGGCTTGCTCGCCCTGGCGGCCCTCGGGCGGCGGAAGGGACGCACGCGATAACACCGTAGGCTGGTCGAAACCCGGCGGGTGTCGAGTTCGATGTCGACCTTGACCCTGCCGGGTTACGCCCGGATGGAAATAATCTGCCGCGAGGCCGACACCGAAGTCGGCAACTACGGCTCGGACCGCTGGGCGCAGCTCGACCACCATTTCCACGCCGCGATGGCCGACGCCAGCCACAATCAACGGCTGATCCACTGCGTGCAACGCCTTCTGGCCGAGTGCCATTACGTTTTCTACGTCCGCCCGGGCAGGGTACGGCGCCGCCAGCTCTCGGCGGAGGAAGCCGCTGCCCACATGGCCCGAGTGGTCGAAGACCACCGCGCGATGATCGAGGCGATCCGCGCCCGAGACCCGCAACGCGCCTCCCGACTCGCCCGAGCCCACATGCGCGTCAGCGGCCGGCAAGCAGCCGAGGAGATCATCGCCTCGGACCTGGACACGTGAGAGGCGGCTGTGGCGGCTCGATCACCCGGACGCCCGAGTGGTCCGCCTCGATCCAGGCGCAGCGGACATCCGAGCCGCGGCCTTCGGTGTAGTAGACGACGAGGATGCGACCGTCGGGCAGTTCGACCATGCTGGGGTACGCGCCGAGCACATGGTCGATCTCCAGCGGCTTTGACCACGATCGGCCGAAATCGGCGCTGTGGATGACGCACGTGCTCCCGGCCTCGCGGTTGCGGATGCCGCACAGCAGGATGTTCTTCGACGTCAGCAGCAGGTAGGGGCAATCGCCCGGGATGCCCAGATCCCGCGGCTCGCTCCACGTCCGCCCGCCGTCGCTCGATTCCGTCCAGGTCATCGTCGGCCGCGTCACGACCAGCAGCCGGTCCTCGGGCAGACGGACGATATCCGGCTCCAACAGCACGTAGCCGCGACTGGACTTGATCTCGGCCAGCGTTCGCCACGTGCGGCCCAGGTCGCGCGACTCGAGCACCGCCGCGTGCTTGTACGATCGCGGGTCGCCCGTGTTGTTGCCATAAGGCGTCAAGAGCAGTCGTCCGTCGCTCATGAGCCTCGGGGGCGTGCTGACGGCTTCGAGTTGCGTAAACGGCGTCGGGATCGGCTCGGGCGGGCTCCAGGTGTTTCCGTCGTCGGCCGAGCGGACCGAGAACGCCTGGTGCGTGCCGGACTTGCGGCCGGAGTCATACGTCATGAACGTCACGAGCAGTTCGCCGTTGGGCAATGCGACGATCGAGGAATCGCGGTCGTCGATCGGCGTATCGACCACCGTTTCGGCCGGCGACCAGGTCCGCCCGTCGTCACGGCTGCGGCACAGGGCGATTTTCGCGCCGCGGGGCAGCTTCTCGTTGGGATCGCTCACGTGGCCGTAGCCGGCGTAGAAGACGCAGATGAGTTCACCGGACTTCGTTCGGCACACGTCGGGAAACGCCTCGTATCCGCCCGCCCCGGCGTCGGCGCAAACAGTGACGAACTTGGGCGTGGGGGCCGACTCAGCCAGAGTCTGTTCCTGTCCACAGAGTGCCGACGGCGCAAATCCGGCCGCCAGACCAACGAGAATCGCAGCGCCGCACCACGCAGCCCGCAGAGTACGACGATGACGCATGGTTGAAACCCTCTGTGTAGAGGAACACTGATCGTCACTAATCTTCGCTAATGCTTTCCATAGGCGTCAATTAGCGGGAATTAGTGTTCCCAAGAAGAACGTCAAGCCACTGTGACGCGGATCCTTAGCAGCATTACACAAAATCATCCTGTCAATCTTGTCAATCCTGTCCAATTCAGCGCCCTTCATGCAGGATAGCACCGCACCTCGAACATTGCCGCCGGGACGGACTCGCTCGGCGGCGTCAATTCGATGTCGAGCCGATCGGTGGTCGCCGCCGGGTCCAGGCGGATCGTGTTTCGGGTCTGATGGTTATCCTCGAATGATATCAGCACACGGCCCGCGGCGTCGAGTATCCGATAGCGCCGCACGCACTGCGGCATCACGTTCTCGGGGTTGCCGTAGAGCACGGAGAAGAGCGGATTGTCCCGGTCGGTGTCGAAGGTGAGTTCGATTCGCCCGATCCGCCGCGGCTGGTCCCAGCGGAGCGAAAGCACGGGCCGCTCGTCGGCCGGATCGGCGACCCAGGCGTCGGGCATCGAGTGCGTCATCCGCGCCGGGGCCAACAGTTTTGACGACTTCCCACGCCTGCTGTCGATGGGCACGAACGGCCTGATGATCCCCCACGTCCAGTCGGCCGAATTCGCCCGACGCGCGATCGAGCGGATCAAGTACCCGCCGCTGGGCCGGCGCGAACTGGAGAACGTCAACGCCGACGCGGACTTCGGCCTGATGCCGCTGGAAGAGTATCTTCGAGCGGCCAACGACGAGACGCTCGTCGTCGTCCAGATCGAGGACCTTGAGGCGGCCGCCCAGGCCGACGCGATCGCCGAAGTGCCGATCGCCGAAGTGCCGGGCGTCGACATGTTGTTCGTCGGCCCGGCCGATCTCGCCCTGAGCCCTGGCCTGCCCGGCGAGTGCCGCCATCCCAAAGTGCTAGACGTGATCCGCCGGGTAGTTCGCGCCTGCGAGGCCAACGGGAAGGTCTGCGGCACGCCGGCCCTGGAGCCCGACCATTGCCGCCTCCTGATCGACGAGGGCGTCCGCTACCTGACGGACAGTTCCGACTGGCGGATGCTAGTCACCGGCTTCCGCGCCCGCCGCGATGCCTACGCCGACCTCGGCTTCACGTTCCGGCCGGAGCGATCGCGGGGGTAAGGGGGTAGCGGCGTCACCCCCGCGAGCCGCGCTGCCAAAAAAGGGGGCCGCGCCACCAAGAACCGAGCCGCGACCGTGAGGGAGCGTTTGTGCAAGCCTCGACGCGGAGCACCAGGAGGCTGCCAACTGGGGATTGACCTCAGGACGGGGCTGCCGACAACGAGTGCGGGCCGAGAGATATCCCGAGAAACGCACGTTCTTCGGGAAAAACGCTGCCTCGTGCCACGAAGCCCCTTGACACCCCGCGCCGAGCGGTTCTAATTCTGGAAATAGTGGGGTACGTGGCAAGAGTGGCTATACGCCCGTTTTGAAATGCGGCAGAAGTGGCGTCCGCAGCGTAAGCCGACGTCCCGGCTCGACGGTCCGATGAGCGCTAGGGAGAAACGGTCCAAGGCGTCGGAAGACTCGCGCGCCCCAAGCAACCAACGGCTACAATTCGACTTACGGCAAACCGTTGCCCGCATTTTGGGCCGCAAATCGGCGGGCTACAGGCGATAGGTAGAAGCTGTCAATAAACAGGTTACGTGCGCAACTTCGGTCTTTGCCGCAGGTCAGGGGGAGACAGTGAACCACCGCGCGAAGATTCTGGATTTTCTCCTCACCCTGTTGCGCCAGAAGGGAGCCGACTCGTTCACGTGGGCCGACCAACTCCCTGGATTCACTCCCGGCAACGAAGCATTCCTCGGCGACATCCGGGAACTGCTCGCTCGCGGTTTGATCCGTGGTGTCGAAGGCCCCGATAGACGCCTCGCAGTTCAGATCAACCCAGAGAGACTAGATGAGATTGCCACCAACCCTACGCCCGACCAATCGAGTGAGTCGGCGAGGTAACCGTTCACACCTCGGGGGAGTGTTCTTGATGAATTGATCTGGACTTGGATGCCGGTTGTGTGTCACAACGGTGGGCATGGAAGCGGTAATTACGGAAGAAATCATTGCTCGCCAGCCGCCGG
>JAPLNP010000575.1 GCA_026401055.1 Planctomycetia bacterium
CCTCATCGGCGAATCCACCTTATTCACGCGCCCGAAAACTCCCGACCATTATACCAGATCGGGACGCAAACTATGGAGGGGGGGGTGGTTCTGACTGATAGATGCCCATCAGAATGTCTTGCGGAGAATCGCCATAAGGCAACCTTCCCGTGAGTATCTGAAACAGCAACACCCCAAGGCCATAAACGTCGCTTCGCGCATCGGCCGGCTGTCCTTCTAACTGCTCACGTGACATGTAGGGAAGCGTGCCGGAGCGTAAACCGTTTTGGCTGATGGGCTGTTTTCGTGAAGTGCTTTCGCAGTGTTCTGACGGTACGACGGCATTGCCCGACGAATGAATGTCAATTCCCAAGGCGGCATCAGCTTCAGGAGCATCTGTAGGCGTCAGTCGCGCCAAACCGAAATCCATGAGCCGCGGTTCGCCCCAGAGGTCGATCATCACATTGGAAGGCTTGATATCGCGATGCACAATTCCGGCGGCATGGACGGTGTCCAGGGCTCGGGCGAGTTTCCGAACCAATTCCGCCGCTTCGCGGGCGCTGTGGGTACGGTCTTTCAGCCACTCGGAGAGGGACCGGCCTTCAATCAGCGCCATGGTGAGGTAATACACGCCCTCGACTTCCCCGGCGTCAAAGACCGGACAGATGTTGGGGTG
Source organism: Planctomycetia bacterium (assembly GCA_026401055.1). Taxonomy (GTDB): domain Bacteria; phylum Planctomycetota; class Planctomycetia; order Pirellulales; family Thermoguttaceae; genus JAPLNP01. Next base: position 656 of record JAPLNP010000575.1, read on the forward strand.
CTCGATTCGCGCCGCCGTTTTCGCTTCTTGGATGAATCGCCTGAGTACCGTGGAATCGGCTGTGGGATCAAAGCGGGGGATTTTTAGGGCCACATCACGCTCCAAGTGGGTATCGTAGGCGCGATACACCCATCCCATCCCTCCTTCGCCCAACGGGCTGCGAATCTCATAGCGGCCGAAGGTCTGCTCCGCGGTCAACGGTGAATCCGAGGGGCCTGACGCCGGAGTGACTCCTCCGGCAAGGCTTGCTGTGCCTATCTCCGCGGAGAACTTGGGGCTTCGCGTCCGTGTCCGCTCCTCCCCCGCATCCGCGCGGATCGCCTCCCAGTTTATGCTTTCCGCCGCTGAGCCGAACCGGCCGCGCAGCTCCTCGACCGAGGGCATTTCCTCCAGCAGGGCACGCGAAAGGCACTCCGCTTCCAAGAGCTCCGTCACACGTTCGGGCCGATCCCGCAGTTCTGGCCACTCCTCGAGGCAAGCTTCCATCCGTTTTCGTTGCCCGGCCTTCCAGCGGTACTCTTGGTCGACCTTGATCAATTCAACAAGCAGGCGCGCGCGTAGTGGATGAGTGAGTGGCGGAACCAGCGGAGCCAACTCCGGAAACAGACCCTGCTGCAAGGCTGTTTCCAACCGCCCCGTCGCCGCCTTCAGCACCTCCCAATCACGGTCGTCCAGGAACGCACTTTCGAGTTCTGGCCGATTATTCATGGAATCCTCTGCTTTGCAGAGGCTGAAGACATCGCCGGCATTCAATCACAAAGCATCCAAAGCCTCACCGAACAAGTAGAACAAGCCCCAAGAGTTCGTCCCCTGGTACAAGAATATTCTTTCCAATCGCCATTATCACCACTTCACGAACCCCGGTGCGTCTTTTCTATCGAAAGATCGTTCGGCGGATTGACGCCCAACTGGCGTTGGAGTTTCGCGCCGATCCGGTCCAAGAATCGCCGGATCGTCCAGCGAGCAACCCCAATTTGGCGGGCAATCTCCGAAGGGGTGAATCCTTCCAGCCGTAAGCGGACGATCTCGTGTTCCGTCGGGTCGCAGCCCGCGAGCAACACTTCCAACTCGTCGAGCAGTATGGCCGCATCCTCGGGCCGCGGCGCGCCGGCCAACTCATCGACGGGAAAGCCTTTGAGATCGAGATACACCTCGGCATCGATATCCCGTTTTCCTTGATGCTCGCGGCGGGCTCGTTTGCGAATCTTGTTCAAGGTGACGCAGACCAACATCCGCCACAGCGCCCCGGAATGGTCGAATGCATACTCCCCCTTTTGGGTCCGGCGGAAGAACGTGCGAAAGACCGACTGCACGATGTCGTCAGGCTCCACGCGACGGCGGAGTCGCTGGTCGATCTTCTGTTCAGCCAGATGCCAAAGCCGCTGGGCAAAACGGCGATAGAGATCCTCGGCCGCCTGCAAATCGCCCGCCGTATGCTGCCGCACGAGGTCCGGTCCAGAGATCTCCCGTTGCATGCGAAATCCCCTTGTGTCCTCTTCGTATTGCATCGAAACGGGGTATTGTGCTATAGATTTGCTTTGGTCGTAACTGGTTGACAGTCAGGAGATTATGTCATGGAGGACTGGTC
>JAPLNP010000320.1 GCA_026401055.1 Planctomycetia bacterium
GCCAGCCGTCCGCCCGGGTCGAACGGGTGCTCGCCGCCGGTCAACTGCCGCGAGAGCACGTCCAACAGCCTCATGCCCGGCCCCACGTCGAACGAAAGGATCCGCGACGCCGCCCAGGGATCGGACTCCGACGGCAGCAGGCTCATGCGGACCGTCTGTCCCAAATCGACCAGAGCCCGCGCGCGCCGCGGGTCGCGCAGGAGAATCCACTCGGCGACGGCGGTCAGCGGACCTCCCTGGCCGCGCTGGGCGAGGTCGCGGCCGGGCAGGGCGTCGATGAGGTTCACCCCGGTCATCTCGGCGACCCGGGCGGCGTCACACAGTCCCAGACAGCGAGGCGAGGACGCCTTGCCTTGGGACCAGAGGCCGGGGTCATGCACGGCCGCCGCGAGGACCCTGTTTTCGGCGACGCCCGACTCGGCGGGCAGGGCCCAGATCAGCTCGGCCTCGATTTCGGCGAGTTCGGCCCGCAACTGGGCAACGATCTCGGGCGTATCGGGTCCGGCGGCGCCGGCGACGAGTTGGCGGAACAACGCGCTCGTCTCGTTGGGCACGGCGAGGCTCTTGACGCCCTTGATCTCGGCGCGCAGGGCCAGCCCTCGGCCGGTGGCCGCCACCAGCGCGGCATCCACGCGGCGGCAGCCGGAGGAGACCAACACGCCGAGGGTCCACCGCGGCGGCTCGCCGTGACTTGCCGCGTCGAATCGGTACGTGATCGCCATGTCGCTTTGGATCAGGCCACGAGTCGCATGCTGAGTTTCTTGCCTGCCACGCCGGCGATGAATTCCTCGAAGATCCGCAGGTCCAGGGCCGAGGCGGAGCGGCCTTCGGGATGGAATTGGGTGCCGAGGGCGACCCAATTCGGGTCGGTGCTTTCGATGGCCTCGATCACGCCGTCGGGACATCGGGCGGTGACGGCGAAGCCGGGCGCGACTTCGTCGCTCGCCATGTGGTGCATGCTGTTGACGCGGATCTCGCCCTCGCCGTAGACGCGCTCCATCAGCGTGCCCATCTCAACCTCCAGGGCATGGCGATGGGCGGGGTCCGTCGTGTCGCAGTGGGGTAGCGCGCGGGGGAGGTCTTCGGGGATGTGGAGGAACAGGTTGCCGCCGGCCGTGACGTTCAGCAACTGCATGCCGACGCCGATGCCGAACACGGGCATCTGGCGATACACGATCATGCCCATCAACTTGCGGTCGAATTCCTCGCGCCGCCGATCGAGCGGTCGAACCGAGGGATGGAGCATGAAGCCGTCGCGACGGGGGTCGAGATCGGCGCCGCCAACCATGACCACCGCGTCAAGCATGTCGAGAATTCGGCCGAGATCCTCATCGCCCTCGATGATAGGAATGATGACCGGAACCGCCCCGGCTTTGGCCAAGGCGTCGCTGTAGCCGGCGGCGAGATAGCTGAAGGCCGGCTGGTCGCCCCGGGAAGAACAGTAATCGGCGTTGAGTCCAACGAGCGGCTTGTAACTCATCTTGCACTCCTTTGACGACACGTTCCGTGTCGGGTTAGCGTGACACGCGGAAACCATGTCGAGGCGTACCGGGGACGCGGTCCGGAACGCAAGGAGAACACGAGACGCAGACAACTCGCCAACGCCGCAATCGCGTGCGTCGCAGTAGGAGAGATGGTCCGGCACGTCGATCCCTGACGCCCTTTCCGCAGAGAGATAGCCCTCGGTCCGCCGCGCCATGCCTGGCCGCGTCCCGAGGCGATGTCCCTATCGTGTGGCCTCAACACTCCTTTGTTTTTGGGCGGGTCACCCGCAGTCGGAATGCAAGTTGGGCAGAGTGTAGCGATTGTCCGGGCTTCTGGCAAGAAAATTGCCTATTTTGTGGTGCGCAAGACCGCAAACCACAAGATGATGTGGTTTGGGGGCGTCCGGGTCCCCAATGCACGGGCAACCTGGTAAGCTGTCGATCGCGGGCAAGTGGCAAGTGGTAGTGGCTCGATTCCACCCCCGCCGACGCAGGCGGCGGCCGTTCATGCCATTCTGACCCCTGTCCCCTGTCCCCTGTCCCCTGACCCCTGTCCCCTGACATGCATCTGGCCATCTTCCACTACCATCTCAATCGCGGCGGGGTCACCCGGGTGATCGAGAACCAATTGCTCGCGCTGGATGCCGTGCTCGATCCGGGCACGCCGTGGCGGGTGGCGATGGTCTACGGCGGGCGACACGAGGGACGCAACGAAGCACTCGCCGATCGGCTCCGGGCGATTCGGCTCTCGTTGGTCGAAGTGCCAGGCTTGGATTACGATGCCCAACAAGCCGGTGGCGACGACCGCGCCGACGAACAGGCGGACTCGCTGTACGCCGCGATCGTTTCGGCCCTCCGGCGCCACGGTTTCCACGGCGGCCGAACCGTGCTGCACGTCCACAATCACTCGCTGGGCAAGAACCGCGCGCTGACGCGCGTGGTGCCGCGGTTGGCCGCGAGCGGTTACGGCATGTTGCTTCAAATTCACGATTTTGCCGAGGATTTCCGGCCCGAGAACTATCGAAACCTCGGCTGTCCCGCGCCGGAAATACTCTACCCCCAGGCGTCGAACGTCCATTACGCCGTGCTCAACGGGCGCGATCGGGCGATCCTGGCGGCGGCCGGCACCGATCCGGCGAGGCTCCACCTTTTGCCCAACCCGGTGCTCGACGTCAACCTCTTGCCCGAACGCTCGGCGGCCCGGGTGAAACTCCAGGAATGCTTCGGCGTCGCGCCCGGCGACCGGTACCTGTTGTATCCGGTCCGCTGCATTCGGCGGAAGAACGTGGGCGAGGCCCTGCTCCTGGGCGCGCTGGCGCCGCGGGGGACGGTCGTGGGGCTGACGCTCGCTCCGCTGAATCCGGACGATCAGCCGGTCTATCAAACGTGGAAGGAGGCGGCCTCCTCGCTGCGACTGCCTTGCCGTTTCGAAGTCGGCGCGCCCGGGGCGCTGACGTTCATGGAAAACCTCGCGGCCGCCGATGCCATCCTGACGACGAGCCTGGCCGAAGGGTTCGGCATGGTGATGCTCGAATCGTGGCTGGCCGGACGGCCGCTGCTGGGCCGCGACTTGCCGGAGATCACGCCCGACTTCGTCCGCCGCGGACTCCGCCTCGACTGGCTCCGGCCTCGGCTTCTCGTCCCGATGGAGTGGATCGGTCGCGACCGGTTCCGCCGGGCGGTGGCCGAGGCCTATCGTCAAACGCTGGAGTCCTACGGCATGACCCCTTCATGTGACATCAACGGGGCACTGGACGCGAAGACCGAGGACTCTTTGGTCGACTTTGGCGACCTCGACGAGCCCTGGCAACGCCAAGTCCTGGAGAGGGTCATGGACGACCCGGGAAGTCGGCAGCGCGTTTTCGACGACAATCCCGGGCTGGAAGCACTGCTGGCCGTGGGCCGTGAGGGCGCGGCTGCCGCGATCGAGCACAACGCCCGGGTGATCCAAGAGCACTTTTCGCTGGTGCCCAGTGGCGAGCGACTGTTGAAGGTCTACGGTGCGATCGCCGAATCGCCGCCATCGGGGGCAACGCATCCCCTGGAAAAGCCGCGGCATATTCTGGATGCATTTCTCGCCGTGGACCGTTTTCGGCTTCTTCGGAGCAGTCCGGTCGATCGGAGCCCGGGGCTTTGCGATGGCCGCGGAATCGCCGGCTGAGCGGGTGGGATAGTTGCCCCCCCTTGTAAGGAAGGCCGGGAAGGCCGATAATACGGGCTCACGCTTGTCCGTATCATGCTGTTCTCGGCCATTGCGGGGACAAGCCCAACGAGGGGGAAGTGCCATGAGCCTTGCCAAGCCGACCCAATCGTTAGACGTAATGGACTGGGATCGGATGTATCGCGAGGGGTTGCCACCGTGGGAGACGAGCGCTCCGGCGGCCGAACTGGTTCGCATCCTGAGGCAGGAATTGACCCTGCGGGGAACGGCATTGGAGTTGGGTTGCGGCACGGGCGCCGACGCGGTCTGTCTGGCGCAACACGGCTTTGACGTCACGGCGGTCGATTTTTCGCCGATCGCCCTGGAGCGGGCGCGGCATCGAGGCCGGCGGGAAGACACGCCGGTGCATTTCGTCTTGGACGATGTTTACGAGTTTGCCCCCACCGCGGGTGAGTTTGACCTGGTCTACGACGCGGGATTCTATCACTTCGCTCGGCGCTTGGACTTGGATCGGTTCCTCGACCTGCTATGGCGATTGACGCGGCCCGGCTCGCTCTACCTGACCTTGGCCGGCAACGCGGACGAGACGGCCGAGGGCGGCCCTCCGGGCGTCACGGAGCACGAAATCCGCTACGAACTGGGCAGGTTGCTCGACGTGGTGCAACTGCGAACGTTTCGGTTCGAGAGCCCGAATCGCGCCGAAGGCTACCTGGGCTGGTCGTGCCTCATGCAGCGGCCCGAATCGCTCGTTTAGGCCTCGTGGACGTGCTCCAGCGGCAGGCCCAGTTCGCGCATCGCGCCGACCAGGACGCTCTCGTCAACCGGCTTGGTGACGTAGCTCTCGCAGCCCTCGTGGAACGCCCGGATGCAGTGCTTCGAGTCGCTCAGCGCGGTTGTCATGATGACTTTCACCCCGTCGGACCCGTAGATGCCGCGACAACGCTCGAGCGCGCGGATCGCCTCGAGCGTCCGGTGTCCGTCGCTGCCGGGCATCATGATGTCCATGCAGATCAGATCGTAGGGCTGGCCGTCGTCCAGCGCCAGGACGAACGCGCCGATCGCCTCGGCGCCGCCGGAGGCCACGTCGCCGTGACCGAACGGAGACAGCATGTTCTCGAGCAACACGCGGCAAAGGCGGTCGTCGTCGACAATCAAGTATTTCACGCTGGATACCTCCGCTTCAAGGTCAAGGACGCTCGCTCCCGCCGGCTCACGCCGGAACGGGAACGTATTGTCGGGTGATGGCGAGGAGTGTTTCGGTGGACAGCGGCTTGAGTAAGTATTGGTCCGCCCCGGCTTCAAAACATCGTCGGCGGTCCGCTCCGGGCGTGTCATCGGCGATCGCGACGATCGGAACGTGGCCGCCGGTGGTGATTTCCCGACGCCGGACGTTCCGGATGGCCTCCAAGCCGTCCATCTCCGGCAGCCCGACGTCCATAAACACCAGGTCGTACGTATTCTTCCGCAGCACGCCCAGCGCTTCCCGGCCGTTGGCGACCAGATCGACCACGCAACCGCCTTGTCCGAGCATCGCGTCGATCAGGGTTCGATGGAACCGGTCGTCTTCGGCCACGAGCACTTGCGGCCGTTGCCGCGACGTTGAGGGGCCGGCGGCGTCCGGGCACGAAAGGGGCGGCTCGGCGCCTGTCGGCGAGGTCGCCGGGGAGCCGCGACGTCGGCGGGCGGAGTGTTTTTCGAGCGTGACGGTGAACCAGAACGTGCTGCCTTCGCCGGCGCTGCTTCGCAACCCGATCTGTCCGCCCATCATGTCCACCAGGCGTTTCGAGATGGCCAGGCCCACGCCAACGCCCTCGAACGATCGCGTCGAGGATCCGTCGGCTTGGGAGAATCCGTCAAAGACCACGTCGCGCAGGTCGGCGGGAATGCCCACGCCCGTGTCCGTCACGGTGACCCGCAGCGTCGCCGCGTCGTCGGTCGCTTCGTCCACGGTCGCGCTCAGGTGGATCGAGCCCTGCTCGGTGAACTTGACCGCGTTGTCGAGGAGGTTGAGGAGGATCTGGCGAAGCCGCGTCTTGTCGCCTCGCAGCCGGGCGGGAACGGCCTCCTCGACGTGGCATCGAAGGGTGAGTCCCTTGGCGCGGGCGGCGGGCAGGACCTCGTCGACCACGCCGTGAATCACTTCGTCGAAGTGGAACGCCGAGGGGTGCAGCTTGACGGTTCCGGTGACCAGCCTGGAAAAATCCAACAGGTGGTTCATCAGACGCAGCAACGCCACTCCCGCCTCGTGCACGTAGCCCACCTTCTTTCGCTGATCGGCGCTCAACGGCTCCTTGAGCAGCAGGCCGGAGAACCCGAGGATGGCGTTCATGGGCGTGCGGATCTCGTGGCTGATATTGGAGACGAACTCGTTTTTCGCCCGGGCGGCCCGCTCGACCTCGTCGCGTGCGTGATCCAACGCGCGCCGGGTGGCGACCAGGTCGACCGTTGTTCGATCGAGATGGCGTCTCACCCGGCGATGGTCGATCAGCAGAGCCAGCCACGACCGGACCCACGCGGCATCCGGCGGCCAAGGCAGTACATACAGTCTCCCCGGGGTCGTTCGCTCCCCGGCGGCCAAGTTGGTCGCCCCCTCGTAGCCCTCGGCACACACGACGACGGCCAACTCGGGATCGGCGTCCAAGAGTCGCTCGATCCACCGGCCGTCGTTGTCGTCGAAATGCCCCCGGCGGTCAGCGGCGGCTCGCGCCACCCATGTCAAGGCATAGGGTCTGCCTTCGGCGATCGCCCGTCTGACGCGGGCGAGCCCCTGTCGCGGCGAGTCGACGCGGTCCACTCTGACTCCTTCGAGGAGCGACCCGAGCAAGGGCGCGAGACGGCCGTCGGCCGCGTTGCGTCGCTCCGGCACATCGAGCTTTTGCCGCGCCCGCCGGCGCGACTCCGGATTCTCGCCAATCAGGAGAATCCGTGGGTCGCTGGAAGCACTCATGGATCACCCAGTCCCCAGCGTCCCGGATCGACGATCATGCCCGGGACCACTGCGTTTTTCGCAAAGGATGCGTCAATTTCCTATGGCAAGGATAGATTGCAGTCCCGCGCGAGGTAGTTGCATTTTTTTCGGATCGCCGTCCGATTTCACGGATCGTGACGGTCGTGAGGCGGTGGGTCGCGGCGCCGGACGAGAGCGGGCATTGGCCCGGGCGCGAGGAACACGGAAAGGGGCGTGGAATGGTGTGGAAACCGGGCGAAGCGCTGTCGGATCGGCTTTGCGGCCGCCACCCTATCTGGCCTGGGCAAACGCAATCGCTCTAGCCAGCAACGAGGTGGCGAACGCCTTGAAGCCGATCTCTTCGTTGGGTTCGACGTAGAACCCGCGACTGCCATCGTGCCGGCTGGAAAGCAGCAGACACGCCCCGTCGTACAGCCGTTCGCGAAGCAGCTTCGTCAGCAAGATTTCGTATCGCTTGGCGTACGAGGAGTCGCGAAACTCGTCAAAAACCTTGAAGTGGGACTCCTGGACGCCCACTGGCCGACACGAGCCCGGCGCATCTTCCAACAACATCAAGTAGCCGAGCCACGGGCGTTGGGAAGGCTGAAACGCGCCCTCGCGATATGCGGCCCAGAGGTCCGTGGCGTTGCCGAGAGACTCCTCGGCGCGGTTGTTGAAGTTATTGCCGAAGGACGGCCCCACATGCGATTTGAACTCGATGCTCGCCAAGAGCTGCCCGTCGACCACCACCAGCAAGTCCCATCTCTTTTCGGGGCGAAAATAGCCGGGCAGGTCGACTTGGCCTTTCGAGAAAACCACGGATTCGGACAGGCCGGCCTCGATGAGGATATCCTTTGTCAGGCGGACGAAGCCATCCATTTGGGCGCCGCCGGTGACGGCGCTTCGGTCGCCCTGGTCCTTCTGCCCGGTCTTCGCACCCTGGTTCTTCGCTTGTCGACCGCGGGTCGTCCAGAAGTGGCGGACGGCCCTCCTGACCTGTTCATCCAGTTCCTTCATGACCTTCATCGTGTATGTTGACAGTGCTGTTTACGAAGAAATCGCCGGCGGCATCTTCAACGGTCTGCAAGGCCAGCCGAAAATACTCGCGGTCGATTTCGTAGCCGACGCTATTTCGGCCATGCCTGGCGGCGGCGGCGGACGTCGTGCCGGTTCCAAGGAACGGATCCAGAACCGTGTCACCGACGAAACTGAACATCTGAATGAGACGCTCGGCAAGCTGCAACGGGTAGGGGGCGGGATGCCTCTTCGTCGCGGCGCCGGTGAGCCCCATCCATATCTGCTGAAACCACTTCTTGTGGTTTTCCGAGGAAATCACGCTGAGGATCCGGGCCGCGGCGGTCGGTTTGCGGTATCCGCCGGGCTTGCGCTGGAGCAGTATGAATTCGATGTCGTTCTTGATGACCGAATTCGGCTCATAGGGTTTTCCGAGGAAACTCGTGCCACCGGCCACTTCGTACACGGCATTGGCAATCTTGTGCCAGATGATGGGAGCGAGATTATCGAAGCCGATTTCCCGGCAGCGTTCCTGAATCGAGGCGTGCAAAGGAACGACGGTATGACGGCCGCCGTTCTTGCGACGCGCGAGACAGACGTCCCCAACCACGCATATCAAGCGCCCGCCCGGCACCAGCACGTCATAACATCGCCGCCACACCCGATCCAATTCACTCAAGAACGTTTCGTAATCCGCTACGTGCCCCAGTTGTCCCACCGTATCGCGATACTCCTTGAGCGTCCAATAGGGCGGCGACGTCAAGACGAGATGGACCGACTGGGGACGCAATTGGGGCATCGCGCGGGCATCGCCCCGGTAGAGATCGTGCACCGTCGGGATCTCGTGGACCGCCGTTTCCACCATGCTCAAGAGTCTTCGATCTTTCGCCAGCGATGGAATCGCCGTCTGCAAGTCCCCCAACGACCGCAACTCCGAAGGGAGGTGTTTCTCCAGGTGGGTCGCACCAGACTGGTGGGCAATCGAACTCATGTCGATTCAACGGGTTCCGTCGGGATTCTGACCTTCGCACGATTCGCATTATACGGCTGCCTCGGCGCTCACGCCAGTAGTTCGAGCCCGCCGATGTCGTGCCGTGCCAGACCGCTGAGTTCGCTGGCCGCATAACCCGGCCGGAGGGGCCCGGGAAAAACGCGAGCGCAGCGGCGTCACGATAGATCGTCTTCGCGCGAATCCTCGAGCGACGCAACCAGCGCGTCGATCTTCTCGCGGGTCATGTTCTTGTGCAAGGTCGTGCCCACCAGGATCGCCGGGGCGAAGTCGCACGCGCCCAGACACTCGGCAACCTCGAGTGTCACGCGGCCGTCGGCGGTCGTTTCGCCGGGCTGAACGCCCAACTTCTCGCAGAGATAGTCCAACAGGTCCTCGCCGCCCAGGGCCGCGCAACTCAGCGAGCGGCAGACCCAAATCCGAACGCGACCCGACGGCGCGTCCTGCTTGAAGAAACCGTAGAACGACAGCGTGTCCTGCACCTCGGCCGGGGCCAAGCCCAACAGATCGGCAACTTCGACCACCGCCCGGATCGGCACGCAGCCCAGGTACTCGTTGACCACGTGCAGCGCCGGCAGCACCACCGCGCGACGATTCGGATAGCGCGGGAAGTGCGCCCGAATGGCGTCGAGCGTCTCGTCGCTCAGGAGTCGTTCGGTCGGGGGCATGGGGTCGGTGGTCAGTTGTCAGTGGTCGGATGTCGGTCTTAGCGGTCCAATTCGGCGGCGATGACGTTGAGGCTTCCCAGGACCGCGACGACGTCGCTGAGGCGGTGGCCGCGGATCAGGTGCGGGAATAGGGCGAAGTGGACGAACGACGGCGGCCGGCACCGCCCGCGGTAGGCCGTCGCCGTCCCGTCGCCGACGATGTAGAAACCCAACTCGCCGTTGGGAGCCTCGACCGCCGAATAGACCTCCTCGCGGGGCACCGTAAACCCGCGATTGCTCATCGCCAGCTCGAAATGGGTAATCAGACCCTCGATCGTCGAAAAGACCCGCGTCTTGGGCGGAAGGATCGCCCGTTGGTCCACGCCCACGTTGACCGGCCCGGGCGGAAGGTTTTCGACGGCCTGGGCGATGATCTTGGCGCTCTCGCGCATCTCGGCCATGCGGACGAGGTATCGGGCGAAGCAGTCGCCGGCCTCGGCGCAGCAGACGTCGAAGTCGAAATCGGCGTAGGCCAGGTACGGATCGTCCCTGCGAACGTCCCGCGTGACGCCGCTTGCCCGGGCGACCGGCCCGCTGCAACCGCGGTTGATCGCCTGCTCGCGAGACAGGACGCCGACGCCCTTGGTGCGATCGACGAAAATCCGGTTGCGATTCAGCAGTCGCTCCATGTCGCCGAACACGCGGGGCAAGCGGCGCGGGAAATTGCGGATCATCTCGATCGCCGCGGGCGACGCATCGTGCATCAGCCCGCCGACCCGCGTGTAACTGTTCGTGAACCGCGCGCCGCAGAGGGCCTCGAAGATGTCGCAGATCCACTCGCGGGGATTGAAGGCGTAGAGAAAATGGGTGAATGCCCCCGTGTCCAGGCCCATCGCCCCGTTGGCCAGCAGGTGGTCGGAGATGCGGGCCAACTCGGCGACGATCACGCGGAGATACCGGCACCGCGGCGGAACCTCGATGCCCAGCAGTTTCTCGACCGCCCCATGCCAGGCGACGTTGTTGGCCATCGGCGAGACGTAGTTCATCCGGTCGGTCACCGTGACGTACTGGTTGTAGTCGAGGTGCTCGGCCAGCTTCTCGAAGCCCGAGTGCAGGTAGCCGATGTCGGGCATGGCGTCGACCACGCGCTCACCGTCCAGCTTCAGCACCAGCCGCAGCGTCGTGTGCGTGGCCGGATGCTGCGGCCCGAAGTTCATCGTCCACACGTACTGGCGCGGATCGTCGTGGGCGAGATCGCCGGCGGCGGGCAGCGGCGCTAGCGGCATCTCAAGCCTCCCCTCGCCGGATGACCGGCAGATTGTGACGCTCGCCGCGGCCCGAGAGGGGGTAGTCCTTGCGAAGCGGATGGGCCTCGAATCCTTCGGGCAGGAGGATTCGCCGCAAATCGGGATGGCCGTCGAAGCGGATGCCGAACATGTCCCAGACCTCGCGTTCGAGCCAGTTGGCCGCCTCCCACAGCCCGACCACCGAAGGCACGCTCGGCTGGGGATCATTGACGAACGTCCGGACGGTGATCCGCTCGTTTGTTTCGGTGTTAGCCAGCAGGTAGACCAGTCCGAACCGGTCCGTCGCGTCGGGATAGTCCAGGTAATCGACGCACGTCAGGTCGACGAGCATGTCGAAGCCGTATTGCTCCTTGAGGGCCCGGAGCACCCGATGGATCGCCTCGCGCGGGACCACCACGCGTCGCTGGCCGCGAAACTCGCTGGCGCCGACGTCCGGGAATGCACGCTTCAGGGCGTCGATCGTTTCGTCAAGGCTCATGCGTCCACTCTCACCGCAGCGCCCGCGGCGGTTCCTGCCGGCGGGGGTCGTCGAACTCGCGTCCGCGCAGCGTGCCCTCCCGCTGGATTTTCTCTTGGAGGTCGATGATCGACTGGATCAACTGCTCGGGCCGCGGCGGGCAGCCGGGCACGTACACGTCCACCGGCATGAATCGATCGATTCCCTGCACCACGCTGTACGTGTCGAACACCCCGCCGGTCGACGCGCACACCCCCATCGAGATGCACCATTTCGGCTCCGGCATCTGGAGCCAGATTCGCTGCAGGACCGGCATCATCTTCATCACGACGCGGCCGGCGACGATCATCAGGTCGCACTGCCGCGGGCTGAACCGAAACACTTCGGCCCCAAAACGCGCCACGTCGTGCCGGCTCGCGCCGGTCGCCATCAACTCGATCCCGCAACAGGCCGTCGCAAACGGCATCGGCCAGAGGCTGTTCTTGCGGCACCAACTGACCAGTTCATCGAGCCGGGTGGCCAGCACGCCGCGGGGCAGTCCTACCGCCATCGAAAGATCCCCTTGCGCCAATCGTAGACGAACCCCAGCGCAACCAGAGCGATGAACACCATCACGCCCGCAAACACCAAGCCACGGCTCGGAACGATCCCGGCCGAGACCGCCGCGTCGATCCCCACGGGAAGCGGCTCGGCGGCCGGCGACGTCGCCGGTCGGGCCACGACCGCCCAGGGATAGAGAAACAACAGCTCGACGTCGAACACCAGGAAGGCGATGGCCAAGAGATGATATTGGACGTCGAACCGTCGCCGCGTGTCGTGGATCGGGTCCATGCCGCTTTCGTAGGGCATTCGCTTCACGCGGCTGGGACGCCGGGGCGCAAAGAGACGACCCAGCACCAAGAGACCCAGGCAAAGCGCAACCGCGCAGGCGATCAGCAGAAAAATCGGAACGACCACGGTTTGCATTCGATCGCTTCCGTTCTTCGTGTCTCGATGGTGGATCGCGGCAGACGTCAAGCGCCGGGCATTGTATGGACCGCCGGCCCAGCGGGTCAACCCAGCGGGAGAAGGTGACAGGCCCAATAAAAAAGCCCCTCGTAGGCGGGGCAGGGACCTACGAAGGGCAATAGTGGCGAGGGAAATCCCCCACACACAAAACTGATTATCGTCACGATATCCGCCGATCTCAATCCCGAATTCGGGGGGGATTGGAAAAAATTTTTTGCCCACCCTTACTTATGACCATGTCACACTCGCCGAAAGAAGTGAAAATCCGCCCCCGTTGTTCCGCTTGCGGCGTTCAACGGTACAATAGCCGGCCTGGCCAATTCGCGTTCTCCCCGCGAAAATGGACCGTCCCCGTTACGGCGTCGTTAGCAAACGGCCGCCATGGTGCCCCCGAGGAGTGTGGTCCGATGCACCTCGACCTCGTTGAGACCGTCAGCAGACTCGTGGCAATCCCCAGCGTCAACCCCTTGGGCCGCGACGTTTCGGGACCCGAAATGCTCGAAACGCGGCTGACCGACCATCTTGAGGCCGTGTTCGAGGCGATCGGCGTGCGTCACCAACGCCAGCGGGTTGCGCCGGGTCGGGACAACATCATCGCCCGACTCGACGGCAGCGTCCTTCCCGACGACGGCGGCCGCATTGTCCTTCTCGATGCTCACCAGGATACGCAGCCGGTTGCGGGAATGACGATCGAGCCGTTCCGCCCGGTCGTCCGCCAGGGTCGACTCTACGGCCGCGGTTCCTGCGACACGAAGGGCTCGATGGCGGCCATGCTGGTCGCGTTGGCGAGGCTGGCCGACGAGCGACCGCCGGGGATGCCCACCGTGATGATGTCCTGCCCGGTCGATGAAGAATCGGGCTTCACCGGCGCCCGGGCGCTCGCGCGGCTCTGGAGCGCGGAGACATTGGCGGGCGGCTCGACCTTGTTCCCACGCCGGCCGGACGCGGTGGTGGTGGGGGAACCGACGGGCTTGAATGTCGTGGTCGCCCACAAAGGTGGCGTGCGGTGGATGTGTCAAACCCTGGGCCGGGCGGCACACAGCTCGAACCCGGCGGCGGGCGAGAACGCCATCTACCTGATGGCCCGAATCTTGCCGATCTTCGAGCGATACCAGGCCCAAGCCGTCGGCGAAGTGGTTTCCCACCCGCTTTGCGGCGGGGCCACGCTGAGCGTCGGCACGATCCACGGCGGCGTGAGCGTCAACACCGTGCCCGACCGATGCGCGATCGAAATCGACCGCCGGGTGCCGCCGGGCGAGGACACGCGGGCGGCCTACAACCACGTTCTCGAGTACTTCGCCCGGGAAGGAGGATTCGACTTTCCCGCCGAGCATGGCGAGCCGACGTTCGATCTGCCGGCGCTTTCCGACGCGGACAACGGGCCGCTGGCGGCACGACTCAGCGCGGCCGTGACGGAGGTGGCAGGCCGATGCGCCCGGGTCGGCGCGGCGTATGCCACGCACGCATCGGTCTATGCGGCGTCGGGCGCGGCGTCCGTGGTTTTTGGCCCCGGTTTCATCGAACAAGCCCACACCGAGGACGAATGGCTGCCGCTGGAGCAGTTGGAGCAGGCGGCCGAGGCGATCTATCGCTTCGTGCTGTCCGGCTAGAACGTGTCGAGCATGAATTGGTGGCCCGAGTGGTACTTCCGCGGCTCGGGATACTCGTTGTGCCACTGTTTGTTGTAGACCGGGACTCGCATTTCGGGCGGATAGCGATAGTAGAGGTCATCGCTGCTGCGGTAGTAGTCCGCGGCCCAGAAATTCTGCGGGTAGTAGACGTAAGGGTAGTGGTAGAAGCGGTTCCAGTCCTGGGTGTTGTAGGACCGGGCCCACTGCCGCCCGTAAGCTTGCTGGGCCTGGGCGTCCGAGGCACTCCACAGCGCGACGATGGCGGCTGCGATGAGCAGCGCCAGCATGGTCCGACGGATCATGGACTTCCCCCCTGGAGACGTAAGACGTGGTGGCAACGTGCCGGCCACGCGGCCGGCGCGGTTGCGTGCTGGGTCATGTACTACATGCATCGGCACGCCTCACCAGCCGCATTGAGCGAATATCCCGCACAAACGGCACAAGCAGTACGATCAGTCGTCCAGCGCCCCCGGTTCGTCCGGATGCTGGGAGCCCGACTCCAGATAGGCGGCCAACAGGACCTGGGCGGCCACCATGTCCAGACGCCTCTTGCGACGCTTCGAGGTCATCTCGGCGCCGAGCAGGAGTTGCTCGGCTTCGTGGCTGGTGAAACGCTCGTCGAAGAACTCGACCGGCACGCCCGTCACTTCCGCAAGCCATGCCCCAAAACGGCGAGCTTCGATCGACTTCGAGCTTTCCCGTCCGTCCAGATGGACCGGCAACCCCACGACGAACAGCGCGACGCCTTCCTCCTCGACCAGCCGGACCATTCGCCGCCGGTCCTGGTCCGTGCCGCGCCGGGTGTAATTCTCGTACGGGCTGGCAATCGTCCGGTCCGGATCGCTCAGGGCGATGCCGATCCGCACCGTCCCGAAGTCGATCCCGGCAATCCGGCCCGGCGAGTGGCGTTGGGGAGACATGGTTGTCGGTGGCTTAGGATTGGCGCGGAAACGAGTGTCGTCTTTCGCTCCGCGAAAGTAGCGCTCTCTGGCCTTTCGCTCCGGGAAAGACCGCCACTTTCGCGGAGCGAAAGGCGACATACCGATGCTTGTACACCGTCGGCCGCCGCCGTATCATAGTCGATGTTCTCCCGCCCCGTAAGGGGGTTGCCACGGCAATCGCCTCCGCCGCCTCCACTGTCCTTCCCGCACGAGGAAAACCGCCATGATGCACCTCGCCGCCACCCTGACCTTGCTCGGCTCGACGCTCGCGGCCGGACTGCCCGACGATTATTCGCTGCCGCCCGCGCCGGGCCCATTCGTGGGCAAGGCGGAGGTGGGCCAAACGTTCCCGAGCGGTCGCCCCATTGTCGCCACGACTTACTTCTACTGGTACGACGCCGCCACCAACGAACACATCATCAACGGCGACGGAACCGACGCGCTGACGGACCATCCGCCGACGCTCGAAGGCTTCAGCTACCACAACGTCGATTGGCACGCCCGGCAACTCGAAGACATGATCGCCTCGGGCATCGACGTCGCCCTGCCGGTCTATTGGGGCGAGCCCTCGGAGAAGCCGGTGTTCGGCTTCAGCGACGCGGGGTTGCCCAAGCTGGTCGCCGCGCGCGAGCGATTACTGGCCCAAGGCAAGAAGCCGCCGCGGGTCGGCATGTTCTACGACACCAGCACCTTGCAGCACAACAGCAAGCACTACCATGCCGATCTGACTACCCAGACCGGCCGGCTCTGGTTCTACGGCACCATCCGCAATTTCTTCTCGCTTATCCCGCCCGAGCATCGGGCGACGATCGACGGCAAGCCGATCGTCTTTCTCTACGCCCGGGCGTTCGCCAAGAACGTCGACGCCTCGTTGTTTCCGGCCGCGCGCGAGATGTTTCGCAAGGATTTCGGGACCGACATGTATCTGGTGAAGGCGGACGGATGGCCGGGCGAGGCGGAGAGCGTCTATCAATGGGGCGGCGCGCTGTCTCCGCAAATCCTCGCCACGGCGGCCGTCGGGCCGGGCTACGACCATTCGGCCGTCCCCGGTCGGACGCCGTTGGTCCGGAAGCGACTCGGCGGCGATTTCTACCGCTACAGTTGGGAGAAGTTGCTGGGGATGACCCCCGCCTCGCGGCCCTGGCTGGTCCACGTCGAGACTTGGAGCGAGTTCCACGAGGGCACGGAGATCTGCGAAACCAAGCAGTACGGCCGGCAGTACATCGACCTGACGCGGCACTACGCCGACTTGTTTCACGCCGGGAAGCAGATCGACCGGCCGTTCGTCCCGCCCACGCCGGCGACGATCTCCGCGACGCCGGACAAGTCGAACTGCCTGGAGGTTTTCACAAGCCCCGCCGACGGTCCGACCGTCGAGGGAACCGTGGCCGGCCGGCGAGCGTGGAGCACGACGGCGAACAAGTTCTCCCCGACGAACCGGTACATGTACTTCAACGCCGACGACTTCTTCCTCTCCGACGGCGACCAGCCGGTCGAGGTGACGATCGACTACTACGACGCCGGGCCGGCCGAGTTCCGCTTCGAGTACGATTCGAGCGATCCGGCGCTGACGGGTCTGGCCCGACAATTTCGCGGCGGCCACCGGCAGCCGATCACCGGCTCGAAGGCGTGGAAGACCGTCGCGTTCGTCGTCCCCCACGCCCGATTCTCCAACGGCGCCAACGGCGCCGACTTCCGCCTGGCCTGCGACGGCGCCGATCTGAGCATCGCCCGGGTGGCGGTCCGCAGGACGCGAGACAAGCCGTGATCCCCCCCAAAAAACACCACCAAGTGGCCGTTCTTTTCCCGGTGGTCGTGTTCTCTCCCACCGCAATCGGTTAAACTGGGTGGTGGGTAGTCTCGCCGGGGGCGACGGCCGTCCCCGCATCTAACTCTTGTCGGGGGGTTGCTTCCATGCGTGCTCTCATCGGCACTGTCTGTCTGGCGTTGTTGCTCGGCTCGGAGGTCGGTCGGGCGGACATCCTCTTCTACAAGCTTCCCGGCAGCGGGGCCGAGATCGTGCTGCAGGGCAGCGCGACCATAAACCCGGGACGGACCGTCACGTTTCGTCATCCGCGATTCGGGAGCCTCTTCTTCGGCGCCGCCGAGGCCCGCTTGGTCGAGGCGCCGACGACGCAGAGCCTTGCCCAGAAGAAGCTTGGCAAATCCGAGGGCAACGCGGACGCGTGCCTGGCGACGGCCACCTGGGCGTTGCACCACGGGCTATTGAGCGACTTCTACAAGGCCGCTTCCGCCGCCTGGAAAGCGGACCCCGAGAATGCCACGGTCAAGCGGCTGGCCGACATGAGGCGGAAGATGAACTCGCCGCTGCCCCAGACCGCCGAGCAGGAGGAGCGCATGCGCAAGACGGTGACGATGAACGGCGACGTCGTCTTCCTGCGGAGCAAGCACTACCTGTTGATGCACAACACCGGCGCGACGCTGGACAAGCAGTTGAAGAAGACCCGGGCCCAGCAGCGGCTGGAGCTGCTCGAGATGGTCTACGAGAGTTTCCTAATGGAATTCTGCATGAAGGGGTTCGAGGTGGACGTGCCCAAGGAACCCATGCTGGTGGCCCTCTTCGCCGACAAGCAGGGCTACGTCAATTCCGACGAATCGACGGACGAGGGCAAGGCCAATAGTTCCGGCGTGTACAACCGCAAGACGAACATCGCGCTGTTCTTCGACCAGGGCACCAGCGAAATGCACCAGATGCTCAGCAAGTTCAGCCGGGACCTCCAAAAGGACAAAGAGGAAGCGATCCGCCGACACGCCGCCAACGCCAAGGACGTCGTCCGCCAGGCCAGCACGCTTCAGTTGCTCATCGAAGTCGACCGCGAGAACGACGACATCGAAGTCGTCAGCCACGAGGCCACCCACCAGATGGCCGCCAACACCGGTTTGATGCCCAACGAAGCCCCCTTGCCGATCTGGGCCGCCGAAGGCATGGCCACCTATTTCGAGTCGCCCAAGGACGCCGCCTGGGCAGGCATCGGCTCGGTCAACGAATCGCGCCTCAAATGGTATCGAGGACTCTCCAGCGATCAGGAACACTCCAACGTCGACTTCATCGTCTCCGACGAACTCTTTCGGAGGGCGGGCAACACCTACACCACGATCCACGGCTACGGCCAGGCCTGGGCACTGACCCACTTCCTCATGACCCACCACTTCGACAAGCTCATGAAGTACTACCAGTTGATCGCCAAGAAGAAGCCGGAGGAAATGGACAGTTTCGACAAGATCCGTGGAGCGTTCGAGGAAGTCTTCGGCAAGGACACCAGCCGCCTGAACCGCGAATGGCGCAGCTACATGACCTCGCTCAAAACCGACGTCGAACTCGTGCTGGAAAAGCAGTAGCCTTCCGGAGCGCGGCGGTTCATCGCCGCTTTTCGCGCACAAAAGGGGCGCGCACAAAAGGGGTCACTGATTTCGGAGGACTGGGGAACACTGGGAGGGCGCTCTCCACATAGGAAAGCCAGAAATCAGTGATGTCCAGTTTTCCGGCTTTAGCCGAGCATGGCAGGAGGCATTAACCATGAGCCAACGCGTTTATCGATCGTATCGAGAGCCAAGACGAGCGGGGCTTTCGTGGGACGAATGCTGGACGGGTCCCGACAAGGGCTTAATCACCTGCTGGGAGGTTGGGAGAGAACTCAAAGAGAAAGAGCCAGAATTGGCAGAACGAGCCAAGAACGGTGAGCTTCCTGTACTGGGGTGGAAGGGCGGCGTAGAAAAGCGAATCAAAGCGAAACATAAGTATGGCAGTCTTTGCTACCTGGCGCAATGGCTGGGGCTGCGGGGCGACGACCTGGACATAGATTTGTCCGAAGAAAGGGAACTTATCTGTTCCCGAACGGGTATGAAAGTGATCTACACCGGGGACGTTACGAAGTACGAGAATGCGTAATGCTACAGGTGCAATAGATTGAGATTCATCGCGATTGATGTTGAAACCTATGCCGTTGCGCTTTCCCCTTGAAACTTCGGCTGGGGCCTTGGTTTTTCGGGGGTTTGAGGGTGTTTTTTGGCCATGACGTTACGCGACCTGACAGGGGACGTGGCGACGCAGTTCCCGGAGCACGCGGCGCGTGCC
>JAPLNP010000645.1 GCA_026401055.1 Planctomycetia bacterium
CGGACGCTGCGTCAACGAGGCCCCAACGGCCAATGGCTACCGCAGACTCCCGCCATGGCCGCCGGCCTGACCGACCATGTGTGGCCCCTTTGGGAATGGCTAACCTTCCCCGCAGTGCAACGCGAATAGGACACAAGGGAATCTTCGTCAAGATCTTTTTATGCATGTTTATGACAATTATTACTAACCATGGCGATAATCATGGGGGCAATGTCCCGCCGGAGTGCATCGCGGCGGACAATCGTTGCTGCTGCTGCTCGACGACCGGAACGGACGTCGACGCCACCTGACGCGATGTCTTCGCAATGCGTGGGGTGGGCCAAACGCAGCGAGTCCCGTCATCGCCGCGATCCTGGAGAGCCTCGGCCCGGTCTGACGCCAGTGCGCCGTCCGATCAAGCCGTCGGCCGCCTCGACCCACCCTGCATGAGCACATCGCCGCCGGGGGGTGACTGGGACCATTACGTTCCCAGCCACCCCCCGTTTCACTCAGGGCAGGTTGAACCTGGCGCAAAACCTGATAACCTTGCGGTTTGGAGCACCCCGGAAGACATCATAAGGAACACCCCATGAAACGCTCGATTGCTTGTGAAATTTGGACGATCTGTCTGGCGGTCGCCTCGCTTTGTCCGGCCGCCGACACCGCCCAATCGGCCCCGGCAAAGGACCAGAAAATCGCCACGCTTTTGGAGACGAAGGTGCTTTGCCCGGCGGGCGGAAAGTACATCGGTTGGCCGAGCATCGCCTTGGCGCCCAACGGCGAGGTGATTGCCGTCTTCTCCGGCGACCGCTCGGCGCACGTCTCGCCCGACGGCAAGACCCAAATGGTCCGCAGCAGCGACGGCGGGGCGACGTGGAGCGGGCCGATCACGATCCACGACTTCCCGATCGACGACCGCGACGCCGGGATCATCCAAACCGCCAAGGGCACGATGCTCGCCAGTTGGTTCACCGGCCCGCCCTACGGCACCGAACTCGAAGGCCACTACGTCATCCGCTCGACCGACAACGGCCGCACCTGGGACAAACCGATCCGCACCCAGGTGACCTCGCCGCACGGGCCGATCCAACTGGCCGACGGCCGGCTGCTCTACCTGGGCCAGCGGCCCCACTGCTCGCAGATCAGCCCGAAGGACTACAACGGGCCGCCGGAGGGGTCGCCCTACAAGGTTTCGGTCGAGGAGTCGTCCGACGACGGTGTCTCGTGGAAGCTGCTCTCGGAGTTCCCCGTGCCCAAGGACGCCAAGATGCTCAGTTTCGACGAGGCCCACGTGGTCGAGACGGCCGACGGGCGGCTGGTGGCGTTGTTCCGCGACTGCAATCCGCCGGACCGCCTGTGGCAGTCAGAGAGCACCGACGGCGGACGCACCTGGACCGAGCCCCATCAGACGCCCATGCAGGGGCATCCGCCGCACGTGATCCGGCTGGCCAACGACTGGCTCATGGTCGTCTACGCGAAGCGTCAGGCCCCCGTATTCGGCGAGTGTGCCTGTGTGAGCCGCGACGGGGGAAAGACCTGGGACGTCGCCAACGAGATCACGCTCGCCCGGGGCTTCAG
>JAPLNP010000133.1 GCA_026401055.1 Planctomycetia bacterium
TGAGAAAATCGAAGCTCACCTGAAAATCAGCCTGCGATTCCATCTTGGGCCTCCGAGTTGCAGTCGAAGTGATTTTCAACTAACCACTTAGATGCGCTCGGAGGCTCAAAGATTCCCGCAATTCTGAATAATCCGGGCTAGGGGGATGGCTGGTTCGCGTGGTGCTCAATGAGAGTTTCTGCGTCCTGAGGCGAAGCCGGGCGGAACGGAAAGCACTGATGAACCGGAGCCAGACCGGTGGGAATGAACCAGGGCCCGCTGAGTTGGCCGAGAGGCGGGACTTGCTCATGGTGGCCCTCTCCCAACTGCCCGAGGCGATCCGCGAGGTCGTGGCGCTGCGGACGATGGAGGGGATGACCGGCAACGAAGTGAGCGGCCTACTAAGGATTAACCCCTCCGACGTGTCGCGCCGTTTGCACGAAGGGCTCGACCGGTTGCGAGAGTTTCTCCATGACGGCGGAGCGGGAGGTTGAACGGCAATGACGTGCGATGAGAGTCAACGATGTCTCCTCGATCGCGACTGGGACCGCGCTGCCCTGGACGAAGCGGCGGCGATCTCCGAGCACGTCGCCCGCTGCCCGGCCTGCCGCCAGGCCGTGGACGAGTACGATCAGTTGCGCGCGTTGCTGCGAATGCCGGCCCCGATGCCGAAGTTCCCAACCGGGGCACAGGAGGGTTCCTGCACGGCTACTCGCCGTACCGCTCGGCCACGCCGGTTCGCGCGTTGGGGTTGGCCGGCCGCGCTAGCACTTTCGCTGCTGATTGCGGTCACGGGCTGGGCCATGTACTTGCACACGGCCGGCGCGCCCGGAGATCTCGCCGGACCGCCGTCATTCTTTGCCGGCGCGACAACCGATCTTGCCCCGTCGCCTGGTAGCCGCGCGGCCGTCGCGCGGCAAGCCGTGCAATGGACGACTGCCGACGTGGAGCGGGAGGTCGGGGTCTTCACGAATGTGTCGGAGACATTTGAAGGCCGAACGAGTTGGGTGGCCATGGGCGAGCGGGCGGCCGAACTGGGCCTCATGCCCGCCCCATCGCAACACCGCAAGGTGCTCCTTCTGCGACTCCTGGTATCGGAAGGCGATCAGCCGCGGTCCCAGACGGACCTGGTCATTGTGCCCAGCCAGAACGCCAGCCTGGACGTGCCCTTCGGGGACGGACTGGTGCTCCGTTACCACATTGCCACCACGGCCGACCACCATTGCCGGCTCTCGATCTGGGCTGAAGTGCGAACGCCCAACGGCGACGGCGAGACCCTGGCCGCCCTGGCCACGCAACTCAGTCCGGTTCCCGGCCAATTGCTCAGTGCCGGCCGTCTGGTCACCTCGTCGAGCGGCTACAACCTGGAGATTTCGTTTCAAGAGAAGGACCTGTCGAGGAATTAGTCCATGAACGTCACGAGCACCCTCTTGCTTGTCGTGCTCTCCGGCGGCGGCTATTGGTTCGGCGGTCGCGTGGAGACGGCCCAGGTTCAATGGGACGTGAAACAGCCCCTTGAGGCGGCGACGGTGACTTGGCGACTGGTGTGCGGTGATGCCTCGCTGGCCTCGGGGCAGATCGTGCTGCCGGCCGAGGACCGGATGGGGAAGGTCCGGTTGAGCCTGCCCGAGGTTCGCGTGCCGACGGAGATGCGGTTTGTCTACCGTGCGGCGAGGGCCGGCCAGGCCAAGGCGATTGCCGAGGGAGCGGTAGCAGTCCACGTCTACCCGAACAACCTCTTGGCCTCGGTCGCCGAGAGAATGAAAACCAAGCAGTTGTTCGTTTGGGACGAGGCGGAGGGGTTGCCGGCGGTGCTCAAGTCCGAAGGAGTGCAGTTCGCACACGTTCGCTCCGAGGCGGACTTGCAGTTCGTTCGCCCGGACCTGCTGATCGTCGGCGCCGACCGGTTGGGCAAGGCAACAGCGGGGCAGGACAAGCTGCTGAATCTGGCCGCCGCCGGGACGAGCGTGCTCGTGCTTCGCCAGAGCCAACTCGCGAAGCTGGCCGGTTATCCCGTGGCGCGGCGGGTTCTGCCGCCCAAGTTGGTCTGGCGGGTGGACCATCCTCTCGCCCGGCATCTGGGTTTGTTCGAGACGCCGTCTCTCGGCCCCGACGGATGGGCGATTCGACTTCCGGCCGACGAGCCGGCCCTGGAGATTGGCTGGTGGCCGAGCGAATCGCCGAGTCGGAAGCCGGTGCCGATCGATGCCCTGGTCGTGGCCAAGGCCCTGGGCAGGGGACGAATCGTCCTCTGCCAGGTTCCGCTCGGCCCGTGGGAAACGGATCCGCGGAGCCAGTCGTTCCTGGTCGATGCGTTGGACTATCTGGCATCGCCGGTCGTGCCGACGCCGCCGCCGAGCCGCCGACCGCGGCCTGACGAACCGGCGCCGGCCCCCAATGTGCCCAGTATCGTTTTGCCGTGAAACCCGATGAGATCCTCAATGTCTTTTTCAGGAGATCTACCATGCACCATATTCTGTTCAGGAGCGTGTTGAGTCTGCTTCTTGTTCTGGGCTGCGCCAACGTGATGCTCGCGGCCGACCAGGGCAAGGTTGCCGCTACACCCGACAGTCGGCCGCCCAAGGCCCAGGCCAGACTGGTCGTTGCCGTTCTCGATTTCACGGCCGACGATCCGGCCACCGCCAACCTGGGCGGCGACCTGGCCGCCGCGCTGACCGCCATGCTGGCCGGCGAGTCGGGCATCACGCTCGTCGAGCGTCAATCGCTGGTCCAAACGCTCCGCGAGCACGAATTGAATATGACCGGCCTGGTCAGCGAAGAGCAGACCGTCAAGATTGGCAAGCTGGTGGGGGCGAAGATCATGATCACCGGACGGGCCTTCCGCCTCGGCAAGGACACGTTCATCACGGCCAAGCTCATCGGCACGGAGACGAGCTTGATCGAGGGCGTGATCGTCAAGGACGCGTCTTCGGCCGACATGGGGACCATGGTCGCGTCGCTTGCCGAAAAGGTGGCCCAGAAGATCCGACTGGTCGGTCCGAAGCTGGTGGCCGGCCCGGAGGATGCCTTCGATCCCGTGCCCGCCTTGAAGAAAAAGCTGGCCGATCGCCGCAAGCCGGTGGTGGCTGTGATTGTGCGCGAGCAACACCATGCCGCGCCGCAGCCCGCCGTGGTGGCGCGCCAGGCCATCGACCCGGCGGTTGAGACGGAAGTCAAGAAGCTGTTGAGGGAGTGCGGCTTTACCGTCCAGGACGTGCCGGAGAATGAGATGACCGAGTTCGCCCGCGGTTGGACGGCCGCGAACGTCAACAGTTGGCCGCGCGGGTTGGAGAAAGTCGATGTGCTGGTGGCGGGCGAGGCCTTCAGCGAGTTCGCCGCGCGGATCGGCAACATCGTCAGTTGTTCGGCCCGCGCCGAGATCAACCTGGTCAGTCGCAAGGATGGGAAGATCGTGCTGGCGGACCGCGTCACGACGCGGGCAGCCGACCTCTCGGAAAACATTGCCGGGAAGAAGGCGCTCGAGGGCGGCGGCCGGACACTGGGTATCCGCATCCTCGAACATTTCGCCGAGACGCTGCCCGCGGAAAAGCCGGCGCCGAAAAAGGAAAAAACGCCATGAGTCTCGCCAGAGCATGGTGGTTGTGCTGTTTCCTGGCGGCGTGCTCGCCGCTTCAGGCCGCTACCCGGGTCGCCTTGATCGGCAGTCGCGGCCATCAGGCGGCCCAGCAGTGTCTGGCCTTGGCCGAGGTGGAACTCTCCGGCGGCGGCGGCGATATTGCGATGGTGGAGCGCGGGGAGATTGCGAAGCTTCTGGCCGAAGAAGAATTATCGCTCAGCGGAATCGTGGACGCGGCGGACGCCATCCGCGTGGGCAAGCTCCTCAGCGCCGACGTGTTGGCGGTGGTCGAGACCGACCCGCAAAGTTCGCACGTGCTGGGGATCTTGGCCTTCGAGACTGCAAGCGGCATGCATCTTTGCGACAGGGCGCTGACCGAGGGCGACCCGGAGCAGGCAGGCCGGCAGATTGCCGAGGCGGTTCGCCTGGCGGTACGGAAACGGACTCTGGGGCCCGACGCGCGCCGGACCTTCTGCCTGGTCTCCGTGCGCAATGCCGACCTGCCGCTGTCGGCCAATCCCCTCTGCGACGGCGTGGGGCGACTGGTCGAGCGCGTCTTGACCAACTCGCCCGACGTCGTGGTCCTGGAGCGGAAGCGGTTTGAGTTGATCAAGCGGGAGGCGGCCCTGGGGCAACTCGACCAAGAAACCGCGGAAACGAAACTGCTGGCGGCGGTGCTGACCGCGGAAATCGAGATCCGCCGCGGCGACGGCGAAGAGGTCTGGGCCGGCGCCACGATAACCACCGCCGAGGGGAAGCCGCTGGGCACGGTCCGGGCGAAGGCCGATTACAAGGATCCGCTCCTGTTGGCCGAGGGTCTGGGACCGCAGTTGGCGGCAACCATGAAGGCTACACCTGCCGCCGGCATCACGAATCGCCGCCAGGAGGCCGGCCGCTTCGCCCGCGAGGCCCTCTTCTGGCGCCGACATCGCCAGATCCCGCAAGCCATGACCAGCTTGGAGGCGGCTTTGGCGATCGACCCGCAAAGCATCCCCGTGCTCGAGGCGGCGACGGAGATCTGCTTCTCCGTGGCCGGGGAAACGCTGGAACCCGGGCGGTTGCTCTTGCCCCCGCGCGAGATCCAAGTCGGGCGGCAGACGCTCGCCGATTCGCTGAGCCTGGCGGAACGAGGCATGAAGATGGCGGAGACGGCGGTCCAGCGGCGGGCCGCCGAAAACCGACCGGTCTTTGCCGATTCCCTCGCCCCCGTGCCCAACAGCGACGGCTCTTTCCGCGTCCAGGAGCCTCTCGGGGGGATGTTCTTCATCGAGCTTTACCTGGAGCGCCTGCCGCTCATCGAAGACGAGCACCCCGAGGACGAAGCCCGGATCGCCACACTGCAACAGCGGTATCGCGCCTTGTGCAAAGTCCTGGACGCCCGGGCCTACGCGGAGGTTCGCGATCGGCCGTCGTTTGTTCGCTACACCAATTGGCTGAGCGTGTTGCTTCGCAACACGGAGATCTTCTCGCCCACCGCCAAGGATTGGGCAGACGACACGGCCGCTTTCCTCGAGGCATGGCTCGAGCTGGCCGACCGCCATGGCGTCTACCAGGACGAGTTCTTTACGCTCAATACGATGATCACCGCGATCGCCAACCGCGCGGCGCAACTGGATCGCGTGGGACTCACGGGCCAATGGGTGGTGACGAGGTCCGATGCCGAGCGGTTGTTGGCGGTCCTCGGCAAGATGGCGGCCCATCGCCGGAAAGCCGTCTCCGCGCTGGGCCAGGCAGCGCTGTTCATGACCTGCGTAAACTGGCAGCAGCCCGTCGAAGACGACGTGGTTCGAGATTTCAAGAAACTGCTTGACCAGCTCCAGGAGGTGATTCGCGATCCGGGGCCGGATGATCCGCGGGAGACCCGCGTCATTTGCTACTATGCGCTGCTGGACGCGATCGAATTGCTGCCCACGGCAACCCGCCTCGGCCAGTCCCGCGATCTGCTGGACACCATGCTCGCCCGCGGCGAGGTGGTCTATGGGGCCGGGCTGGCCGCCAGCGAGCCGATTCACGTCGGTTACGGCTATTATGCGCCGTACCTCTACCGGATGCTGGGGCTGCGGCGCCGTTGGGTTGCCCCCGTCGCCGAGTACGACGCACTGACGGCCGCCGCGCGGCGTGTGTTGGAGCAGCTTGATCAACACGCCGTCGTTTGTCTCGACGGCCAGGAGGGCCGGCTCCGCTACGGGTTGACCAATGCCTGCCAGGTGATGTTCCTAGCGCGGCCCGAGTTGCGTCCCAACGCGCCGGTGCCTTGGCGCGGCGCGGTACGGCTGCTCGACGTGACCAACTACCCGGAACTGCGGGCGATCAGCCGCGTGCAGGTCCGCGACGGCGCCGTTTGGACCATGGGCCTGGGCGACGGGGAATTGCGCGAAGGATCCGGCCCCAGCAAGTACGTTGGCGGCTCGGACAGCGGCCTGCTGGGCGTGCCAGACAGCGATCAGTTGGTCTCGGAACGCTCGTACCGCTACGGCGTCCTGCAACCGATCGCCGTGGACTTGGCCACCGGGCAACACCGCGTCCTGCCCAAGCGAAGCTATCGCCGCGATTCGGTTGGCGTCTCCGTTCTGCCGTACGCCGACAATTGCGCTTTCGACATGGACGATCACGTGCTTTGTGTCGGAAGCTTCTCGCAGGGTCTTTGCCTCGCGCCCTTGCAGGGCGGGCCGGCCGAGTGGCTGCAGTACGACGGACAAGAGGCGGCGGACAGGCGGCCCCCCACCGGTGAAGACGTGATCTATCATCAGAAAGACGCGCCCGACGACGAGCGATTGCCCTCGAGGCGCGTGCTGTCTTTGGCCGTGCTGGATGGCAAGGTGTTTGCGTCGCTCGGAGGCTTCTCCGGGCTAGTCCCTAAACAAGCGAATAGCGATGTTTGGTTTCCCGGATAATCTGTGTAGCGGGCGTGGCGCAGCCGGACCGCTTGGCCCTGGGCGGCGTCTTGGGGGGCGTTGGGTTGTGGGGTGCTTCATCTCGGGCTTCGGTTGCACGT
>JAPLNP010000463.1 GCA_026401055.1 Planctomycetia bacterium
CCGCCCCCTGGACCCCCGGCTAGCCTCTCTCCGTTCCCGTGTTTTCGTTACTTCGGAAATCCCAAATATCCGGGCCCTTGACACGACGGCGGTTATGGGTGTCCCCTTTTCCTTCCCCCCTTTTCCTTCCTTTTCCTTGCCCCTATGACAATTTGGGTGGCACGCCCTGAGGAACGAAGGGCGTGGGTTGGCGATTCACCACGCCCTTCGTTCCTCAGGACGTGCCACCCGTCTACCCTACTCGATCACCGCCAACGCCGTGGCGATCTTGCCGAACGGGGCGCTGACTTGGATGCCGGCGACGCGGTCGCGGACCCGGGCGATGGACTCGCGGGCGATCCGGACGCCCATGGCCAGTTGGTCCTCGCGGCTTTCGACTGAGGCCATCCGCCGCAGGATCGACTCGGGAATCGACACGCCGGGCACCTCGTTGTTCATGAACGTCGCGTTGCGGTAACTCGCCAGCGGCCAGATCCCCGCGACGATCGGAATGCCGCGGTCCCGCGCCCGATCCAGAAACCGCAGCAAGGCGTCGGGATCGAAGACCGGCTGCGTGATCGCGAACTCGGCGCCGGCGTCCACCTTGCGGCGGAAACGATCGAGTTCCTTCTCCCGGTCCAACGCCGTCGGGTCGAGGCCGACGCCGATCACCGCGTAGGTCTTCGGGTCGATCACCTGGCCGCCGAGGTCCAGCCCGCGGTTCAGACGCGACTGGACGGCGACCATGCCGATCGAGTCGGTGTCGAACACGCCGGTTGCCTGGGGGTAGTTGCCCAGCTTGGGCGGATCGCCGGTGACGAAGAGGATGTTGTGG
This sequence comes from Planctomycetia bacterium, assembly GCA_026401055.1. Lineage (GTDB taxonomy): Bacteria > Planctomycetota > Planctomycetia > Pirellulales > Thermoguttaceae > JAPLNP01. Next base: position 815 of record JAPLNP010000463.1, read on the forward strand.
ACGTCGCAGGCGGCGCAGGCCAACAAATCGGCCTGCATCCCGATCAGGTTGCGGTCGCGGCAGCAGAAGTGCAGGATGGGTTCGATGCCGGCCTGGCGCCGGATTCGCTCGCAGGTCACCAGCGGCGAGATCCGCGAGCTCGCCCGGGGACCGTCCGGCACGTTCACCGCGTTGACGCCGTGCTCGCGGAGCGTCTTGCTCTTGGCCACGGTGTCCGAAAGGTCCCAACCGCGCGGCGGCAGCAGCTCGACGGTGGTGATCCATTGCCCTTGGGCGAGCCGCTTGCCAAGTTCGGACTTCTCGGCCAGCGCGGCGGGCTGCTGGGCCTCGTCGGCTTGTTCGGCCGTGGTGATCGCCGGCCGGACGGCCGCGCGGCTGATCGCCTTGACGGCGCGGACGATTTCGCGAACGTGCTCGGGCCCGATGCCGCAGCAACCCCCGACGGCGGCCGCGCCCAAGTCAACGTACCGCTTTGCGTAGGTCGCCACGTACTCGGGCGAACTGAGATAGATCTTCCGATCGTCGACTTCCTTGGGGATGCCGGCGTTGGGCATGACGATCAGGGGCAGTCGGGTCAGATGAACCGCCTTCTCGACCGCCCGAAGCAGCCCGTCGGGACCCGTGCCGCAGTTCATTCCCATGGCCACGGGCGCGGGAGTCCCTTCGCCCAGCGGCGCGAGCATTCGTTCGATCGGCTCGCCCACGACGGTCTGTCCGTCCTCGACGAGGGCGAACGAAAGGACGTAGGGCACTTCCGGCACGCGCCGCATGGCCAGCGCGAACTGCTCCATGGCCCGGCGGGTGCGGATCGTCTCGAACAGGATGAAGTCGGCGCCGCCTTCGACGAGACTCTCGACCTGCTCGACGACCATCTCTTCGATTTGCGGCTCGTGCTGGGGCTGGGAAGGCATCGGGCCGACGTCGCCCGCCACATAAACGGTCCGCCCGGCGGCGTCGGCGACCCGCCGGGCGATCCGGGCCCCGGCGAGGTTGATTTCGCGGGTCACGTCGGCCAGGCCGTATTTGCCCAGCGCCAGCCGGTTGGCGGCGAACGTGTTGGTCGTCAGCACGTCGGCGCCGGCGTCGGCGTAGTCCGAGAGGATCCCGCGGATCAGCGCGGGATCGGACAGGCACAGCTCGTCGTAACACCGGTTGGTGAAGACGTGGCGCCGGTAGATCTCGGTGCCCATCGCGCCGTCGAAGACCAGCACGTTTTGGCGAATCGCCTCGGCGAAACTCAAGGACGCGGACATAGCTCGGAAGGTTGGACCCTTACGGAAGCGGTTTGGCCGGAGACGGTTCAGCGATCGTCATCCCCGTCTTCGTCCTCATCGTCTCCATCATCGTCATCGCGGTCCTTCACCTGCTTGGCGAGTTTGTCGACGTCGCGGCGCAAACGGCGGACTTCTTCACGCACCGCGGCGAGTTCCCGTTGCGGGTCGGCCGGGCGCATCTGCCTCTCGGCCTCCTGATCGAGGCGTTTGGCCGCCTGCTGAAGTTGCTCGGCCGGCTCGTGCAGGTCGGCCGCGTGGAGCCTCTCGGCCGCCTGACGCATGTGTTCGACCGCTTCGCGCAAGAGACGCACCCGCTCGGGCGGTCCTCCGGGCTGCGCCGGCCGCGGCGCGGGCATTGGCTCGGGCGGGAACCGGAGGTCCGCCCACCGGCGCGCGAGTTCCATAAGCTTCCGGTTCAACACCTCGGCCAGCTCGCCCTGGCCCTCCTTCATCCGCTCGACCCTCTCGCGATACAACGTCTCGATTTCCTCCGTAAGCTTCTGGACTTCCTCCTCGCGGGGCGACTCGATCTTTGGGCGTTCGGGCGACTCACGCATGAGTTCCGCCCGCCGACGCATGAGAGCCGCGATTTCCTCCTGCAACGGTCGGACTTGCTCAGGCGTGCCTCCCCGCTCGCGCTCCTCAAGTTGTCGCTTCATCTCCTGGATACGCTCCGTGAGTTGGCGAAGTGCTGCTTCGCGGCGCTCGATGACTTCCGGACGCTGGCGCTCGAACGTCTCACGTTGGCGCCGTTCCATCTCTTGCCGCTCGCGATGCACCGCCTGCTCGCGCTCGGCCGCCCCACGCGCGGGACGCTCGGCGGGCTCCGGTCGCTTCTTCTCGGGCTCTTGGGCCACACCCACGCCGGTCAGCCATCCGGCCGCCAGCAACAGACTCAGTACCATCAGAACTCGTTTCATGAGACGTTCTCCTTTCGGTTTCACCAAGGAACACGTATTTACGGCTACTTCCACATCGACCCGGCCATGCCGACGGCCAGCGGAACGAAGATCAACAGCGGCGCCCAGGCCGCCAGGTGCGGCGGAATCAACAACGTCGTCCCCAAATGCTGAAGGGCGATCGTCGCCAGCACGAAGACCGTCACGACCAGAAGACACAGCCCAATCGCCAGGAACACGTTGCGGTTCTCGCGCGTCAATACCAGCGGCAATCCCAAGAACAGCAGCGTGACGTCCAAGAACGGATGGACGATCCGCGAGTGGATCTCGACGCGGACGTCCGCCCCGAAATCGACGCCCGGATTGCGCAGCCCGGCGATCAACTGCGCGGTCGAGGCGTAGGCCAGTCCTTCGGTCAGGAGGTCGAATGTCACGTTGCTCACCACGAAGCACTCTTTCTCGCCGAGCCAGTCCGGCGCGTCGCGCGGCGTGATGATGACCGGCTCGCCGCCGAGCGAGAGCGACGGCTTGGTAGCCAGGTCCTTTGGTTGGCTCACGCCCTTGAGCAGGTATCCGCCGGGCCGATCTCCCTCGGGCGGAAGATAAGTGGCCGTCGCGGCGACCAACTGGCTTCCGTAATGGTCCAACGACGGGGGCAGTTGAAAGCTCGGCTTTTTGATCAGGCAATCCTTCGCGACGGTCGCCTCGCCGTAGATGCCGACGTCGGTCTGGGCGTCGTAGCGCGGGTCCATCTTCCGCGCGGCCTCGCCCACCAGATCGTCCGGCGAGCGGACCAGTTCCTCTCGTACCCGGGGAAGCACGAGTTCCCGGTTGGCGGTGGTCAGCACGGCGATCGTCGCGGCCGCCACGATCACCGGCAGCGCCACGCGGATTCTCGGCACGCCGGCCGCCATCAGGGCGGTCATTTCGTTGTGGCGCTGGATCCACGTGATCGTGAACATGGCCGAGATGAGCGCGAGGATTCCGGCCGTCAGATCGAAGAACAACAGCGAGCGATAGGCGTAGTATTCGCCCATCAGCGAGGCCAGGCTGCCGTGCTTCTCGGCGCACTTCAAGAAGCCCTCGATGTGCGTCAGCGCGTCGAGGACGATGAACAGCCCGGTGAGACTCAAAAAGCAGATCAAGAAGGTTTGAATGAACTGGCGCAAGAGATAGCGGTCGATGATTTTCATCCTATCACCTTTTGGATGGCCCGGGCCAGGGACTCCATGCCCCGGCGGATCTCGTCGCTTCGAGGGACGCCGAAGCTCAGACGGATCATGTTTTTCGGCACGGCGCGGCCCTCCGGCGGGTAGCAGTACTCGCCCGGCACGTACAAAACACCTTCCTCGACGGCCCGAGGGAATAGCGGCCCCGACAAGCCGGTGTCGATCCCGTCGGGCAGTTCGAGCCAGACGTACAGCCCGCCGCCGGGGCGAACCCACCGGACGCCGTCGATCGCGCCGAGGTGCTCGTCGGCGGCATCGAGGATCGTATCGAGCTTGGAGCGGTAGCCGGCGCAAACCTTGCGGACGTGGGCGTCGAAGAGCGACATTTCCAGCACCGTCCACATCAGGTATTGGCTGAAGTTGGGCGAGCCGAAGTCGATGTTGCCCTTCTGGCTGAGCACCGGCCCGACCAGGTCGCGGGGCAACACGCCCCAACCGACGCGAACGCCGGGCGAAAACGACTTCGAAAATGAGCCCACCGTCACCACGGTGTCGCCCTCGGGGTCGAACGAGCGGACGCTGGGCACGTCGTCGCCAAAATACCGAAGCTCGCGGTACGCCGTGTCCTCGATCACCCGGATGCGGCCGCGCCCGGAGTGCCGCTTGGCGATCTCGACCAGCGCCGAGCGGCGCGAGGCCGGAACCGTCGCCCCGGTCGGGTTGTCGTAGTAACTGGTGACGTAGATCGCCTTGAGACGCTCCAGTTCGCCGTCGCCGCGCAGCCGGGCAATCGCGTCCTCGACGGCCTCGGGCACCAGGCCGTCGTCGTCCGCGTCGACGCCGACCGCCCGGGCGCCCAGGTTCGCCAGCGTCCCGAGATAAACAAAGTAGCTCGGCGCGCCGCAGAGCACGATGTCGCCCGGATCGAGAATCGTGTCGCCCACCAGATAGAGCAACTCGTTGCTTCCGGCGGTGACGACGACCTGGTCGATCGAGACGTTCATCTCGGCGGCCGTCCGGCCGTCGGCCTGGAGCATTCGCTCCAGCAGCAGCCGGCGAAGCGGCGGATGGCCCACCGTCGTCCCGTATTGCTGGGCCGCCCGGGCGCGGCGGGGATCGGACCAGATGGCGTCCATCGCCATTCGGGTGGTTTCGGCGGGCAGGGTCTCGTGGTCGATAAACCCCGCGGCCAGCGAAACGAGGTTGGGATTCGCCAGGGTTTGCGCCATCAGCACGTTGGCGATGGGCTCCTCCCCCGCCCAACAGGCACGCCGGCTGAGATCATTCTGAGTAAGATTGGACATCGCGTAAGTTCAATTTCCGGCAGCACTTCCGGGCAAGCAATGGATCTCTCGATTCAATCTCGGCAGCATAGGGGAACTGACCCGGTGGAGTCAAGATTGAGAATGGATGGACGGTAAGGTGGGGCAGTGAGGCAGGGTGGGCCGATCGCAGCGAGTCCCACCACTGCACTGGCCAGCTCGCATAACGCGATGGTACACTGGCTCTAGACGCCCAACAGACGCCAGGACCGTGCCGCCCCCACCCCCTCTCGTTCCGGAACCAAACATGCCGGCCGTTTCCGCCTGCCCGAAATGCGGGCAGTATGTCACCATCCCCAATGACGTCTTGCCCGCCGAGCAGGTTCGTTGCCCGCACTGCGCCGCGGCGTTCCCCCTTGAGGACGCTTCCGGCGACCCGCCTCCGGCGTTGATTCGCGTGGCCGCCCCGGACGAGGAGGCAGCGGAGTTGATTGTCGGCGAGACGGACGACGAGGCCGCCGACCTGGTCGTCGACGAGGAGATTCCGGCACTCGGCGCGGTCGGTGACGAGGCGGACGAGGGACCTTGGGCGAAAACGACGGCTGACCACGAGCCGTTGGACGCCGAGGCGGTCTTGGACGAGCCATCCCTCTATGACATCCGTCCGCCCGATGGCGAGTTGGCCGATGAGCAAGCCGACGAGCACGCCGACGCCGCCGAGGAGCCGGCCATTGCGGCGGTCTACGCCGAGGCGTTCGATTTCACGCCCCGCGACCGGAACGAGGACGATTCCACCGCGGCGCTCGCCGCCCGACTCCGGCAGAACGCCGAGAAACACAGCATGTTCGGCGAATTGGTCAAGATCGTCCTCGGCGGCGTCGTCGGCCTGGCGATCGGCTACTACCTGTTGAACTTCTTCGGCGGGCAGCAATTCGACCGCCTGCCCCTCTACCTCCCCGGCTGCCCCCACACGTATCACCACTGGCCCGGCGGCGAAAATGGGGATAAGTCCAATTACGAACCTCCCCTGTCGGTGCTTCGGCCCCTCCAATAATTGGACTTATCCCCTTTTTCCGAACAGGAATCGAAGCGTGTTGGTATTGCTGACCCGCTCCCGCAAGCCCGCCGGCAGCGAGTCCAGGGCGGCTTTCTCGCCTTCGTAGCGGCCTTTGAGGCGGAACTCCGCGAAGGCGCCCTCGCCCTGCTTGCGGCGGGCGATGAAACTGTAGTACGGCGAGTCGGTGCCCCAGAGGATCATCTCGGGATATGCCTCGGCCAGGGCCACCATCACCCGGCGAAAATCGCCGTAATCGGCGTCGAAAAGGTCGCTGCCGGTCGCCATCACCGGACTGCCCGAGGCGACGACCTGCACCTGGATCGCCAGCGCCGACGTGTCCACCCAGACGTTTTCCATCGCCGCCGCGCGATCCAGAAAGCCCCGGTGAAAGGCGATGCAATGCGCCAAGCAAAAACGCAAGTCCGGCGTGGCCTCGATCACCTCGAAGGCGTATCGGGCGTGGGAATAGGTCTCCCGCGGGTCGACTGTCGTGTGCAGCAAGAGCGGCAGGTCGCGCTGGCGGGCGAAATCCAAGAACGGCCGCCCACGGTCCAATAGCTCCGTGATCCTCGTCTGGCACCCCACCGGAGAGATCTTGATGCCGTAGATCGGGAACTCGCGTTCCAACTCCTCGAGGGCCGCGATCTGCCCCTCGACCTTTCGCCCGGGGTCGATCGAAACGAACGGCAAGAACCGCTCGCGGTGCTCGGGGCAGAAGTGGAAGATCTCGTGCATGAGCATCCGGTTCTCGACGCCGTAGGGCACCTCGGACAGCGGACGCTCGGCCGGGACCATTTCGCCCGCCATGAGTGCGTTCGGGTCGAAGAACAGGTCCGGGCTGAACGGGAACACGACGTTGACATCGACGCCCGCGGCCAACTGCCGGTAGTGAAGCCCCTCGATACTCTGGGCGTAGGGGAATTCCACGTTGGCATACATTTTGAGGCTGACGCCCAGGTGCGAGTGGACGTCGATCACCTTGCCCAGAAGGTCCGAGGGCTGCATGTGACGTTGGGTCACCGCGAATCTCTCCTATGACAGCGGCTCACGTTCTCTCCGGCAACTTCCGTCACTGCCGCATCACGCTCAGCGGTACCTGCACGTCCAGGACGAGTCTCGCAAGGACTGCGGAAAGAGAGACTGGGCGTTCAGAATGCACTGCGTCTTCCTTCAAAACAAACACCCTTTGGAAGTGTCTCACCGAGCCCGCATGCAAATCCGCCCTGGTTCGGAGGCGGATGAGCCCCGGAGAGCCATGGCCCCCGTCAGTGGCGCAATGCGGGCTCGGATGCACCAGGCGGGCGGAGTTGAGCGCGAATGCTCTCGGCTCTCGCTTCCATCGCCTTCGCCTCATCGGGGCGATCTAGCTTCCGCAACACGCTGGCGTGCCGGTCAAGAACCCTGGCAATCACCGGGTTCCACGGAGGCAGCACCCTTTCGTAAATCACGAGTGAACGACGCAGGTTCGCATCCGCGTTTGCGTACTCTTCATAAGCGATACTGATGTCGGCAAGACTGAAGAAAGACGCGGCCATGGATGGAGAATCCTGCCGATGCCAATCCTGCGCAATGGACATCGCTTCCAGGCACAACGCCTCGGCCTCCGGCAGTCTGTCCTGTTCAAGCATAACTCGCGAGAGCATCTCCAGCGACTCCGCGTAAGGCAACCCTCTCGCGCCAAACAGCTTCCTCTGCCGAGTCAACGCGTCCCGAAGGAGCGCGTCGGCCTGTTTCAGATTCCTGGCTTCAACCGAAGCCTCCCCAGCCATCCTCAGCGCATTGGCATACGAGGGATGATCGTCCCCGACGATGACCTTCCAGACCGCCGCGGCGCGGATCACGTGCTCCGCGGCCTTCGAGGGATCTCCCTTCCTCAAGGTCACAAGGCCAAGTCTTTCGAGCGAGCGAGCCACGCCAAGGAAATTCTCTCCAAGGACGGTAGTGAAACCCTCGAGTGCCTTGTCCAACAGTTCGCCTGCGCTGTCGTAGTCCTCGATTCCGATCTTCTGCGCGCTTTGCGCCAGTCTCTGATAGGCAACCAGGTACGCCTTGCGTTGTTGTTCGTTGAGTGTACAAGCGCGCTCCATCTCCAATAGCAGTGCTTGCTCGGTTCTTGTCCGCCATCCGGACGCGCCATCCGAAGACGTGAGTACGGATACAAGCTGACGCTGCACGATGACCGCCTCATCAACGCTACCTTCTTCGAGCAAGCGGACTGCTTTCGCCGCTAGACTCACCGTTTGTGCCTGCGATTCCGCCGACTCTGCTAGGTCACTGGATCTGGGTTGCCGATTGGTCATTTGTGATCTCCCGTTTGATTCGGTAGAGAGCGGCGCATCGCCACACGTCGCTGGCGCGCAAGGAAGAGCCAGCACCACAAGCAGCGTCACGCACGAGGCCACACGTTGCGCACTGTTGAATCGTGATAACGGGCGCACAAGTAGTGATGACGACCTTGTCACTTGCTTTCTCCTTGCGTAGATGGCTACATTCTCCACATTGCATCGAGCGACGCTTCCGTTCTATGGACAGGCAAGATCACCAGGATGTGCCACCGCCGATAATCCATGCGTGGTGTGTACCCCAGACCCATATGGACCCCTTGCCTGGGATTTGGATAATACCCTCACCATACGCGCCCCCGGCGTCGAAACCACCACCCATGTACCCACCATTCCCGAGCGGCACAGAGCCACTACCGTACGCGCCATCGCTGCCGTAACCACCAGTGATGAAGGCATCGTTCCCGAGCGGCACAAAGCCACTACCGTATGCGCCATCGCTGCCATAACCGCCAGTGATGAAGGCACCGCCCGGCAATTGCAGGTCAGCGCTAGGCCCTTGGATCACAAAGTCGCCAGTAATACCGTTTATCACGATCCTAGTGCTTTGTCACAGCTTAATCTTGGGATGAAGGGCTTGAAATGCTGCGGTAATTGCCGAGTCAATCCGCATCCTCGATCCCAGTTTTTAGGTGTGACAAAGCACGAGGCGGAAAGACCGATAGCGAACCGCTGCTTGAGTTGCCCAACTCGATCAATCCCGAAGGGTCGGTTCTGGTCGTGGGGCTGTTATGCACGTACCGGTACAGGTTCGTATCCCCCGCCGCGAAGCCAATCGGGTCTTCCTCCAGAAAACGTCCTACCGTCGGGTCGTACATGGTCTTCCTCCTCACGGATTCACTTGTGAACGACGCGTACCATTCGCGCGAGCGTGTAATCCGAACACTTCGTCGCGAGCGATTGCGCGGCTGCTCGCGTGAATTCGCGCAATTCGCTCCAATGACTGGCGGACGATGGGGGCAGCCCAGAGGTCGAAGCGATCGTTTGCCTCCGCAACGGACACCTTGCACAGGTCGAGACCCCAATAATCGTTGAGTTCCGCCCTCCGGCGTGCCTCTTCCAGCGACCGCGCCATGAGCGTGGCGATGCACCAGACCCCTAGCACTCCGGGATCCTCGGGCGCCAGTTGCCCCGCCAGGCAACTGGATAGCAGCGCGTCGCCAAGGCGAAGGTGGTCCATCAGGCAGCGAGTGCGCTCACAGAGGAACGCCGCCAACACTTCGCGCGGCCGGAGATTTCGCAGGAAGTTTCCCGCCCGTAGATCGTCGTGCGTCAGCGGCTTCGGCCAGTGGCGGTAGTACTCGTCGTCCGGCGCCCTGAATCCGGGTGAGGTGCATTCGATGTTGAATCGCTCGCCGCCCGCTTCCTCCCAGCGCGCAAAGAAGTGTTCCTTCGCGCGGACCAAATAGAGCGGGTATCCGAGGCGACGGCCGACGGCGATGTACAACACGGGCAGGGTCGCGCACGTGCCGCCGTGGCCGCTCAGTATCCCGTGGATGAACAGGTTGCGCGAGTCCGTCGTGTCGTACTCGCCCTCGCTGAAAGACTCGTTGTAGTGAACGCCCAGGTGCTTCTGCAAAAAGGTCACTAGCACGAGCATCAGGAATTGCCCCCGCGAAAAGTCATACTCCTCGGGCGAGCGCTGAAACAGGGGCCAGCGACGTTCCGTGAAGGCGCGAAGCTGCGCGGCCCAGGCGTTGAGTTGTTGAACGGATGCGTCGAGGTCGAGGTTCTCCGCGCCGGGCAGTCCGAGCGCTGCTTCGACGTTGAGTGAGCCAATGTCGCGCCGCCCCAATTGCTCATCGCTTTGGGTCGTCTCGCGAGCCATCATGTGGAACCAGGGACCGAATGCCCTGGTATCAATTGCCCCAGGCTCCGGCGCGTCCCGGCCCACTTTGGCGAGAATCGTTGCGGTATCCATGATTGCCCCGCTACCCCAGGGTCCTTTCAGCCACCGACGGGCCCTTTGAACCACCTCTGGGCGGATTATCGTGCGTCCATGCGGCTCTGTCAACAGGCACTATCGCCGTTGGGGATTGCGTGCGAAGATCGGCACACGATCAGCACGACGTGCGCAATCCACGACAGCCCACATTTCCCAAAGTCCCCAGATTCGGCGTCTGTCACCTTTTCTTCGTTCAGATTTCGATCTCAACCCGGCGCTCGCTCGTCTTGTCGCTGCAATCGGCCGCGACCGGGCCGGAGAGGATCAGTTCGCTTTTGAGGATTTGCAGGATGCTGGCGGGCACGAGTGGCGTGACCGGGCCGTGGGCGGCAAGCCGGCTGATGAACCGCTGCCACATCCCCTCGCCCGCGCCAAAACCGTCCCAGAAGCTCACGAGCTTCGAGCCGGCCAGGTCGCGCGGTCCAATCGTGGCGGCCTTGGGCGGCACCCAGGACCAGTCGCCGGCGCTTCCGGCATCGGCGTAAAGGCAGTTCTGGCAGATCGTGATCGGGTGCAGATCGACGATCCGCGAGCCTTGTTCGAGATAGCCGTCGATGTTGCCGACGAACTCGCGGCCCAGGTGCGGCTCGAAGAACGCGATGTGGCCGCACCAGCCGATCCCGCCGTAGCAGATGTCCGCCCCGCCGACGTCCTCGAGCATCTTGCTGTAGTCGTTGACCGTTTCGGTGGTGGGGAAGTGAACTTGACTCTCGGGCATCCGCAGTTCCGGGCGGATTCGGTCGAACAGGTCGTGGTACATCCAGTACTGGAAGCCGCCCTTCCAGTCCTTTGGCGCGGTGTGGCCGTCCTGGTTGGCGTACTCGTCCATGTTGAACGTGTGGACATGGTGGCAGGGGATGTTCAAGTCATTGATCATCTTGGCCACGAAGGCGTAATGCGGGTTGGGAGCGGGCAGAATGAGGACGTAACGCTTGCGGCCCTCGTCCAGCGCCCGTTTGATTCCCGCCACGATGTCCATCACGTAAGCGAAGCGGAAGGCGGTCTCGTCCTCGATGACGCGGATGCGGAAGTTCTTGTTGGGGTGCTTGGCGACGTCCGCCCGCTTGATCGCCCGGACGCGCCGGCACGCCTCCGCGTCCTGGAACGGAAGGAACTCGGCCAAGTCGTAGTGGAACTGCCCGTTCATGAAGGGGTCTCCTTGTTGGATGGTGTCTACGCTTTCTGCCGCGACGCGATCAGCCGTTCGGCGTTGCCGTGGAAGATGCGTTCGACGTCGTCGCGCTCCAGCCGCAGGGCTTCGCACGCCTGCCGGATCGCCCGTAGGGCTTCGTACATCATGAGCGTGTAACCGGCCTCGACCTCGGGCGGCTCGCGGTCGCGGTTGAAGTAGAAGGGATGATTGGTTCGGTTGACGTAGGTCCGCCCGTGCCACTGGCGGCGGCCGCGCATGTAGAAGATCGGGTTGTCCGTGCCGTAGAGGATGCGGCCCGGGCCCAGGGTGTCCAGCGCGAAGCGGTGTACGTCGGGGTTCAGCACGGCCGAGTTGTCGAAGTAGAGTCCCTCGTCGTCGGCCAATTGCGGCAGCGACTCCTCGGCGTGCGGCAGCGTGTAGCACCGGCCCAAGTGGGCGATCACCAAGGTGATGTTTGGATACTCGCGGCGGATCTGCTTGATCTCGCGGATGTTGTCGGGGTGGCCCAGCCGAGCGGCCTTGGGCACGTGCAGCGTCACCCAGGCGCGCCGCCGGTCGAGCAATTCGAGCTGCGCATGCGGTAGGAAATCAAAAATGCTCGCCTCGATGTGCTTGTCGCGGCTCGTCGGGTCGTTGCTGATCAGGGCGTAGTAGACCTTGACGCCCAGCACCTTGGGTTGATCCAACTCCCGCGCGACCTGTTCGACCGACCATTGTGGCCGGGTGACCGCCAGGCGGTACCAGTCCCGCTCGGCGCACGCCCGAGCCAACGCGGCGTTGCTCGCCTCGACGTCGAACTCGAGCGTCGGGTGGCCGAACACGAGGCAGTTGAACTCGCGGCCGGGCAGCACGATCCGCGAGCAGCGTTCGGCGTCGGCCGCCCCGATCGGCTCGCCCACCTCGTTCACCCAATACTGCCGCCGCTTCTCGTCGGTCATCTCCTCGACGCAGAACTCCGGCTCGTTGACGTGGGTGTGGGCGTCGAACACCCGGCGGGGCAGCCAGTCCTCGAGGTGTTCCCTCCAAAACGCCCGATCGACGTCGGTGTAGTCCCAAACGTAATGCAGCGGCACGGGATTCATGCGTCGACTCCAGGGGACTGTCCCGATTTTCGCGGCGCGGAGAACGTCGCCTCGCCAACTGACCTCTTCGCCGCGAAAATGGGACTGTCCCCCTCGCGACCCTTAAACGGTTCAAGATACTCGGCCAACAGTCCTGCGTACGCCGCGCGATTCCCGCCCGGCGAAATCGTTCGGCTGGCCGGCGCCAAACGACGCGCCAACGCGGCAAGGTCGATGCCGGGTTGAATCAACGTCTGAGCAATCACCGAGGCGCCGAACGCGCTGAGCGAAGGCTGCTCGATGCAGGCGACCGGGCAGTTGGTGACGTCGGCGATGATCCCGGGCGTAACCCGGCTTGCGGCGGCCGCGCCGGACATCGCCAGCCGCTCGACGGCCACGCCCGCCGCGGTCAGATGCCCCAGATGCCGGGCCAGTTCGCAGGCAAGCCCCTCGACCACGGCGCGAACGACGTGGTTCGGCCCGTGCGAAAACGTGATTCCCGCGAGCCGTCCGCCCGGTCGCTCGAACGGCGTATCTCCTCCGCCGAGCGTCAAGAGCGGCCAGAACCTCAGGCCGTCGCTGCCCGGCGGGACCGACTCCAGCGCCGCGTCGACTTCTTCCCGCCCGGCGGACCCCTTGCCCGCGAGCGAGATCGCCCACTCCAACGCCGACCCGCCGTTGGTCATCGATAGCATCTGGCCGAACAAGCCCGGCACGGGATGGGGGCAGACGAACGTATGCGGCGTTGCCGGCGGGGCGAGATTGGCGGAATTGGCCACCAGCACCCAGGCCGTGCCGGTGCCCAGGCTGACGTCGCCGTCGCCGACCGACCCAGCCCCGAGCGACGCGGCGTACTGATCGTGAACCGCCGGCGATACCGGAATCCCAGGCGGCAAGCCGGTCTCGTGGGCGGCCCGCGGCGTCACGTTGCCGGCGGGAGCCGTCGCCGCGAGCAGATCGGGAAGCTGATCCTCGCGGAGGTTCAGCCGAGCGAGAATCTCGGGGTCCGCCTTGCCGAGCGACGGGTTCAGAAGCATGGCGATCGACAGCGACGTCGGATCGTGCGCCCGACGTCCGCACAACCGTCCGACGATCACGTCGCCGACGAAGGCGACCTGGCGAACCCGGGCGAACCACTCCGGCGAGGCATCTTGCAGCCGCAGGATCTGCCCGGGCGTGATGGCCGACCGGCGCCGGCCTAGGTGTTCTCCGAGAAAATCCTCGCCGAGTTCCTCGGTAAGATGCTTGTCCCAAGGCACTCCGCGGCCGTCGAGCCAACTGATCACCGGCCCGAGCGGCCGGTCGTTGGCGTCGAGCCACGCGATCGCGCCGCCCTGGCTGGAGACGCCGACCGCTTCGATGGCATCCGGTGCGAGCGTGCCGACGGCCTGACGGATCGCCCGGCACGTGGAGCGCCAGATTTCCTCGAGATCCTGTTCGACACCGCCGTCGGGCGTGCAGGTGCGTCCGACGGCGGCCGTGCCTTCGGCCACCACGCGGCCGTCCGCTTCGACGGCCAGCGCCTTGATGTTCGTGGTGCCCAGGTCCAGGCCGAGAAACATCGCCGCCTCCTACACGAGTCGATGCGTCTTGATTGCCTCTTCGACAGCGACCCCGCGCTTGACGACGTCGCACAACGCCGCCTGGAAAGAGAATGGGTCGGGCACCTGGATCGCGTTGCGGCCGAACACCACCCCGCCGGCGCCGTCCGCCGTCTCCCGCGCCGCCAGAAGCAAGGCGTCCCGCTGCGTCGGGAGCTTTTCGGCCCCCAGGGCGAACACGGGCACGGGACAGGAGGACGTCACGGCCTTGAAGTCGTGCGTGTGGAACGTCTTGATCGCGTCCGCGCCCAACTCGGTCACCACGCGGCAGCCCAACAGCGCGTCGGCGTGCAACCGCTCGGGCGTCATCTTGAGGTGTCCGGTCGGAAAATACTCGCCAATCACGGGAATCCCCAGCGCGTGGCAGGCGCTCGTGAGCCGGGCGAAAACCTCGACGTTCGCCGCGTCGCGCTCCTCGTCGCCTGTTTGCAGGGTCAACGAGACCAAGGCGACGTCCATCCCTTCGCGCAGCGCGTCGGCCGGTTCGGCCATGTAGACGCTTTTCGCGCCGAAGTAGTTCAGTCCGAAACAGTATACCGTGTTCCAATTGAGCCGCACCACCGCCAACGGCCGCTTGGGACGCGCGAAGATGCCATGGCAGTGCCGCAACATGCCCGGCGAGAGGAGCACGGCGTCGACCGCGGGGTTGATTTTCGCGGCCGTCTCGGGCAGGTTCTCCATTCCGGGGATCGGCCCGTCGAACAAGCCGTGGTCGATCGCGATCACCACCGCCCGGCCGTCGCCGACAAGCCGCCCAAGCCGCAATTCCCGTCCGTCAAGAATCATGAACGTACCTCCGGTTGGGAGAGAACCGCGAAGCACCCGAAGTTCCCTGGTGCTGTTCAGAATGCACAGAACTTATCAGGGCCTTGGGAGTCTGTCAACGGGCGGGGCGGCAAGAAAACCGTGGATTATTGAAAACCCCGTGCCGTTACCCGTCTTGACAGCGGTTTTTGCGGTGTTCACAATGAACACACTTGCGCTGAGCGTGTCGCCCTTTAGCTCGGATTTCGCCCCGGATACCCCCACCCGCGTGCCTCCATGAGCCTGACGGCCCGACAAGCCCACATCCGCGAACTGATCGCCCGACATGGCGAGCAGTCCGTCGGCGAATTGGCCGCCGCGCTGGGCGTCAGCGGCATGACGATCCGCCGCGATTTGCAGGTTTTGGCCGAACAGGGACGCGTGATCCGCACCCACGGCGGGGCCACCCTCGGCGAACGCGTTAGCTTCGAATTCGCTTTCCTCAAGCGAGTGAACGAGAATCAGGCGGCCAAGCAAGCCATCGCCAAGGCCGCCTTGCCGCTCCTGGACGGTTGCCACACGATCATGCTCGACGGGAGCACGACGACGCTGGAGATCGCCCGGCGGCTGCGGGGAATGTCGGGACTGACGGTCGTGACCACGTCGCTGCCGGCCGCGGCGGAGCTTCAGTATGAGCAACAGATCGAGGTCCTTCTGCCCGGCGGATACCTGCGACCGGCGTCGCCCGACCTGACCGGCCCACTGACCGAATCGAACCTGGAGTCGCTCCGGGCGGACGTGGCGTTTCTGGGGGCGGACGCGATCGACGTCCACGGCAACGTGTTCAGCCAACCTCCGGACAACACGCCCATGCTGTTGCGGATGGCGGCGTCCGCCGAGCGGGTGTATATTGCGGCCGACCACTCGAAGCTCGGCAAGACCGCGCTGCGCCGGTTCGGCCGGCTCGCCCAGTGGGACGGCCTCGTGACCGACGACGGCGCGGACAAGGAGTTCCTCGAAGCCCTCGAGCAAGCCGGCGCCCGCGTCATCGTCGGACATGTCGAGTAGAAACACGATTAACCCCGAAAGGCCCCGCGCCCCATGGAACACTTCACGCTGTCGCCGCTGGACTATATCGCGTTTGCCGCGTACTTCGTGGGCCTCTCGGCGGTCGGGTACTGGGCCGGCCGGAAGGAACACACCGGGGCCGAGGAGTACTTTCTCGCGGGAAAGAAACTGCCGTGGTACGTGGTCGGCGGCTCGTTCATCGGGTCGAACATCAGCAGCGAACACTTCATCGGCATGATCGGCGCCGCGTGCGTTTACGGCATCTGCGTCTCGATGGCGGAATGGATGAACGTCGTGACGTTCTCCCTGCTGATCTGGTTCTTCATCCCCTTTCTCCTCGTTTCCAAGGTTTTCACCACGCCCGAGTTCCTCGAACGGCGTTTCAACCCGGCCCTCCGGCAGCTCTTCGCGATCGTCACGATCATCAGCAACGTCGTGGCGTTCCTGGCCGCGATCCTCTACGGCGGGGCCCTGGCGATCGAGCAACTCTTCGGCTGGAATCTCTACGTCGCCATCGTCGTGCTGGGCGTCGTGGCCGGCATGTGGGCGATCTACGGCGGCCTTTCCTCGGTCGCGTGGACCGACCTGTTCATGGTCGTGGTCATGGTGTTCGGCGGCGCCGCGGTCACCATCCTCGGGCTCGACGCCCTGGCCGGGGACGACGGCTCCTTGGTCGATGGCGCGCGGATCATGATCCAGCGCAACCAGGCCAACTCGGGACTCTGGGCCGAGGCCGTCGCCACCAACGTCCGGAATCTGTCGGGCACCGATAGCTACAACCGCCTGTCGGTCTTCCAACCGGCGAGCCATCCGG
Organism: Planctomycetia bacterium; assembly: GCA_026401055.1. Lineage (GTDB taxonomy): Bacteria > Planctomycetota > Planctomycetia > Pirellulales > Thermoguttaceae > JAPLNP01. The sequence goes on from JAPLNP010000463.1 coordinate 17,204, forward strand.
TCGTGCCGTGGACGTCCCTGTTGTTCGGAATCTTCTCGGTGAGCATCTGGTACAACGTGCTCAACCAGTTCATGATCCAACGCGTCTTGGGCGCCAAGAACATCTACCACGCCCGAATGGGAATCGTGATGGCCGGGTTCATGAAGATCCTGCTGCCGGGCATCGTCGTGGTGCCGGGCTTGATCCTCTTCGCCATGCGTCCCGAGATCCTGCTGCAACCGTGGGACGCCGTGAAGCCGGCGGCGGACAAGGGTTATGTCAGCCTGCTGCAAGAACTCGTTCCCGCCGGACTGCGGGGCCTGTTCCTCGCGGCCCTCTTCGGAGCCATCCAGTCGACGGTCAACTCCGTGTTGAACTCGACCGCCACGGTCTTCACGCTGGACATCTATCGGCGGCTGCTCAAGCCGAACGCTTCGGACAAGCATCTCGTTTGGGTCGGCGTGGTGTCGTCGGTCGTCGTTCTGGCCGTCGCGATTCTGCTGGGCTGCTTCATCGGCGAGTTGGGCGAGAGCCTGTTCGTCTACATCCAGTCGCTCTACGCCTTCTTCGCCCCGCCGTTCGCCGCCGTGTTCCTGCTGGGGATCCTCTGGCGCCGGATCAACGCGAAGGGCGCCACGGTCGCCGTCACGCTGGGCTTTGCGCTGGGAATCGCCATGAAGGTTTACGTGCAGTTCAGCGAGGCCTGGCTGGGCTCGGCTCCTCCCGCGTGGATCGAGCCCTACGCGAACCAGGCGGCCGTCAACTGGGCCTTCTGCATGGTCGTCTGCACGGTGGTCAGCCTTCTGACGGCGCCGCCCCGGCCCGAGCAAGTCAGCGACGAAGTGACTGTCAACTGGCGCCGGCTCAACATCTTCGCCAACCTCGGCGCTCATTGGTACACGAGCGTCGTCACCTGGTGGCTGATCTTCGTCCTCATTACCCTCGGCCTCCTCGCAACCTTCTCCGGCCTGGTCTTCCCGCTACAGTGATCGGGCGCCATGAGGGGACAACCGTCCGGTGGACGATCACGCAAGAGGAACGTCGCCCATGAATCGCCCCTTCCTCCGGCTGAAGCACCCGATTTCCGCGGGCATCTGGCCTTGCGCGCTGGTGCTCGTGGTTTGCCTGAGCGCGCGGCTGTTCTGGCGTGCCACGCAGATGGAGTCGGGCATGGGGGCCCTGGGCCTGCAATGGCGCGACGCGACGCTCGGCTGGGTTTTGGGGGCCTACGAGCCGATCGACTCCCGCGAACCGGCCGAACAGGCCGAGTATTGGCTCCGCGAAGTGGACCGGGTTCTGGAGGCCCATCCCAACGACGCCGCGCTGACGATGGGCGCCGCGCTGGTGCTCGATTCGCCCGGCGAGGGATTCGTGTGGCGGTACCGGAAACTCGGGAGCACTCTTACGCCGGGCCGCGTGCTCCCTGATCTGGACGTTTTGGCTATCCGGCGGGCAAAAGACGCTTTCCGACGGCAGTGCCATCGTCGCTGCCTTGAGCTTGCCGCCACCGCCGCCAGGCTCGATCCCACGAACGTCCAGTGGTGGCGGTTGTACGCCGTGCTTCTGTATCGCCGATCGTGGTACTGCGACGACGCGACGCCATGCGATCCCGATTGGCTCAGTACACTGGACGAGTGCGCTCGGCACGATCCCGACAACGCGCTCTATGACTATCTGGCGGCCCGGTTCTGTTGGCGCGCTGCCGCGGAGGTCGTTGTCTCCGACGCGAAGCGCGGATTGGTGATCAAAGACGCCGAGAAGTTCCGGCAGGCGATCCGCCGGTTTGAGCAGGGCAAGGCCAAGCCGTACTTTTCCGTCGGGGATGCCGATTCTGCGGCGGTCGCCGACTTTCTCACCCACACACGGACGCCCCTGAGGGACCATGAATGCATCGTGAACAGGCGGCCCATCACTCGTGCCGGTGCATTGCTATTGCTCGACGTGACGAGTTGCCAAGACATTCGAGGAGAGGACATCCACGCTCGATTTCGCCGCGGCACTGGCGTTATGCCGCGAGAGAGAGCATTCGTTTGAACAGTACGAGCGGGGCAGTCCGGGGAAGGCGTACGATCGCGTGGCCGCTTCCCGCAAGGTCGAAGCGGCACGGAGGATGATGAGTCTCGCTGTCATGCACGACCTGGCGGTGGGCGATGCCGAGCGGCAGCAGATGGTTGCTCGTCTGGAAGCCGCGCTCGTTGAACGAGACGTCGTCAAAATGGCAACCGACAACGTGGCGAGAGGCAAGACCCCGTCGGTGGCCGGATGGGCAGGTGCGTCCGGCTTGGCGGCCTTGGCAATCGCCCTCTTGGTCGGCATCGCGCCTTCGGTGATCGTCCTGCTTCTCTTGGCCGGTCTATTGGCGACACTTCTGTCCCGACCGCCTGCGCCCGCTGATTCTCCTGTCGTCGGACCTATCTCGCATGCAGTCATGCTGCTCATTGCCACGGCGGTCACCGTGACGCTTTTCGGCTTGGCGCCGGCGGAAATCATCGGCCGCCAGGTTCAAGCGTGGTTCTTCACGGCGGCGTTGTTATTGACGCCCGTGGCGGCGCTCTTGTGCATCGGCTGGTGGTCGCTGCGACGGCGCGTGTTCCAGTTCAGCATCCGCGCCATGCTGATCTTCACGCTTGTCGTATCCCTGTTCTTGAGCCTACTCACCGAAATCCGCCCCGATCAAGGCTACCTCGCGACCTTCCCATTTCCTCTGCCGATTCCCGCTCGCGGCTGGAAGGGGTCGGACGCCAGCCTCTACTACAACGTGGTCACACCCAGCGACGGCGAATGGGCCTGGGCGGCGTTCCAATGGACCGCTTACGGCGGCCCGTACTGGACTTTGCTTCTATGGGCCGGACTGGTGGCCGCATGGCATGGCCACAAAGCACGGAAGTCGCGTCGGCAAACGCAGTCGCCCGCTGTGAGCCTTCGCCGCCGCGTGGGGAGCCTGCTGGGCACCTTGGGACGGCCCTCGCTGGCGACGTCGGTGCTGTTGCTGATCGTCT
>JAPLNP010000035.1 GCA_026401055.1 Planctomycetia bacterium
GCGGACGCTGCGTCAACGAGGCCCCAACGGCCAATGGCTACCGCAGACTCCCGCCATGGCCGCCGGCCTGACCGACCATGTGTGGCCCCTTTGGGAATGGCTAACCTTCCCCGCAGTGCAACGCGAATAGGACACAAGGCCTTTTCGCGGTCTCTTCGGAACCTCGCTCCCCCGCGTTGACGAACGCCCCGCCAAGCCCTAGATTCATTGGTTTACCGCACCCGCTGTGCCCCCCCACCGAAAGGGGGCATCGGTGAGTGCTCCAGCCAACGACGGACGAACCATGGACTCTCAATCCAGCAACATCGAAACTCTGGCGATCAATACCATCCGAACCCTCTCAATGGAGGGGGTTGAGGCAGCAAAAAGCGGCCATCCGGGCACGCCGATGGCGCTGGCCCCCGTGGCCTATGTGCTGTTTAACGAGATGCTGCAATATGATCCCAAGACGCCCGACTGGCCGGCGCGGGACCGGTTCGTGCTCTCCTGCGGACATGCCTCGATGCTGCTCTACGCGACGCTGCACTTGGCCGGAGTCCGCCAGCAGGGGACCGACGAGTTGGCCGTCCGGCTCGACGATATCCGCCGGTTCCGGCAACTCGGCAGCCGCTGCCCGGGGCATCCCGAGCACGGGCACACCTCGGGCGTCGAGACGACCACCGGGCCGCTGGGCCAGGGCGTCGCCAACAGCGTCGGCATGGCCATCGCCTCGCGGTGGCTGGCGGCCACGTACAACCGGCCGGGCCACGACCTGTTCGGGTTCAACGTCTTTGCCCTGTCGAGCGATGGCGACATGATGGAAGGCCTCAGCGGCGAGGCGGCCTCGCTCGCCGGGCACCTGAGACTGTCGAACCTCTGCTGGATCTACGACGACAACGGCATCACGATCGAGGGCAGCACGGGCCTGGCGTTCAGCGAGGACGTCGCGTCACGGTTCAGCGGCTACGGCTGGAGCGTCGTCGAGGTGGAGGATGTCAACGATCTGGACGCCCTGCGCGGCGCGATCGGCTACTTCCAGGAAACCACTCGCCGCCCCACGCTCGTGATCGTCAAGAGCCGGATCGGCTGGGGCGCGCCGAACAAGGAAGGCACGGCGGAGGCCCACGGCGCGCCGCTGGGCGCCGACGAGGTGCGGGCGACGAAGCAAGCGTACCACTGGCCCGGCCAAGAGGACTTCTACGTCCCCGAGGACGTCGTGCGGCACTTCGCCGAGGGCATCGGCGCCCGGGGCGAGCAGCTTCGCGCGGCGTGGGACGCCCAGTACGCCGCCTATGCCAAGCAGTACCCCGAGTTGGCTGCCCAGATCGACTTGATCCGCAAAGGCGAACTGCCCGGGGGATGGGACGCCGACATCCCGTCGTTTCCGGCGGACGCGAAGGGCATGGCGAGCCGGGTTTCGTCGGGCAAGGTGCTCAACCAGGTGGCCAAGAACATCCCCTGGATGCTCGGCGGCTCGGCCGACCTCGAACCGTCGAACAAGTCGCGGCTCGAGTTCCCCGGGGCGGGCGACTTCCGCGACGATGAGCCCGCCGGACGCAATTTCCACTTCGGCATCCGCGAGCACGCCATGGCCGCCATCTCAAACGGCATGGCCCTGTGCGGCCTGCGGCCTTACGCCTCGACGTTCTTCGTCTTCGCCGACTACCTGCGGCCCTCGGCGCGGCTGGCCGCCTTGATGGAACTGCCCGTGCTCTACATCTTCACCCACGACTCGATCGGCGTGGGCGAGGACGGCCCGACGCACCAGCCGGTCGAGCAGTTGGCGTCGCTTCGGGCCATTCCCAACCTGGTGGTGATCCGCCCGGCCGACGCCAACGAGGTGGCCGAGGCTTATCGGGCGGCGATGCTGCTGGGGAACCAGCCGTGCGCGTTGGTACTGACGCGGCAGAACCTCCCGACGGTCGACCGCGCGAAGTTCGCCTCGGCCGAGGGCGTCCGCCGGGGCGCCTACGTCCTGAGCGACGCCCCGGAGGGCAAGCCGGCGGTGATCTTGATCGGCACCGGCAGCGAGGTTTCGCTCTGCATGGAGGCCCAGGCGAAGCTGGCCGCCGAGGGGATCGCCGCCCGGGTCGTGAGCATGCCGAGTTGGGAGCTTTTCGACGCCCAGCCGGCCGAGTATCGCAACGCGGTGCTTCCGCCGGAGGTAACTGCCCGGGTGGCGGTCGAGATGGGCGTCGAGCAAGGCTGGAGCAAGTACGTTGGCCCGGCCGGCCGCGTCGTCGGCATGACCGGCTTCGGCGCCTCCGGCCCGTACAAGGATCTCTTCGCCCACTACGGCTTCACCCCGGAGCACGTCGCCGCCGAGGCGAAAGCGGCGCTGGGGCGGTAGGAGCAAGCCGGGTCGGCGTCGCCGGAGATCTACTTCGCGGCGTATGGAAAACGGGCGTACTCGGTGCTCTCGGGCGTGTACGCCGGAGGTCTCGGTGTCTCCTCCGTCGCTTGCGCCAAGGCGTGGAAGACGTAGCCCGGCATGAGGATGGGCCAGGGACCGTTGCCAGGAATTCCCAACACCTCTCTCATCCGCGCTCCGATCCGGTTGAGATCCGGATAAACCTTTTCAAGTGTGTCGGAATCGACTTCCGGCAAGTCCGGCTCGCTGGTGACTACCAGATCCACGTCGATGGAGCGGTAGCACTCGATCACGTAACCGACACAACTGAAACGCTGGTACAGTTTCCGATTGGTCTCCGGCGCATGATATGACCGGCTGTGCGGCCTTACGATGTAACGTCGGAAGGGATTATCCGGCGGCGGCTCCTTGTCGACTTCATTTCGCCAGTCATGAAGCGATTCGACATCGTCCAGCGTCAGCGGCGTCGTACCGACGACATGCACAGGGTGCTCGCCGGACTCCAAGGGAGGTCGCATGTGCCATACGGCGGCCGATTGGCCGTACGACAGCTTGGTCTCCTCCGCAAGAAGGGCGATGTGCAGGACAAAGCCGTCGTGGCCGGTGCTGGGATACGTGCCCACGACCGCGTAGACGGGCGCAGCGGGCGTGTCCGGCTTGTGCTGAAAAGGAAGTCTCTCGGCTGGCAACGGAACCCCCTTCGCCGTGTGATAACGCGGTACCGCTACTCGATCGTCCGGAGACTCTCTTGAACAAGCCGAACTGTCGCGTCGGACTCAGATACGCCAGCGTCTCTCCAACCGTTGAGAAGTCCTCGAAGCTCTTGGCTGACGCGAGCCGAGAACCAACTCTTGTCGAGTGACTTCACGTGCTCCAAGCCGTACTTGAGCCTGGGGCTTCCCAACGCGGCCAGGGCGACCACCGCCCACCGCGCGATGCCCGAGTTCTCGCCGCTGGAGAAGACGTCGGGGTCCAGGAACTTCTCCGCCAACTCCGCTACGCGGTTAGCCAACGGCTCGACGGACGCCGTGTCCGCGGGCGGCGCGCCCTCGAACAGCCGGGCAACGCATTGCAGGGCGACCATGCGCGTATCGACGCTTCCCTCGCGATCGAGGAACTCCAGGAGCGAGCCCACTTCCTCCGGCGGAAGCAGCGATGCGAACCTGCGCATGGCCGACCAGACCACGTGTTCCGTTCCGGCTTTGCGGCCGTGGCGGAGTCCCCGGGCCAGTTCGCGGAGTCGCGAACATGCTTCTCTTTGCTGGTCGGACGTGACAAAGTGCGCGTTCTCCGCCGCAAAGACCAGTGTATGACGCCAGTCTTCGGGCAGGTCCGACTTGCCGAGTTCGTTCAGGATAAACTCGGACGCAAACTGGAGGTCCGTCGTCATCCATTCGCGCAACGCAGCAACTCGGTCTTCAGTTTGGGCGTTTTCGTCGCTGGCAATCTTGGTACAGTCGCGTGGGGCGGTCGCCTCGCCTTCGATCGCGTCACAGCGTGCCGCTCCGACGAACTCCGGCTCCGTTGCCTGGGCGTCTTCATATTCGTATTTGCCGTGCAGCGTGCGGCCGGCACTATCCACGCCCCGAAATGAAACGACACCTGGCGCATTAGACCTCAGTGCCCCTCCAAAGATGGCGGTTACGGTTTTCCCTGTACTGCAAACGTATTCCAGTTCGTGCTGCCGCAGCCATTCTTTCTTCGCTTCTTCCCGGAGCCAATTCTGGATCTGCAGCCATTTTTCGATTGCGGGTTGGTCTGGCATGCCGGCAATGCCACGCCTTTCGACAGATGCTTCTGTCATTGCTTGTCGCCCTCCGTAGTCATGTCAACACGCGGGATTGGCAGATGCTTCTCGTTTAGTAACTCACGCAGTCTAGCAAGCTTCTTCTCGGCGTTGGACGACGCCTTCGCAAGCTGCGCGACGTCCTGTTGTGACAAAACAGCCTCCAGTGCGACTGGCAACCCATCGACGCCCTTGCACACAATCTTTAGGGTTGTGTACGGCATCACGCCCTCGACTTGGTTTCGATCTTTGTCGAACACGGGACGAAGATCGCAGATCATTTCGATTCTCTCCAGCGGAAGCCCTGTGGCCTCTGTTAGTCGCTGGGCCTTTGCCTGCCGGTCCAGACCCGGAAAACGTTGGATGATGAGGGGCATGCGTTCCTTCAGCCCGTCGAAATCGGAACGTGAAAGCCGTTCCTTCTGCTGACTGTCCTCCGCGCCCAACCATCGGCCCTCATCCGACAGCAACTGATTAAGAGACTGGGAAGATGCCCGCAGAATCTTGTCCACGTTGACAATGAGACGCGCAATTGCCTGACACGCATCCTCATCCTCTATCCGCGACCACAGCACCTGCGAAGTGGCAAGTTCGTCTAAGAACCCCGGGTACGCTTCCAGGTCCTGGGCGGTTGCCTTGAGCAGTCCCGGTTCGATACCGAGCAAGACCTTGGCGTCGCGAATCAACTCATCGCGGATCCCAAATTCGGGCCCGAACGGAAAGGGCCCCCGCATGTAGAGGACTGTCTCAGCCATTTCTCACCATCGACTGCTTGAATGAACACACACTGCACAGCGAGGCAGTGCGCGACAATCGCTACGGAGGTCGATCATCGCGTCGAAGACCGACCGAGCACAGATTGCGTGCTGGACGCGACGGGACGGCGCCATCCTGCGTCACTTTCCGGAGCCGTCTTAGCATATAGCACTGAGGGGGGAATCCAAGTACCCCCGCCGGAACCCCGATATCCACGCATTCCTAAGAAAACATCCTCTGTCCCGCCGACTCGCACGGGCAAGACCGGAGAGACATCCGAACACTCACAAAAGCGTATATTACACACCCTGCGGCGTCAACCCCGCCATAGGAGGAATAGAAACATTTTTCGCTACCCGTCATCGCGCCGATCCACGCTGGCGGCCAGGGCCAGCACCAGGCCGACGGCGGCCAGGACGCTGGCGACGAGGATGCCGGAGACGATGGCGATCTCCTTGGGCGTCGCGCCCATCCACTTCACCAGCGCCAAGAGCACGGCCACCGCGGCCGTCGCGGCGAGCATCGTGCGGACGCCGAATTGCACCGGCCGGCGGCGGCGTGGGGCGGTCATTGCTGCCAGTCCTCACTCCTGGGCCAGATTGAAGAGCAGTCGTTGCTTGTTCCCCTTGCCGTTGCTTTCTTCGGCACACTTGAAACGCAACTCGGAATCCTTGGCGTAAGTCCGATTCTTCTCAATCGCGATCCACTTGCGTCCCAGTTGCTCGGCAACCGCGCCCGTGGTGTTCGATCCGGCGAACGGGTCGAGCACCAGGTTGCCCGGTTCGGTCAGGAACTCGATGAAGAATCGCGGCAACTCGGCCGGGAATCGGGCCGGGTGAATCTTCTTTCCCAGCTTCTTGGACTGCTTGATATATGGACTATTGCTCTCGTTGTTTCCGCACTGAATGATGTTCGCGGGAATCGAGCCGCCCCGATCTTGGGAGAATTTTGGCGTGATGTTGTGGCCCGATGGCCGCTTCGTCTGTTTGATGCCGCGCCGGATCAACCGCTCCATGTCCTTGCTGTACTTTTGGAGAACGCGCGAGTTGTCCGCCTTGGGGAATTTGGACGGAGACAACCAGAAGATGTACTCGACGGAATCCTTGACTCGGATCCGACGCACGTTGACCCATTCGGCCGGCGCCGGCATCTTGGCGGGATTGTACCAGAAGAACTCCTGGCACAACTCGAAGCCCAACTGATCGCACAACGCGAGCAGGAGGCGGAAGTGGTAGAGTGACCGGACGGGCGCGCCCGGCGTCCAACTGCCGCCGACATTCAAGACGAAGCTGCCATCCGGCTTCAAGACGCGCCTAATCTGCTCCGCAAACGGCAGGAACCAGTCGACGTACTCCTTCTGGTCCGCGTTGCCGTATTCTTTCTTGAAATGGAGCGCGTAAGGCGGCGACGTAAGAACCAGGTCCGCCTGCTTGGCACGCATGGCCTGCATGAACTTCAGGCTGTCGGCGCAATAGGCCTTCCCTAATCTCGTTTGGTAGAGCGGCTCGAAGTCCATGAGGAACGCCTCAGTAACTCTCCAAGGTCACCGTGCCACGGTGCAGCGTCTTCCGAACCGGGCAGGGGCACCCGTTGGAATGCGGCAAGCTTGCCTTCGTGGCTTGCGTGCCGAGCAAGATCGACGACGCGGGCGAACATGAAGTCCGACCATCTGCCGGTCTTCTTGCCCAAACAAACCCCCAGTATATCAAATTGGTCGATGCCGTAGAAGCGGCTGGTCGCGTCGCCCTTGGAAGCGCGGGTCTTCTGAGTCTCTGCCTTGTAAGCGACAACCTCTCCGCCCTGCCGATACGCCTCGTCGCGGTTCCGGACATTCTTGCACTCAGCAAGCAAAGGTTTCCCCACCTTCGGGAGCCAGATGCTGAAGTCCGGGTGTCCGTCCAAATCGTGAGTCTCGTACCGTTCAATGACCGTGCCCACGAGTGCGCGGATCTTCTTCTCCATTTGGACTTCAGCGACTCCCTCCAGCGTCACTTTGGCGCGAAACCGTTTGTCGAGCGCGTCCAACAGCTCGTAAGCCGATAGTCCGTATTGCGTTTCCAGTGGGTGTTCCATTACTCTTCCCCCGTGGGTGATCCGTCACTCCAAGTGAACAATAGTGTACCAGAGCAATTCGGAGCGTGCAACCTGACTTCCATCCGAATCGTGGGCGAATCCGGCTGCCGGCGCGACCCAGTGGATCCACGAGCGGACGGACCGGCGGTCATTGCTGCCAATCCTTCAGCCGGGCCACCGCGGCGAGGACGTCGTTGCGGCGCTTCTCGAAGACGGCGAACAGGGCGATGATCGCCGCGCCCGAGCAGACCACGGCGGTCCAAAACGTCCACATCTGACCTTGCTCGAAGGCGGCGTAAATGATCATCCGCACCAGGACGACCATCAGGAACAGCACGCCGAGGTAGAGGAACGAGCGGATGCGAAGTAGGATGCCGGCCAGCGCGCCCAGGAGCGAGAGGCCGACCAACACCAGCGGCAGCCAGACGGACTCGCCGACGCCTTGCATGAAGTCGGCAGTCGACGAGAGGTAGATCGTGCCCAGGGCTAGGTAGCGCAGGCCCGCGCTCTGGCCCGGCTCGAGGCGATCGCGGTGAAGGTATTCGGCGACCAGGGCGCACAGGGCGACAGGGATGAGCCAAAGCTGCAGGTTGTCGAGGAAGCTCCACCCGATGCGGCTCCAGAACACCCACAGGCCCATATTGCCGGCCGCAATGGCCAGCGCCGCCAGCCATGGCGAGCGTCGCATGACCGAGAGCATGCCGTAGAACAGGCCCATCAGGAACCATAGGGCGGGCGTGGCGCCCTCCATGAACCAGGAGCCCGCGCCCAAGGAGCCCGCGTCCATGAACCAGAAGCCCACCGCCGGCGCCAAGGGCAGCACTAGCGCGGTTTTGGCCAACGGTTCGCTCAGCACGGGCACGCGGCGGCGGTGGAATAGTTCGCTGAGGCCCGCCCCGGCGAACGCGATCGCCATGACGATCAGCATCCAGTAGCGGCGAATGATCCCCAACGCGAACAACTCGGGGAACGTCAGCCGCAGGTGCAGGCAGAACACGGCCAGCAGGGCCTCGGCCGCGTAGACGTAAGCCGTTCGGCCGCGGAGGGTCAGATCGAAGGGGTCCCAGCCGGGCACGACGGCCAGGAGGATCGAGCCGAGGGCCAACGCTCCCAGCGCCGCGGCGACGGTCACTTCAGCCCAAGGCTCCATCGGCACGTTGCCGTGGTTGTTCGCGTAGAGGATGCCCTCGCCCACCAGCACCAGGACCAGCGACGCCAGGGCCAATCCGCCCAGCCCGGGCATGATCCCGCGGCCGGCGGCGGCCCAACCGCTTTCGGCGGAGAACACCCGGGGCACGCCGGCGCCCGAGAGCCACGCCATCGCGGCTGCCGCGGCCATCAGGATCACGCCGCGGTGGAGCCACGGCGCGAGTGTGCCCGCCGGGAGCAACGCCCAGCCGAGGCAAGCGGCGATCGCCAACCCCAGCACGAGCGTCATAGCCTGCCAGTCGCTACGGAACGTCTTCTGAGTCTGAGCAACCATCACGACCGCGGCCAGCAAGAGCATCACGGCAACGGCGGGCGACGCCATTCGGCCCAAGATCGTCGCGAGTCCGGGGTAGGTGACCGCGTCAAAGGCCAAATCGAGCGACACCCATACGGCCAACGCGGCGGCCACGAGGACCGTGGCCTGTTGGGCCATCGGGAACCAGTTGGGCCAGTGTACCCGATCGTCGTGGATCCGAAGGGCGTGCCAGACCGGCTTCAGCCGCGGCAGCGACCACCCCAACGCGGCGGCAATCAGGGCCAGTGCCGCCAGGTCGATCATCGCCGCGTGGCACAGCCCGCGCGACGCGAGTGCCCGAGCATCGAGCCCCAGGCCAATCGCCAGCACGGCCACCAGATACAGCCCCGGCACGGCGAGCCGGGCCGTGCGATCCCAGAGCAGCACCAGAATCGAAAGCCCCGTCGCGCCCAGCGCCGCCCAGGCAAGCGAGTCAGCCGCCGGGTGGTCGATCTCGACAAGGCTGAACCACACCCGGGCGACGACCGTCAGCACCGACAGGAACACCGCCGCCTGCGCGGCGACGTGGGCGAAGGGCAGCCGCCGCCGGTCCGACTGCCAGGCGGGCACGGCGTGCGGCCACGGCAGCGCGATGAGCGACCAGATCGTCGAGCCGATGGCCAGGCACAGGACGTTCGTGTCCAGCAGGGCCCCCGGCAAGCGGGTTGCCCAGTGATACCACGCGATCGTGCCGATCACGTTGAGCGTCAGGCCGGAGACGAAGACGTAGCTCGGCAGCCGCCGCCACAGGGCCAGGAGACCGGCCATGAGGCTCACGGCCGCCAGCGCCCCGCCGGACCACCAGGGATTGCCCGGATCGCGGGCGCAGTGGAGCACGGCCAGGACGGCGACCGCGGCGGCAATGAAGCTGACCCAGCCCTGAACGTCCCGAGCGGGGAACAGGTTGCGGCCGATCCCCTCGCCGGTCATGCCCAGGGCGAGCACCGCAAGTCCCACCGCCGAGAAACCCAGCGTCAAAACGTGGTAGGACAGCCACTCGGTGCCGGCCACCGATGTGCAAGTCAACAGCGCTACTACCGCCAGAGCAAATCCCGCCAAGAGATGCACCAGATCCTCAAACGACGTCCGCAGTGAGAACCAGCCGGCGGCCGACGCAACCAGTGCCAAGGCGAACCAGCCTTGCGGCCGGGCCAACTCGCCGGCCCAGTCGGGCAGCCCCTCGGGCAACCAGAGCAGACAGCCGACCGGCAACATGCACAGAACCGTCTGGCCAACCACGGGCAGGGCCGTTTGCAGGGCCAATAGCGGGCCCGTGGCGGGAGCCGTGTCGCGAAGTTCGTAAAGCCGCCGGACCGCCGCTAGCCACACCAGCGCGACGGCCGACGAGGCGATCACATTCGCCTGGATCAGCAACGTCCACCACCTGAAGAACTCATCGTTGTAGTGGAAATGCCAGACGGCCAGCGACGCGGCGAGGTTGACGCCGAGCGCGGCGGAGAAGGCCCAGCCCTCGCGGCGACGCCAGACGGCCATCGTCGCGCCGGCCACGCCGGCCAGGGCGATCGCCGTCGCGCCCCAGAGTTGCTCCTCGTAATCA
>JAPLNP010000306.1 GCA_026401055.1 Planctomycetia bacterium
ATCGACTGTCTGGCGAAGTACCGCCGCGCGACCGGCGACGCCCGGTTGGACGAGCCGCTCCTTCGGGCGGTCGATTTCGCCCGGCTGTTCGTCCACCCCGATCACAGCTACGGCGGCGAGTACGGCAGCCGGGGCACGTACCACTTTTATCCGGACGGCATGGAACTGCTCGCGGCCGAGATGCCGGCCGCCGCTGAGTTGGCCGAAGGCTTTCTTCGGAGCCTCGCCTCGGGGACCGCGGCAGATTTTTCCGACGACCGGCTCGTGGCCCACCAACTAGGCAACCTGATCGAGGCCCACGGCGACTGGACGCCGCGCCGCGCGAAGCCGCACGACCCGGGGCCGGCGAGTTCGATCCAATATCTGCCCAAGGCCGGCCTCTTGGTGCGTCGCCAGGGCTCGACGCACACGGTGATCTCCGCGGCTCGTGGCGGCGTGTTCAAGCACTTCGCCCACGGCGGCGCCGTGATGACCGACGCGGGCCTGATCGTCGAAACCGCCGACGGTCGCGTGGCTGTGTCCGAGCAGCACGACCTCGGGCGGGAAATCACATACTCGCCCGGCGGCGAGGCGTGCTCGCTCATGGTGAGCGGCCCGCTCGCATGGACTCGGTTCGAGACCATGACACCGCTGAAGCAGATGGTTCTGCACGCCGGCATGTACACGGTCGGCCGATGGTGTCGCACGGCGGTCCGCCGCGTGTTGCAGCGCCGGTTGATCACCGGCCGCCGGCCCTGCGGCATCCGTCTCACGCGGCGGTTCGAGCTTTTCGAGCCGGGCGGCCTCCAACGGGCGTCGCTCCGCGTGACCGACACGATCGAGCTGGTCGACCCGCGGCTGCGCGTGCGGCGGATGAGCTTCGGCGCCGACCACCAATCCGCCTACGTTGCGGCCTCGGGCGTGTACCAGTCGAGCGTGTTGACTCCCTGGACCGACCTGGCCGAGCACGTCGCCCGGCTCAACGCCGAGCGTCGCGTGGTCGTGGTTCGCGAGTGGCCGTAGGCAGGGTAGTGCCCCCGCACGTTGGAGTCAGCCGCCGGTCTCGGCTGCTTTGCACACCGGCAGCACCAGGCACGATGGGTGCTCTCGCGAAAGATGTAGCGTGTTCGTGGCGATGCGTTTCTCTCCCGGTGGGTCCGTCGGGCCGCCGGTGTTCGGGTTGGGGGCGAATCGCGGGGCGTTGGACGACGAGACGGCCACGCGAATCTTGTGCCCGCGGTTGAACACCAGCGACGTGCTCCACAGGTCGACGGTCAACTCGTAGACCTTGCCCGGCTCGAGAAAATCCTCCCGCTCGAACGACTCGCGGTATCGGGCGCGGAGGATTCCGTCGGTCACGAGCATCGAGCGGCCGTCGGGATACACGTCGCAGAGCTTCACGGTGAAGTCGGTGTCGGGCTGGTCGGAACTGACGTAGAGCTTCGCCAACAGCCGGCCGGTCACCTCGATCGGCTCGGCGAGCGGCTCGCTGGTGAACACGAGCACGTCGGGCCGCGACTCGACCTCCCGCTGGTCCATCGGTCCCTTGGGCAAAAACAGATTCTGGCCGCCGATGGTCGGCACCGGCTTGTCGGGATCGAATCGGTACTCGCGCCGGGCGTCCGCCTCCTTCGGCGGCTCGAATCGCAAACCGCCGTCGGCGTGGAAGTACGCCGGAGTCGCCGTCGAGGCCGGCGGCCAGGCGTCCGCCTCCCGCCAGACGTTGCCCGGGGCCTTCGCGTCCGTCGGGTCGCCCATCACGTAGTAGTGGACGGGCTTATCCTCGGGCACGCCGTTGGCCTTGCCCTTGAGATAATGGTCGTAGAAGCGAAAGGCGTCGGACGCCTTGGGGAACTTGGCGGCGTTGGCCGGGTATTCGAGTCCCTCGAGCTTCCCGTGCGCCCACGGGCCCATCACGAGCCGGCACTTTCCCCGGGCGCCGGGGCCGCCGTGCTCCTGGATGGCGACGAACGAATTGATCGCGCCCTGGGCGAAAATGTCGTACCAGCCGCCGATGAAGATCGCCGGCGAGTTGACCTTGGCGGCCTCGGCCTCCGAATTGAGTTCGGCCCAGAAGCCGTCGTACTTGGGATGGGCGAGGAACGTCTTGAGATTGTTCGGGTCGAAGTGGTTGTCCTGCAACCATTTCTCCATGAGCTCTCGGCGAAACGCGCCGCCCTGGAACACGCACTGGCGGTACATGTCCGAGAAGGCGACCAAGACGTGTTGCGCCTTGAGGGTCTCCGGCGCGTCCGGGGCGAGCATGTTCTGGGTAATGCCCAGGGCCGAGCCGCCCCAGGTGGCGATTTTGCCGTTGCACCATTTCTGCCCGGCGATCCATTCGAGCGTGTCCCGGCCGTCGCGGCGCTCGCCCCAGCCGTCGTTGTGGAAGACCACGGCGTCGTTTCCTTCCGAGCCGCCGCGACCGCGCATGTCCTGGGCCACGAGCGCGTAGCCCTTCAGCCCGGCCATCAGCCCCAGGGCCTTGCCGGCGTCCTTGATGCCGTAGGGCGTGCGGATGAGGATCGCGGGCACGGGCTCGGCGATGCCCGGCGGAAGATAGACGTCCGTCGCCAGCCGCACGCCGTCGCGCATCGCAACCATGTGCGACGTCTTCGCGGCGTCCTCGGCCGCCGGCGCCGAGCGGCCGAGCAGAAGAACCCAGAGGATCAACAGCACGGCCCGGGCGGGTTGAATCCACGAGTAACGGAAACTGCCGCAATCATATCGTCTCATGTTAGGACTCCTCGGGAAAAAGGGGAACGGTCGCGTTTATTACTGTCAGAAAAGCGAGCCGAGAAACAAGGGTCGCGGCGCGCAGTACAACCGGGAGGCCACGATCAGGGACCAGCATGCAGATCTTGCAGAACCTTGGTTATGCCGTCTTTGATCTGCGTTTCGACTTGAAGCTCGGGCGCCAGCCGGCCGTGATATTGAAGCGGAGCCCCCAGCGGAGAAGTCTCGTATCCTCCCCGATCGCCAAGCGCGTAGTCCTTGTCCGTTCCCAGATAACCCTCGCATCCGTTGGTGTAGGCGAAGACCATATTGTGGGCAAACGGCGAGATCTTGTCGACGAACAGTTGGTATTCGGCGAACATCTCATGCGGAAGGCCCAGGATGCAGAGTTCGTCGCCGATGGCGAATGCCTGGATGGGAAATCTCATGCTCCGTCTTCCTCCGTCCCGGGCAATTTCGAGCAACTCGCGTTTCGACTCGCTTGTCGGATCTTCCGCCAGGAGCTTCTCGCATTGTTCCACGGACGGGGGCTGTCGAAGCGGCAAGCTGAGTTCGCGGCACACACTCCGTAGCCGGTCGCCCTGGATCGTGGGCCCTTTGCTCCGCGCCGCCTTCACCGCGGCGTTGCCAAGCTTCTCGCCGGCGGACCTCGCCGCGTCGATGCCACCCTGCAAGGAAAAACCATTGACATTGGCTCCGCAGCCCTGGGCGAACAGAAACACCCCGTCCTTGCCCAGTTGCTCTCGCATCGTCGACACCGCAAACCCCGGATAGTCCGCGCTGATCAAAGTGCTGGCGGCGTGGATGATCACCGGGTGCGCCGCATGACTGAACAGAATGGCAATGGGTCGGCCGTCGGCCGCTTCCACGCACAGAACGTCCACCCAGGGCACAACCGTGCCGCTTCGATTCGGCTGCATCACCACGCCGTTCTCCGTCGGGAGACGACGGTTGAAACCGATCTGCACCGGCTCTCGCCCGAAACGAAGCGTGGCGGCGCGTCGATTGGCCGATGCCTCGCCAACCACCGTCGCGATCTTGCCGGGCATGGACTCATGCCACGGCTTGTCCAGCTTCTTCTCCCACGCCCGCCAGGGGATCGTGAGCGGCGCATTGTGCGTGTGGCTGCAATTGACCATGATATTGCCGCGAGCGATGCCGGTTTGCTTCTCGATCGCCGCGACGATCCGATCGTGGAAGGAGAAGTCGAGGCCCAGGAAGTCCAGCGTCACGATCGCGACGCGCGTCGTGCCGTCGGAAATCACCAACGCCCTGGCAAAGAGATCGTCGTGGACGCCGGTGCTCTCCTTGAGCGGCCCGATCAGAAAGGTGCCCACGGGCGTGGGGGTGATGATCGTCTCCGCCGCGCCGGCCATCAAACCCGCCGCCGCCCCGCGCGGACCCACGAGCAATGCACCGAACAGCACCACTGCAAGCACGACGCCTGGGGTGAATACGCGGCGGGAAAGCGCAACGTGATTCATGTTCCCCTCCCTCGGGCGAGACCATGCTCGGTGCCATGGCCGCGGCGAGCGTGGCCACGGCACCCGGCGAATCCCTGACCCCTAGCCCCTGCCCCCTGCCCCCTGATCCCTGCCCCCTGACCTAGAACCACGCCGCCGTGAACCCGCCGTCGACGTTCACGTGGGTGCCGGTGATGAACTTGCCGGCGACCGGCGAGACCAGCAGCAAGAGCGCGCCGACCAGTTCATCCGGCTCGCCGAAGCGGCGCATCGGCGTGCCGCGCATGATGTTGTCGATCCGTTCTTGGTCCAGGAGCTTGCGGTTCTGCTCGGCGGGGAAGAAGCCCGGGCAAATGGCATTGACCCGGACTCCCTTGGCGCCGAAATCGTCGGCGATGTTTCGCGTCAAGCTCAGGACACCCGCCTTCGAGGCCGAGTAGCCGAACACCCGCGACAGCGGCAGATGGGAAGTGACGCTGCCGATGTTGACGATGGCGCCGCTGCCGTGTTCGACCATGTGGCGTCCGAAGACCTGGCAGGCGAGAAACGTGCCCTTGAGGTTGATCGCAAGCACCCGATCCCACGCCTCCTCGGTGTGATCGAGGAACGCCGTGCCGTTATTCACGCCGGCGCAGTTGACGAGGATGTCGCAGCGCCCGCTGGGCTTTTTCGCGGCATCGAGCAAGGCCTCGAGCGACTCTCGCTTCGTCACGTCGACGACGGCGTAGCCGGCCTTGCCGCCGAGCGTTTCCAGTTCGGCGACGCGCTGTTTGCACCCCTCCTCGGTCACGTCCGCCACGAGAACGTGCGCGCCCGCCTGGTTCAACCCTCGGCAGAGCGCCCCGCCCAAGACCCCGGCGCCGCCGATCACCACGGCCGTCTGGCCGTCGAGCCCGAACATTTTGTGCAGATATTCCGCCGACATGGTTTTCTCCGAAAGTGTGTTACTTCGTGATGACGACGCGAGTCGCATGATCGTGGCGTATTCGCAATACGCCGGACGCATCGCCGGCCGCCTCGAACGTATAGCCTTGCTGCCGCTCCAGATCGGCAATGCCGGCCAAGCGAGCGAGTGACGCCTTGTCAGCGGTCACCGACTGCGGCGTGAAAGCGATTCGCAGCGTCTCTCGCCCGGAATCGTCGAAGGTCGTATAGGCGAGCGACTCGGGCGCATAGGCGATCTGCCGAATCACGGAGCTGGCGGCGAGAAGGTGATTCTGTCCAGCGGGGGCCAATTCCGGGGCGGCGGCCATGGCGCGAAGGTAATGGCGCACGTAGTCACCGTAGCCATCGGTGATCCACAGGACGTTGTCGGAATCCGGATAACGGTTCTCACCAGCCTCGTCCACCATGTAGGTGGCCCAATTCAGCTTGCGAATTGCCGCGGCCTTCGTGGCTGGATCGCCCGTCTTTGCGCAATAGAGCAGTTCGAGCGAAGCATGCCGGGCCGTATGGCTGTTTCCCGGATTCATGAAGTTCGTCTGTTCGCCAATGGCGGTCACACCGTATTTCGCCCACCGATCATTGCCGAAGGCTTCGGCCGTCCAATCGAGAATCGCGCGGGCGTCCCGGGCTGCATGTGGGCCCCATTGGGGATGCTCGAGGATGTACCAGGCCAAGGTGTCGGCGTTGATCTCGGCGTCCGACCAACCGGGATAGTCTTCGAAGAACGGCCCCCACCTATTGAGATTCATGGCGTAGTGCTTCAGCCACCAAATCACCATCTCGCGAGTCTTCCGGTAACCGGCCACGTTCCCGCGTCCCATCGCGATCAAACCGTCGAACAGTCGCAGTGTTCCCACCCAATTCGCCGTGTAGGTTGCCGAGATGTCGGCCGGCGGCAGTTTGCCCGTGATGGCGTGGACGCGAAACGGCCAAGGAGACTCGTTGTCGTTGCCGGGGACGGCCTTGGCCGCCAACGTGTCGGCGATGCGGACGGCGGCGTCCAGGTATTTGGGCGTGCCCGTGATTCTGTATAGCATCATCAGTTCGGCGGCAAACGAGCCGGCCTTGTCGGGCATGAGGTACCCCTTGCCGGCCATCATGTCGCCGTCGTAACGGCCGGAATGAACGTCCGTGTTGTACGGGTACGGGAGATTCGGCCAAACGGCATCGGCGGGCGACAATCCGTGATCGAGGTAGTAGTCGGCAATGAGCACCATGTTTTCCAACACGGCCGAATCGCCCGAGTATTGATAGAGCAATTGCCATGAAGAAAGGGCTTCCGCCACCTGATCGGCGCCGATACCGTTGGGATAGCAGTCCGGGGAGGTACGTACCATGTGCTGCAAATAGTACGGCACGCCGTTTGGGCATGGGGGCATGTTCTTCCAGTAGTTCCAAACCAAGCCGATGACGTGGTCGTACGACTTGCCGAGGTCCGTGGAGAACCAGGGAACGATTTGGCCTTGGGCATCGGTCCGGATCTCGTGGCAGCCGAGTCGCTCGGCCCACGCGGGACTGGTGAGCAGCAGAACCAACAAACACGGCGCCAGGATGCGATTCATTCCGGCTTCTTCCGCAATTCGAGCCATTCGGTGTGGAAAACGCCCGGCTTGTCGACGCGGTTGTACGTGTGGGCGCCGAAATAGTCGCGCTGGGCCTGCAACAAGTTGGCCGGCAGCCGCTCGCTGCGGTAGCTGTCGTAATAAGCCAACGCCGCGGCGAACGCCGGCACGGGGATGCCCAAAACGGTGGCCGCAATCACCACCTCGCGCCACGACTCCTGCGCCTCTTCGACCGCTTCCTTGAAATAGGGGGCCAGAAGCAGGTTCTCCAGGCTCGGATCGGCGTCGAACGCCTCCTTGATCCGCTCGAGGAACACCGCCCGAATGATGCAGCCGCCGCGCCACAACAGCGCGATCGGGCCGAACCGCAGCGGCCAGACGTGCTCCTTGGCCGCCGCCTGCATCTGGACGTAGCCCTGGGCGTAGCTGCAAATCTTCGAGGCATAGAGCGCCTGGCGGATCTTCTCGACGAACGCCTTTCGGTCGCCTTGATACTTGCCTTTCGGCCCGGTCAACTGCTTGCTCGCCCGAACGCGAGCGTCCTTCATCGCCGAGAGCGACCGCGCGTAGACCGCCTGGGTCACGAGCGTGCTGGGCACGCCGAGGTCCAAGGCCAGTTGGCTCATCCACTTGCCGGTGCCCTTCGCCCCGGCGGTGTCCAGGATCAGGTCGACCGTGCACTCGCCGGTGTCCGGGTCCTTAACGCTGAAGATGTCGCGAGTGATTTCGATCAGATAGCTGTTCAGTTTGCCGCGGTTCCACTCGTCAAAGACGTCGTAGAGTTGATCGTTGGTGAGTCCCAGGGCGAGCTTGAGCATCCAGTAGGCTTCGCAGATCAACTGCATGTCGCCGTATTCGATGCCGTTGTGGACCATTTTGACGTAGTGGCCCGCGCCGCGCGGCCCGACCCATTCGCAGCACGGGACGTCGTGTTTCGGCCCGACCTTCGCCGCAAACGCCTGGAAGATATCTTTCACGAGCGGCCAGGCTTTCTCGCTTCCGCCGGGCATGATGCTCGGGCCTTTCAGGGCACCCTCTTCGCCGCCGGAGACGCCGGTGCCGATATAGAGCAAGCCCTTCGACTCGACGTAGCCCGTCCGACGCTCGGTGTCGCTGAAATGGGTGTTGCCGCCGTCGATGATGACGTCGCCGGGCGCGAGCAGCGGGATGAGCTGCTCGATGAACGCATCGACCGCCTCGCCGGCCTTGACCATGAGCATCACCTTGCGCGGCGAGGCCAGATTCGCGACCAATTCCTCGAGCGAGTGGCATCCGACGAACCGTTTGCCCTTGGCGCGGCCGGCAATGAAGTCGTCCACCTTGCTCGTCGTGCGGTTGAACACGGCAACGCGGTATCCCCGGCTCTCGACGTTCAGAGCCAAGTTCTCGCCCATCACCGCCAGCCCGATCAGCCCGAAATCGCATTTCTCCGCCATGATATTATCTCCGTATTCTTTCTGTCTGGGATCGTGTCCGTTCTCGAACGGGTGGCACGCCCTGAGGAACGAAGGGCGTGATCCGCGGCCCCACCACGCCCTTCGTACCTCAGGGCGTGCCACCCAATTGACAACTTGTTCTCAAGCGTTTCTTACCCTTCGACGGGCCACGGCGGTTTCTCGGGCAGAAAGCTGTCAAACTCGGCCAGCAACTCCTTCTGGTATCCGCCGGCAAACGTGCCCGAGAGAAAACGGTCGATCCCTTCCTCATAGAACCGCTTCCAACTGGCTTCCTCGGCGCCGGGATTGATCGGGAAGAAGAGCGTGTGGTTGGCCTGGGCGGCCTTGTAGTCGCCGGGCGCGTCGCCGATCATCAACGCGCGGCCCGGCTTGTATTGCGACGCCGCGCCGAGCGACTCCTTCTTCGTGCCGATCTCCTGGCCGCAGATCGCCACGACGTACCGCGTCAGGTCGTGCTCGTCCCATTCCCGCTGGAGCGCCTCTTGCGGCGTCGCCGAAACCACGAGGGCGTCGGCGTTGCCGTCGAGTTTCTGAAGACTCTCGCGGACGAACGGAAACGGCGGCACGCCGCGGACCATGCCCGCAATCGCCGCGTTGACCGCCTCGGACCAACGCAGCGTTTTGCGGAGGTCCTCATCGCCGGACTCCTCGACCGCCTTGGTCAGCGCGGGATTGCCCAGCTTCGTCTCCTTCTTCATCCACGCCACCAGCGACGGCGGAATGCGGACGTCAAGACCCCTGGCTTTGACCTCGGGACGTTTCTGAAGCCACTCGAGCGTCTCGACCAGCGCCGGAAACCGATTGATTCCCCGGCTCTTGCTGTAGAGGTTCACAAACTCGGCCGCTTCGCGAGCGTACTTGCTGACGCCCTGCAACTCCCAGTGGTTGATGATGTTCGGGATGAAGCACTCCTTGTGCTTCAACTCCATCGTGTCAAACGCGCAGCCGTCCGAGTCGATGCCCACTAGATAATCGTGTTTCGCCTTGTAGTCGAGCATTTCCGATCCGTAAACTCCCGGGTTCGTGGTTCATTCTTTCGCGTCATTTCCGATCCGCCTGGGGCACGTACTCAGGCAGCTTCTTCTGGGCGTAGATCGGCGCGAACCTCGCGAGCCGCTGACGGCCGTCGATCATCGGCAGGCTGACCATCTCGTCGCCCACCAGCGGCCGGGCGTAGCGAACGAAATCGTCGGTCACGTCGCAGCCGCTCGGGGCGATCCACCCGGCGGGGAAGCTCCGCTCGCTGTTGGCCACCTCCGCCAGCGGCACCTTGTCGTAACGGACGCTGTAGATCGGGCCCGGCTCGCGCAGCAGGGTCGCCATGAAACCGCTCTGGCCGGTCGCCGCCAACTCGGCCGCTTTCTGCCCGGAACGATACGCCTCGTCCAAATCGACCGTCGAGGCGTAGGCCATCGCGTGGCGCTGGTCCGTGCCCGAGACGTTCCCCCGCGCCGCGCCCTTCGCCGCCAGGCCGACCTCGTTGAGATAGTTGACCACCGTTTGGGCGACCGTGATCTGACTGGAGCTGAACGCCGTGTGGCCAAACGAGTCCTTCACTTCGCCGAGACTGCCGACGTCGAAGCCCTCGCTGATGACCACGAGGCAACGCCCCGATCGCTTGAGCTGATCGTTCACGCGGTCGGCCAGCTCCGCGAGCGAGCAGTGGCTTTCGGCCAGGTAGATTTGCAGCGGCATCTCCCGGCTCGGGTCGGCCAGCCGCGCGGCCGCCGGGATGAACCCGATCTTGCGGCCCATCGCCTGCATCACGAGCACCGGATCGGCCGGCGACGAGCCCTCGTTCTCCTCGTTGGCGTTCTGGACCATGTGCATCCAGTACTTCGCCGTCGAGCCGTAGCCCGGCGTGTGGTCGATCAGCCTAAACTCGCTGTCGCCGACGTCGTTGTCGATTGTCTTGGGCACGCCGATGCCGACCAGATCGAGCCCCCGCCGGTGCGCCAGCTCGGCGATCTTGTTGGCCGTGTCCATCGAGTCGTTGCCGCCGTTGTACAAGAAGTACCCGACGTCATGGGCCTTGAAGACCTCGATCACGCGGTCGAAATCCTCGTCCTGGCCCTTCTTGAGCTTGTAGCGGCACGTGCCGATCGAACCGGCCGACGGCGTGTACCGCAGCAGGGCCACTTCTTCGGGCGATTGGGCCGACAGATCGAGCAACTCCTCCCGCAACACCCCTTCGATCCCATGCCGGGCACCGTAGACGGCGCCGATCGAAACGAAGTCCCGGGCGGCCTCGATCACGCCTCGCAGACTGCTGTTGATGACGGCCGTCGGACCCCCACTTTGGGCCACCACCAAGTTTCGTGGTCTCGTCATGTTTCCCGCCAAGCCGAAGGACATCCTGCAAAAAGCCGCTATTTTAGCAGCGGCCAGGGGCCTTCGCAATGAGCGGGAGCAACAAGCGGGAGCCGACCGGGGGACCCAACTGGGCCAGCAGAAGACGAACAGGGAAATCAGACGGTCTCGGCCCGACGAGAACCGCTCCGCCCATGGACGCCGATCAGCCGCAGGAGGCTCCGCTTGATACCCAGCTTGTTGTGCGGCTTTTCAGCCTCATCGCAAACTCTTTGTGCAAGAGCACTTACGGCACGGAAACCCAAAGAGCGGCTCGACTGGGCCAACTGGCGGCTCAGCTCCTGGACCTCCCGCCATTGCTCTTGGGACACGGCGGCCACCATCTCGTCAATCCGGCCGGACAGCACGTCGGCCGATCGGCACACCCGGGCGGCGTTGACAGCCATCTCGGAAGCACTATGGGCAAGATCAGGACGGCGTTTGGCGGTCATGGCACTCTCTCGACTCATTGAGGGGGAAGCTGGGGAGAAATCGCGGCGGAGCGGACGTGCCCGTCCGTGCGCGGTCCTACCCAAGCTTAGGCCATGGCCTTGCGCCCGGCGTCTACGCAACACGTTGCTTTCGGGCGCCAACGAGCGGTCGCCCCAAAACGTCATGGACCACATGGGGGATCAGTATGCCAATCGCCAGGGTGGTCAGGTCCGGTCTGAGCGTTTCGGGCAGGCCGCGACAGGACAGAAGCTCGCCGATCGTCTCGTCGACCAGATCCGCCCCCCGGGCACGGACGTAGCCCCGCAGCTCAGCCGCCCCCATCCGATCGGCTAGCTCACTGCCGCGAAGGCGGTCCATCACGTCGCGGCGACAGCGCCGGACGACTTCATCGGCCGCCTGGTCCAGCGCCCGATCTGAATTCCGCCAGAAGGTCCATTTGCGTAGAACCACCATGAAAACGCCCTCCGTTTGACCCGCCGAGCGGACGCCGCTCGACACCGGAATAGACAGATCGAGTCGGCCGAGTGCCGAACTTCAATCGAATTGCGTCCGGAATTGCCCATGCCAGCCCGAAGGCGATTCGGCGGATCGAGCGATCGACTCCTCCCGGGAGACCTGTTGCAAGTGGCACTTTGTGGCGACGATGAGGCGGTGAGGTAGCGGCGTTGGCCCGTGGTGTGGCCGGGGCGGTCCCTCCAGAAGGTAGTCAGCGGCTTGGTCTCGCTGAGGAAGTCGGCCGCCAGTTGCAGCAACGCCTCGGTGCCGCAGTCGGACCTAGCCCTCGGGGCCGAACACCTCGAAACGCAACTCCGCCGCCAAAGCCTCGATCCGTTCGCGCAGTCTCTTGTCCAGTGCCATCCGTGGCCTCTTTGCTTATCTAAATTCTCATTGCCAGGCCCCACGCCGAGCCAATCCTCCCCCCTTCTGTCCAACACACCCAGACCGGATCGCAAAGTGCAACTTGCACCCGACCCCCGGCTGGCGGCGAAGTCACTCTTACCAGCGTCGGGCGGTTTCTGGTATACTCTAGCGCGGTTAGCTCACACCCGTTCACTTCTCGACAGCGTTCCGGCATGACACGCGAGCCGATCCTCGAACCGACCGAACCGACCGACGACGCCGATCAGGCTCCGCGCGAACCGATCTCGCGGCCCGACGACTTGGCCGATGCCGATCGCGCGTTGCGGCCCAAGCGGATGCGGGAGATGGTCGGTCAGCGCGACGTCTACGCCCGGATTCAGATCGCCGTCGACGCCACCCTCAAACGGGGGGAGCCGCTGGGGCACATTCTCTTCGACGGGCCGCCGGGCTTGGGCAAGACGACTTTCGCCCTGTGCATCCCCCGCGATTTGGGCGTCAATGTCCAGATCGCCAGTGGGGCAACCCTCAAAGCGCCCAAGGACGTGATCCCTTATCTAACCAACGCCGAAGAACGCTCGATCCTGTTCATCGACGAGATTCATCGGATGCAGAAGGCCGTCGAGGAGTTTCTCTATCCGGCGATGGAGGATTTTCGGATCGACCTGACGCTTGGCGAAGGTGTCAACGCCCGGACCATCAACATGCGGCTCAAGCCGTTCACGCTGATCGGGGCCACAACCCGAACCGGCTTGCTCTCCGCGCCGCTGAGAGACCGCTTCCAAATGCGCGAGCACCTCGATTTCTACACGGTCGAGGAGTTGGCCGAGATTGTCACGCGCAACGCGGGCAAGCTCCGGGTGGCCATCGAGCCGGACGCCGCAGTGGAGATCGCCTCGCGGAGCCGCAGCACCCCCCGATTGGCCAACAACCGGCTCCGCTGGGTCCGCGACTACGCCATTAGCAAGGCCAACGGGCGGATCACGTTGCCGGTCGCTCGGGACGCCCTGGCCATGCAGGGCATCGATCCGCTGGGGCTCGATCCCCAGGACCGGAAGTACATGGAGACGATCGCTCGGGTGTTCGGCGGCGGTCCGGTGGGCGTCGAGGCGGTCGCCCACACGCTGAACCTGGCCGTGGACACCCTGATTGACGAAGTGGAACCCTTCCTTTTGCGGAGCGAGTTGATCGTCCGCACGCCGCGAGGCCGGAGGATCACGCCGGCCGGGTTCGATCATCTCGGGCTGAGCTTGCCACCCGGTCCGGACGGTGGTGGTCAGCAGAGTCTGTTTGGGTTATAAGCCTAACCCAAACGCATGTCTTTCGCCGCGTTCGGCGACGTGCCATTACTTCCGCGGCGCGAAAGGGACACGGCGTTGAGCATTCTCAATTCTTCGCAATACACACTTTCGGGGGATTGTAGAAAATAAAAAGCCCAGTAGGATTACGGAAAGTGCATGACTATTCCATAGGGCCGCGCCACAGACGCTTATCGATGCGGCCCAGCGTGCCAGGAAGATGGGGGACAATGGAATGCTTGTCACAGCAGAAGGGTGTGATCTGGAGGTCGATCGGGGGCCGGGCTGGCTGTTCATCCGAGTGAGGAACTTCGATCCGGACTGCCCGGAATGCTCCTTGCTGGCCGATCGCGTCTGGGCGATCTTGCAGCAGCACCTCACGTACCGCGTCGTCCTGGAGATGGACGAGGTCGAGGTGTTGCCGACCGCGCTCGTCGCCGAATTCGTGCAGTTGCAGCAGCGGGTCCGCGAGCATGAGGGCGTGGTCCGGCTGTCGGGCGTGTCGCCGCGTGGGCGGAGGCTGTTGCGAGCCCGGCGCCTGGACGATCAAATCTCCACGTACGGAGATCGCGTGGCGGCCGTGATGGGAACGCCCGGGCAGCCAAGATAGCCCGCCGCGGCCTGCTGGCCGGGCGCGATGGTCCCGCGTGGTCGAGGCGTTGGGACGAGGGGTTGCCCTACCAACAACCGACTTCCAGTTCGTTGGCAATCTCCTGCACGCCGTCCAGGTTTCGGATTGCCTCTTGCGCCATTTGCTTCTGGAAGTAGGAGTGGACGACGCCCCGCAACGTCACCCGGCCCCGGTCCGCCTCGAATCGCAATTGTCGTCCCCGCAAATGGGCGCTCTCTTCCAACGCGGAATTCACGCGGTGGTGCAGCGTCGTCTCAATCATCGTTCTTTCTGCTTTCCGGTCGAAGTGGTCTAGGATGCCGCACAGGTCGGCCACGAGGTCGCCGGTCCGGTTTCCGCCGCGCCAGGCGGCTCGGGTGTTTGGAAGCCAGGCCGAGGTCTCGTGAGTTACGCGCACAAGTAGCTGGATGCGATGCGCCGCCACCGCGAAACACTCGCACTTCTCCCATCGTCACACTGGGGCGACTTTATGGAGAGTAATGTCTGCGTGGAGTGCGAAACACGGGACGGCAAGACAGGCTGTGCCGATCCTTCGGATTATGCCTGATTGGGCCTCAACCCAGCAGAAGCGAGATCAACAGAGGGCTAATCATAGGGCTGATGGCGAGGCCGACCACCATGCATCCGAGCAAGCGGACCCGTCTGTGATAGTCTAGCTCGCCTTTTTCGTCGCGCGCCAAGGCCCGCAGAATTTCCACGCGACGCTCCACGCTGGCGTGCTGCCAGCTTCGTGCCCGGCGGCTGCCCTGGGCATCGGCCAGTTTCTCCAGGGCCGATACGAAGGTTTCCGGCGAAAACTCCCCGTCGCGAAACCGGCAGGCAAACAGGTCGGCCTGGGATTCCAGCCGCCGCGAATAGAAGCCGAAAACCGCCAGCACGTAAGCCGCCATCCCGGCCAAAGCCACCAGCGCAAGCCGGGCCTGCACACCCCAATCGCCCGCGCCCAGCCACGTCTCCAGCGTTTCCATCGCCGAAGGACATGCCTGGGAAACGACCAGCCACACGCTCAGCGGAAGCAGCATCGCCGCCACGCGCAACGGTACGTGACGGTGGCGAACGTGCCCCAACTCGTGCCCGAACACCGCCTCAATCTCATCGTCGCCGAGCCACTCCAGCAGTCCGTCGGTCAGAAAGACATACCTCAACCGGGGGAGAAAACCGGCCACGGCGGCGTTGACGACCATCGAGTTGGTCTGCCAGACGAGAATGTCCCGGATCCGAAAGCCGTGACGCGCGGCGGCGGCCTCCAGGCGAGTCCGCAGCGGCCCGGCCTCCAACGGATGAGTCCGCCAGACGTGCCGAAGCAACACCGGAAACAACCCCAACAGCACGACCAGCGGCG
>JAPLNP010000147.1 GCA_026401055.1 Planctomycetia bacterium
CATCGAACCCCGCGCAAAGAAACGCCGCAAGAAGAACTACCCCCTTCTCACGCAACGCCGCGCTGAAGCCCGAAAACGTTTCACGATAACCACTTGAAACCCAGGAAGTGCCATTAGGGCGTTGCCCTGGGCTGGGAGAACGCAGGGCCTTCGGCCCAGAATGGATGGCGCGATCTGACAATGCCCCCTGACCAACCCCAGCGAGGTCCCCTCGACCCATGTGTCCTACCCCCCAGAGCGAGTCGCAAGTGACGCCCACATCCGCGCTGCCGTTAGCCGAGCGAGAGGCGATCATCCGCCGCTTCAGCCAGCGGGTTACCGCCGCGCTCGCAGCGAGTCCCCCCACCAAGCAACTCGTTCGGAGCGCACTGCGGAGGCAAGGCGCCCCGCGGTGCATCATCCGCGTCCAGCGGCTGTCGTTGGACGTGATCCTCCGCTACGGCGACGACCTGGCCGATGTGTTTTGCGCCTATCCCGACGACATCATCTCGCCGCACCCGTACGATTTCTTCGTCGGCTACCAGAAGCCGGATGCGAAGGACCCGATCAATACGATCCGGGTGATGACGGAATCGGCGACGTGGACCGACGAATGGGGGACGCGGTGGGGACACGCCGAGGGCGGCGTCGGAGCGACCTCGACGGGCTATCCGCTGGCCGACTGGTCGCAGTTGGACGACTACCTGGCCCACCGGTTTCCCGATCCGCGCGCCCCGGGCCGCCTCGATCCCGCGGCGGCGGCGATTCGGGAACATGGCCGGAGCCGCTACTGCATGGGCGTGAACGTCCTGACGATTTTCGAGCGGCTGCACAATCTCCGCGGAATGCAGGAGGTCCTCATGGACCTCTACACGAACGAGGCCGAGATCCGGCGATTGCTGGAGCGCATGACCGAGTATCACCTCGAACTGATCCGTTACTGGGCGGAAATCGGCGCCGACGCGATGTTCTTGGGCGACGACTGGGGGAGCCAGCGGTCGATGCTCATCTCGGCCCCGATGTGGCGCAGGCTCTTCCGCCCGCATTACGCGCGGCTGTTCGACGAGACCCATCGTTGCGGGATGGACGTGATCTACCACAGTTGCGGCAACGTGATGGACATCATCCCGGACCTGATCGACATCGGGGCCGACGTGCTGGACCCGATCCAGCCGGTTGCGATGGACGCGCGGGAGATCGCTCGCCGTTTCGGCGGAAAGATCGCCTTTTACGGCGGCATCAACACGCAGGAACTGGCGCGGTATACTCCGCAACAGGCCAAGGACGAGGTCCGGCGCCTGATCGACACGCTGGGAAAGCCGTTCGGCAACGCCTACATGATCGGTCCGGCGAACGTGCTCACGCCCGAGGTGCCGCTGGCGAACATCGTCGCGCTGTGCGAGGCGTGCCGGGAACAATAAGGACTTCTGACGGATGAAAACGCTGACAACCCACGAGCGCTTTAGCAGGATCCTCGACCACCGGGAGGCCGATCGGGTCCCGATCTGGGATTTCCCGTGGCCGGGCGCCCTGGCGCGCTGGCGCCGCGAGGGCATGCCGCAAGGGGTCGACTTCGCCGAATTCTTCGACCTGGACAAGATCGCCCGGATCGAGGTCGACAACTCGCCCCGTTACCCGGAGCAAGTGGTCGAGGAAACCGATCAGTACAAGATCTACACGACGAAATGGGGGGCCGTCCAAAAGGACTTCAAACAGGCCGACTCGACGCCGGAGTTTCTGGACTACACGGTCACCACGCCGGAAAAATGGCGCGAGGCGAAGCTCCGCATGACGCCCTCCGACGACAGGATCCCCTGGGACTATCTTCGGGAGAACTATCGCCGATGGCGCGACGAGGGATACTGGATCGACGCCAAGCTCTTTTTCGGATTCGACTCCGCGCACGCGATGACCGTGGGGTTCGAGACGTTCCTGACGGCAATGATCCAGCGGCCCGAGTGGTGCGCCGATATGTTCAACCACTATCTCGACGTGAGCATCGCCCTGCAAGACCGAGTGTGGGACGCGGGCTACACGTTCGACTCGGTCACTTGGACGGACGATCTCGGATACAAGAACGGCCTGTTCTTCTCGTTGGACATGTATCGGGCCCTGTTGAAGCCCGTCCAACGGCGGGCCGTCCAGTGGGCGCACGCCAAGGGCGTCAAGGTCCGCTGTCACACGGACGGGAATATCAACGCCGTGCTGCCGGACCTGATCGATCTGGGCATCGACGTCCTGCACCCCCTGGAGGCCAAGGCCGGCATGAATGCCTTGGAGGTCAAGAAGGCTTACGGGCCGCGGCTGACCATTCACGGGGCCTTGAACGCCATGCTGTGGACGGACGTCGACGCGATCGAGGCCGAGATCCGGCGGCTTGTCCCCGCGCTGAAGCAGTCGGGCGGGTATATTTTCGCGTCGGACCATTCCATCCCCAACAACGTCAGTTTTCAAAACATCAAGACCATCGTGGGATTTGCGAAGAAGTACGGAAGCTACGAGAGCTGAATATCGCCGTAGCGCGGACTTCAGTCCGCCTGAAGGAGACGTGGCGGACTGAAGTCCGCCCTACAATGATTGGCCAAGCCGCGACATGTCAGAAGGAGAGAACCCGATGGACATCGCTTACGACAAAGTGCTTCAAATGATGGATGTGGCCATGCTCGAGCCCACGACGACCTTCAGCCAGATCCGGGGCCTCGCCCAGGCGGCGATCGACGAGGGCTTCGGCCAGATCTGCATTCACTCGCTGCACGTGCGGGCGGCCGCGGACGTGCTCGGGCGAAGCGCTCCGAAAATCGTCGCGTGCGTGGGATTTCCCATGGGCGTGGTCGACAGCCGGCTCAAGGCCGCAGAGACCGAGCAGGCGATCGCCGACGGCGCGCACGAGATCGACATGGTCCTCAGTCACACCGCGTTCCTGGACGGCGACCTCCGGCGGACGGAGGAAGACATCCGCGCCGTGATTCGCGCGGCGGCCGGCGCGCCGGTGAAAGTCATCATCGAGGCATGTTTCCTCAACCGCCGGCAGAAGGCCGAAGCCTCGCTGCTGGTACAGGCCGCCGGCGCGGCCTTCGTCAAAACCTCGACCGGTTTCAGCCCCGACCCGGCGGCGATGTATGAAGACGTGAAGCTGATCCGCGAGACGGTCGGGCCGGCGATGGGCGTCAAGGCGGCGGGCCGCATCCGCAATTACCACCGCTTCATCAGCATGGTCGAGGCCGGCGCAAACCGCATCGGGCTGTCCTTGCCCGGCGCGAGGGAATCCGTCCGCGGCTGGAAAGAATCGCACCCATGACCGCTCCGAACGACCTGTACCTCGGCGTGGAGATCGGCGCGACGAAGCAGCAGATCGCGCTCGCCGATGCCGGCGGCGAGTTGCTGTGCACGGTCTCCGAAAAGGTCCCCCTGCCCAACGGGGCGACGGATGTCCGGGACTGGCTCGTGAAACGGATCCCGCCGCTGGTGGCGAGGGAGGCGGAGTTCGGGGGAAAGGTCCAGGCCATTGGGGTGGGCTTCGGCGGCGTGCTCGAAAGCCTCACCGGGAAGATCTGCATCTCCGTGCAGGTGCCCGGCTGGCAGGACTTTCCTCTGAGGGACTGGTTTGAGCAGACATTCCGCCTGCCCGCGGTCGTGGCCAACGACACGGTGGCCGGCGGCTATGCGGAGTTGTGCCGCGGCTCGGGCGTCGACGCGCGGCACTTCTTCTATTCCAACATAGGCAGCGGCATCGGCGGGGCGCTGTTCTTCGATCGCGCGATCTACGACGGCCTGGGCATGGGCAGCGCCTACCTGGGCCACACCTACGTGCCCGACTGGACCTCCGAGTCGCCGGGCCGTGAAAACAAGCTCGAAAACCTCTGTTCCGGCTGGTCCGTCGAACGACGCCTGCGGACGCCTGGCTATGTCGCCCGGGGGTCGGAGTTGCTGACGATGTGCCAAGGGGAGGTCTCCTCGCTCACCTGCGCGATGTGGGGCGAGGCGGCCCGCCGCGGCGACGCCTTCGCCACGGCCGAGATCGACCGCGTCGCCCGGTCGTACGCCATTGCGCTTGCCAATCTGATCACGTTGGTCTCGCCGGACGTGGTGGCCATCGGCGGCGGCGTGGCCAACCTCGGCGACGTGCTGCTGGATCCCATCCGCCGACATGTGGCCGAGCGGGTGTTCATTTCCGCCCAGGGGGCGTATCGCATCGTGCCGTGCGTCTTCATGGACGCGGCGGTGCCGATCGGTGCCGCGTTGCTAGCCAGGGATCGAATCGAATAAAGGGGACAGGCGCATATACTGGAGGGGATAGGTGGTTTACTGAAGGAGAATAACGCACAACACGACGCATCTTGCCCAATATATGCGCCTGTCCCCTTTATTTCAAGAGGTGTCCGATGAGACGATCGGTGTACCTTGCGGCGATGATTCTGGTCGCAAGTCCCGGCGGCGCGTTGGCCGAGATGGACGCGGCCAAACTGGCCGACGCCTACAAAGCGTACGACATGACCCGCAACGACGGTAAAGGCTTTTCCGAAAGCGCCGACTCCGGCACGCTGGGCTGGGGCGAGGGCGACGTGATCCAAGAGTACGCCCAGATGTGGGAGGCGACCGAGGACCCCTACTGGCTCGCCAAGATCGCCGAGCATTTCCAGCGGATCATGGCCAGCGCGTCCGACCCCGACGGCGACGGCTTCTTGAGTTGGACGACCAAGACGTACTCCTGCGCCGTCGCCCACGCCGAGCGGCTGCACAACGTCTCCGAGGCCGCGATCGAGCCGGCCGATCAGAAAAACATGAACGGCGAGGCGGCCGCCAAGTGCACGGGCCATGCCTACGTCATCGAGTTTCACGCGGGCCCGGAGCGGTTCCGCATCGTCGACTGGAGCACCCGCAAAGTGGTTGCCACCGACGTCGCCTATCAGAGCGGCGCGGCGATCACGCAGATTCCGCCGTTTCGGTTCACGATCAGCGGCCAGCCTCGCCAAGGCGACCGCTTCATGGTCCGCACCGTGGCCCCGGAGCCGGTCGAGTTCACCGTCCACCAAGGGATGTTCGTCTATCCGGTGGCCCAGTTCATCGAAGCCGCGAAGACGCGGCCCGAGCTGCGCCAGCGGTTCGGCGCCGATGCCGAGAAGTTCCTGGCGTTCATCAACAAGCACGTGTTCGAGAAGAACGAGCAGGACTGGCTGGACATGGGCGAGTTGGGCGGAGGGTATCGCTTCCAGCCCTTGATCACCGACCGCTACCCGAACCGGATCATGCCGCACAACCAGTTCGCCGCGCTGGCCCGGGCGTGGCTCGTGCTGAAGGACGTCGAAGGCGCCCCGCCGCTGATGGCCCGGCGGGCCGAGCAGATGGTCCGCTATTTCCACTCCCATCTGGAACTGGACAAGGAGAACAACGCTTACCGCTGGCACTACTGGGACTGGATCGACTACGGCAAGCCGGGCGATTCCGGCTACGAAGACACCAGCCACGCCGCGTTGAGCATGAGTCTGGCCGTCGAGGCGGCTCGCCGCGGTGTCATCTTCACCGACGCGGACATGACGCGGATCGCCAACACCTGGCTCAAGCTGATGTGGAATCACGATGAAGAGAAACCGATGATGGCGGCCGCCGTCGATGGGCAGAAGCCGCACGAATTCTCGCCGCTGATGGCGCGATGGTCCGAGCTTTCGCAATGGGACCGGAAAGTGTACGACCTGACCTTGAAGACGTTTCTCTCCAAGGGCCCGGAACAACAGGCCCGCCTTGCACCGATGATGCTCCTATGCGCGAAGCGCGCGGGCGTCAAACGCTAATAGGCAAGTTGTGTGGTGCTCGGCGGCAACTCAACCACGCTCGTTCAGGGCGTGCCGCCCGAGCGCTTTGCCGACACCTTGCGAAGCTGGTCGAGGAAGACCTTCATGAACGGCGTGTTGTAGTCGTGCCAGGTGCGGCAACTGATCAGGTTGCCGTCGACCACGCAGGGCTGGTCGACGTAGGTGCCGCCGAACTGGGTCACGTCCAACGCGCATTTGCCCACGGTCGTCATCTTGCGACCCTTCAGCGCTCCGGCGGCGGCGACGATTTCCACGCCGTGACAGACGACCGCCACCGGCTTGCCGGCCTCGAAGAAATGGCGCGTGACGCGCATCAGGTCCTGGTCGTAGCGAAGGTACTCCGGCGCGCGGCCGCCCGAGACAAACAGCCCGGCGTACTCCTCCGGCTTCACGTCGGCAAACGCGACCGACGCCGCCAGATGGTAGCCCGGCGCTTCCTGGGTAATGTCCCACGGGATATTCGCCTCGGGCGGGATCTCGTGCGTGACCATGTGGTAGGTCCGCGCCTTGGGGCCGGCGACGACGACCTCGAAGCCCTCCTCCTGGAGCCGGAAATAGGGATAGAGCGTGTCGACCACTTCGGTCGCGTCTCCGATGGGCATCAACACCTTGCCCTCGCTTTTCTGCCCGCCGTCGGTGTCGGCAGCCAGACCCGCGCCGGCCATCATCGCCAGCGCCGCCGGCCCCGCGCCCAAAAGCCGGCACGCCTCGCGTCGCGTCAACATGGTTCGTTCTCCTGTTTGACTGCCCACTTAGGATTCGTGCGGAAACGAGAGTCGCCTTTCGCTCCGCGAAAGTAGCGTTCTTTGGCCTTTCACTGGGGCGACAAACCGCTACTTTCGCGGAGCGAAAGGCGACAATTGCTGACCCGCCGACCCTTACCCTCCCTTGGGCGCCGCCCAGTGATTCTCGCGGTATGCGCGCCCGATGAAAGCGTCGGCGTCCGGAGCGTCGATGAATTGCTGAGAGTCCGGATCGAACGTCAGCCCCGGCCGGCCCGTCCGCGCCAGAATATTCGCCAAATGGGACAGCACGGCCGAGCGGTGCCCGATCTCGATGTCGGCGTTGGGTCGCCGATGGTCCCGAATGGCGGCGAGGAAGTCGGCGGCGTGGTCGGGCATGGACAAGCCGCCGGCCTCCTCGCGAATCAGCTTGTCTCGCGGCCCGTAGAGTTTCCAGCCCGTTGCCTTCGCCAGGATCATGTAGCCTTCGGTGCCGTAGAAGGCGCAGCCGTTTTCCGCGCCCTCTTGATGGTAAGGCGACCAGATGCGGTGTTCGTAAATGAGCAATCGCTTGGGCGAGGCCGCGTCCTTCGGCGGATACTCGTAGACGACGTACTGCGTGTCTGGGAACTGCTGATCGTCGTCGAAGACCAGCTTCGAGCCGTGGCCCGAGACCCGAGACGGATGCGTGTCGACGCCGAGGCCCCAGGAGGCGATGTCCAGTTCGTGAACGCCGTCGTTTCCGGCGTCGCCGGTGCCGAAATCGTACCACCAGTGCCAGGTGCCGTGCTGGCAATTCGTCTGGTAGGGACGCATCGGCGCCGGTCCTACCCAGAGATCGTAGTCGAACCCGGACGGTGGATCGCTGGGCTTCTGGTGCCCGATGTTCGCCCGGCGCTGGCTGTTCCACGCTTTGGCCACCAGCACCTTGCCGATCGCGCCGTCGCGGAGCAGTTGGACTGCGTTGCGAACCGTCGGGGTGCCGCGGCTCTGGGTGCCGACCTGCATCACGCGGTCGTGGCGCCGCGCGGCCTCGATCATCCACTGGCCCTCGCGGATATTGTGCGAACACGGCTTCTCGACGTAGACGTGTTTGCCCGCCGCGCAGGCCAGGATCGCCATCGGGGCGTGCCAGTGGTCGGGTGTGGCGATCACGACCGCGTCGACGGCCTTGTCGTCGAGCACGCGGCGGACGTCCGCGACGGCGTGCTCGGCGCCGGTGGCCTTTTGGGCGCGATCGAGCCGCGACTGGTCCGGGTCGCAGACGTAGGCGATGCGGACGTTGAGCTTCGCCAGTTCCTGGGCGACGCCGAGTCCTCGGCTCATGCCCATCGCGCCGATCACAACGCGATCATTGGCCCCGGCGGCAAGGAGAGCCGGCGCGCCGGCGGCCATCGCAACTCCGCCGAACAGCCCCGCCCCGGCAGTCTTCACGAACGTTCTTCGAGAGTGTTTGTCCATGATCCTTCTCCGAATCGGCATTGGCGACCATCCCGGCTCACAGCGGGATCGTCATCCCATCGTATCCCAACTCCATGCCCGGGGGCAACTCGCGGCTGACGGCTTCGTGCTCCAGACGGTGGCACATGTGAGTGAAAATCGTTCGCCGGGGCGCGAGGCGGCGGGCGACGGCCACCGCCTCGTCAAGACTCAAATGGGTTGCGTGGGGCTCGCGGCGTAGACAGCCGAGGATCAGGACGTCCAACCCCTCTAATAGTGTCATGCTTTCGGGCGGAATGTGCTTGACGTCGGTGCAGTAGGCGATGCGGTCGAACCGGTAGCCCAAAATGGACCAAGGACCGTGCCTCAGCCGGATCGGAACCACCGGCTTGGCGAGCACCGAGAACGGCTCGGTCGCGATCCGCCGGAACACCAGTCGCGGCACGCCGCCGGCCGGATACTCCCGGATCGCCGGATCAAAGGCGTAATCGAACGTCGTCCGGATTCGCCGCTCGACCGACTCCTCGCAATAAATGGGAATCTCGTGGCCGAGGTGCTCTGGGAAAATCCGCAAATCGTCCAGCCCAAACAGATGGTCGGCGTGCTCGTGCGTGTACAACACCGCGTGGATCGCGCCGATCCGCTCGCGGAGCAACTGGACTCGCAGCTCGGGCGTGGTGTCGATGAGAAGATTTCCCTCGGGCAGCCCGAGGACGACGCTGCACCGGGTGCGGTTGTTCTTGGGGTTGTCGCTCAGGCAGGTCGGGCATCCACAACCGATCACCGGCACGCCGTGCGAGGTGCCGGTGCCCAAAAAAACCAGTTTGCCGGTAATCTTTTCGTCGCGTCGCAGCATGACCGTGCTCAGAGTCGCCTTTCGCTCCGCGAAAGTAGCGGACCAGTTACCCTTGCTTCGCCCCCTTTCGCTCTGCGACAGACCGCTACTTTCGCGGAGCGAAAGGCGACTTTACGCTGATTTCCCGTTGGCCAGCCTTCTGTGGAGGCAGTGGACGACATCAGGGTACCGTATACGGCGGGAGAGGTCGAGTCGTGGCCCTGGTGGCGCTCGGCCGCCATCGAGCGTGGTTGATACGAAACAAACCAGTGCGGCGGCCTCGACCCACCCATTACATGTCCGCCCAACGGACGGCCAAGGCCCGATACGGCAGCATGGCCGGCGAATACAGAATTGGGGCCGATTTCTCACGAGAAATACCACCCAAGAGGGGTTTTTGAGCGAACAACCGTCCTTGACCGGACGTAGACCAATCGGTAGATTGCGCATCGGATTGTTCCTTGCCCACCGGAGCACCAGTCGAACCGTACCCCCCGCGGAGATTTTGGGGACTATTACCTCGCTCGACAGGTCTCTTCACCCCATATTCGTCGTGTTGCCATGGACGCCCTGGAACGTACCTGGGAGATTGTTTCGGACACCTTTACCGGGCTGAGCCGCGGGATCGAGCGGGGCGTGACCTCGCTGTTCGGCTCGTCCAACGCCCGGTATCTACGGAAACTGCAACCGCGTGTCGACGCCATCAACGCGCTGGAGCCGAAATACCAGCAAATGAGTTCGGCGGAGTTGCGGGAGCAGACGGACAAATTCCGCCGACGTCTGGCCAAGGGCGAGACGCTCGACGACCTGCTGGTCGAGGCGTTCGCGGTGAGTCGCGAGGCGGGTCGCCGCGTGCTCGGGCTGCGCCATTACGACGTGCAACTTATGGGCGGCATGGTCCTGCACAGCGGCAACATCGCCGAGATGGTCACCGGCGAGGGCAAGACGTTGGTGGCCACGTTGCCCGCCTACCTCAACGCCCTGTCCGGCTCGGTCCACGTCGTGACGGTCAACGACTACCTGGCGCGGCGCGACATGGAGTGGATGGGCCCGTCGCACATGTCGCTCGGGCTGACGGTCGGCGCGATCCAGGCGAACATGGACGGCGAGTTGCGGCAGAAGGCCTATGCGTGCGACATCACCTACGGGACGAACAACGAGTTCGGGTTCGACTACCTTCGCGACAACATGCGTCCGGCGGCGTGGGGAGACGACCGCTATCCGAAATACATGCAGCAGGTGCAGGGCCCGCTGACCTACGCCGTGATCGACGAGGTGGACAACATCTTGGTCGACGAAGCGCGGACGCCGCTGATCATTTCCGGCCCCGCGCACGACGACGTGACCCGATATGCCAAGGCCGATAAGATCGCCCGCCAGCTCAAGAAGGACGCTCATTTCGAGGTGAACGAGAAAGAGCATTCCTCGCATCTGACGGACGAGGGCGTCCGGGCGGCGGAGCAGTTGGCCGGGGTCGAGAGTTTCTACACGGCCGGCCACATGGAGTGGCCCCACCTGATCGACAAC
Organism: Planctomycetia bacterium; assembly: GCA_026401055.1. Classification (GTDB taxonomy): domain Bacteria; phylum Planctomycetota; class Planctomycetia; order Pirellulales; family Thermoguttaceae; genus JAPLNP01. The sequence goes on from JAPLNP010000147.1 coordinate 10,314, forward strand.
TCCCTAAAGGCGCATCACCTGTACAAGCGCGACGTGAACTACGTCATCCAGGGCGACGAAATCATCATCGTCGACGAGTTCACCGGCCGGTTGATGCCGGGACGAAACTGGAGCGACGGGCTTCACCAGGCGGTCGAGGCGAAGGAAGGCGTGCGAGTCAAGGAAGAGAACCAGACGCTCGCCACGATCACGCTGCAAAACTACTTCAAGCTCTACGACAAGATCTGCGGCATGACCGGAACGGCGATGACCGAGGCCGCCGAGTTCTACAAGATCTACGAGCTCGACGTGATCGCCATTCCGACCAATCGGCCGTTGTTCCGCGTCAACAATCCCGACGTCATCTACCGCACCGAAAAAGAGAAATACCGCGCCATCGTCGACGAAATCGAAGAGATGCACAGGTTCGACGTGCTCGCGCTGGACAAGGATCAGTACGTTCGGGGCCACATCCTCCGCGAACACGACGACGCCGTCGAGTTCCAGGCCGAAGACGATCCCAACCGCCAGACCATCCCCCGCGATCGCATCCGCGAGATCGAGCGCGCGGGCCGGCCGATGCTCGTCGGCACGGTGTCGATCGAGCGGAGCGAATTGCTCTCGGGCATGTTGGATCGTCGGGGAATCAAGCACCAGGTGCTCAACGCCAAGCATCACCAGCGCGAGGCGGAGATCGTCGCCCAGGCCGGGCGCAAGAACGCCGTGACCATCGCCACGAACATGGCGGGCCGCGGCACCGACATCATCCTCGGCGGCAACCCCGAGGCGATGGCCTGGGCCCAGTTGCAGGAGAAATACGAAACCCGGCTCGACGTCCCCAACGAGGAATGGGACGCCCTGGTGGCCGAGATCGAACAGCGCGAGCAGATGAAGCCCGAGGGCCGCGAAGTGGCCAAAATGGGCGGACTGCACATCATCGGCACCGAACGCCACGAAGCCCGGCGCATCGACCTCCAGTTGCGAGGCCGCTGCGGACGCCAGGGCGACCCGGGCAGCAGCCGGTTCTTCCTCTCGTTGGAAGACGACCTGATGCGGGTGTTCGCCGGCGAATGGGTCAAGAACATCCTCACCCGGCTCGGCATGAAGGAAGGCGAGGCGATCGTCAGCCGAATGGTCTCCCGCCGCATCGAGGGCGCCCAAAAGAAGGTCGAGGAACGCAACTTCGAGGTCCGCAAAAATCTGCTCGAATACGACGAGGTGATGGACGAGCAGCGCAAACGGATTTACGGCTATCGCCAGGCCATCCTCGACGGCGCCGACTGCCGGGAGTTGATCATGGACATGATCGACCAGCAGGTCGAATACCACCTCCGGGAATCACTCGGCCGAGACTACGGAGCCGAGTCGTTCGCCCAATGGGCAAGCGGCATCCTCGCCGTCGAACTCGACGCCCGCGAATTCCGCCGCATGGATTTCCAGATGGCCGAGTCCTACGCCACGGACCTGGCCGAGCGGCTGGTCGAAGGCCAGGTGCTCGACGCCATCGATGAGAACCTGCCCGAAGACGTCGACCCCCGCGACTGGAACTGGGAAGCCTTGGCCAAGATGGTCAACACCCGCTGGCGTCTGAGCGTGCGCGACCGCGATCTGAAACGGCTCGGTCGCGACGGGGTGGGCGAGATGCTCATCGAGCGCGCCCGCGAAGCCGTCCAGAAGACGGACCTCGGCCAGGGTGAGCGATTCCTCCAACCCGACTTCGGCGTGCAAGCCGTCTGCGCGTGGGTCAAGCACAAGTTCGGCGTCGAGCTCGACCTGAAGGAGGTCCACGATCTGGAGTACGCCCCCTTCGTGGCCAAGATCCGGCAGATCGCCCATGACGTCTACGACCAGAAAGAGGTCGAGTACCCGGTGATGGCCGGGCTGTATCACTTCACCACCAGCGACGCGGGTGGCCACAAACGCTACGACCGCGAGCGGTTGGTCCAATGGGCCAGGGATCGCTTCGACGTCGAACTCAACCTCGACGATCTGCGGAACAAGCAGCGGGACGAAATCCGCGCCTTGTTGGTGGACCACAGCCGGCGCGACGCGGGCCGGTCGAAGGAGGCCCTGGCGAAGCTCGAAGCCCGGCTCGACGAGTTCTTCGGCTCCGGAGCGACCCCGGACGAATCGCTCCGCGACGCGGGCGGCAACGGGGCGCTGGACAACCTGTCCGACTGGCTCAAAACGACGCTCGGCTGCGACCTGCCGCCGGAGAAGATGGCCGGGCTGACGGCCGTCCAGTTGCGGCGCCACTGCGTCTCCGCCGTCGAGGACCGCTATCGGCCCGAAATGCAGAAGATGGAACGGTCCCTGGTCCTGCAACTGCTGGACACCGCCTGGAAAGACCACCTGCTGGCGATGGACCACCTCAAGAGCAGCATCGGGCTGCGCGGCTATGCCCAGGTCGATCCCAAGGTCGAATACAAGCGCGAAGGCATGGCCACCTTCGAGCAGATGTGGAAGTCAGTGGGCGAGCGGGTGACCGACCTGGTCTTCCGCATGGAGCAACTCGACGAGAGATTCGTCGGCTCGACGTGGACCGAGTCGGAAGCGATTCACGAGGAACCCCCGTCGGCCGGCGAGATCACCGAGCAACAGCAGGCCGCCATCGACGGCTCGCAGGCCGACCGGAAGATCGAACCGATCCGCCACCGCCAACAGCGAGTCGGCCGCAACGACCCCTGCCCCTGCGGCAGCGGAAAGAAGTTCAAGGCCTGCTGCATGCGGAAGGGCGGGGGATGAGGTTGCGGGGAAGACGCCTCGCGGTCGCACACGCGCCGTGGAAAACCGTTCGGAGCAAACGCATGATCGACGTGAATCTGAAGAAAGAACTCTTGGCGCAAGTGGAACGGCTCCCGTCGGAGTTGCAGCGTCGAGTCGTGGATTTCGCGACCGGGCTCGCGCAGTCGTCCCCCAAGGGCACGCCGGGAAAGGAACTCCTTCGGTTTGCCGGCACAATTGCCTCGGCGGATGCAAGGGCCATGACGGACGCCATCGAATCCGGATGCGAACAGGTTGACAGAGATGCGTGGTGAACCACAGCCCCAAGGATCCACCGGTTATTCCTGCGCCAACACCCACCGTTTCGCACAGAGTCGCCCATGATTCGGTTGATCGAGGCCCTGAACTATCGCTGTCTGCGATACGTCCGCCAGACGCTCGGACCGTTCCACGTGTTGGTGGGGCCCAATGCCACGGGAAAGACGACGTTTCTGGATGTGGTCGCCTTTCTCGGCGAATTGGTCTCCGACGGACCGGAGTTTGCGATCAAAAACCGGACCCCGGACTTCCGCGACCTGACTTGGAACAAGGGGGGAAATCGTTTCGAGCTTGCCGTGGAGTTGGTGATCCCGGAAGATCGGCGCAAGGCGATTCCCGATCCGTTCGACACGATTCGCTATGAGGTTGCGGTCGGTTCCGATCCGGAAACGGGCGTTGTCGGCATTCTCCAGGAGAAGGCGTTGCTGAAACACTGGTGGCCGCAACCGGAAGAGCAACGGGCTTTCTTTCCTATGGAGGCGCGGTCGCCGGACACGATCATCTCGCCCAAATCGACAAGTAAGAAGGATGCTCGGCACGTCCTCACGAAGGGAACGGGTGGAAACGACAACTACTACTCCGAGGTGATGGAGAAGTCTGGCAAGGGATGGTTCCCCTCGATCAAGCTCGGGCCCCATCGGTCGGCTTTGGGCACGCTTCTGGAGGACGAATCGAGATTCCCCGTCTCCACTTGGCTGAAACGTTTTCTGGCTCAACGCGTCCAGACATTTGTCCTCAATAGCCTCCTGATCCGCAAGGCGAGCCCACCCGGTCAGGTGCGTGGATTCAAGCCGGACGGCTCCAATCTGCCGTGGGTCGTTTCGGATCTCAAGGATCGTTCGCCGGAACGATTCGGCAACTGGATTGCGCATCTTCGGACGGCGCTACCAGACTTGGCGGGCATCAACGTCGTCGAGCGGGAAGACGACCGCCATCGTTATTTGGTTCTCTGCTACAGCGGCGGATTGAAGATCCCCTCGTGGATGGTGTCCGACGGAACGCTACGGTTGCTGGCATTGACACTTCCGGCGTATTTGCCGGAACTGGAGGGCGTGTACCTCATCGAGGAGCCCGAGAACGGAATCCATCCCCGCGCGGTCGAGACCCTGTTTCAGTCGCTTTCGTCGGTCTACGGAGCGCAAATCCTTCTGGCAACGCATTCGCCGGTCATGCTGAGCGTCGCCTCCTTGGATCAGGTTCTGTGCTTCCAAAAAACCGAGAGCGGCGCGACGGATATCGTGCTGGGCAACGAACATCCGGATTTGCGGCAGTGGCAGGGGGACACGGATCTGGGAAGCCTGTTTGCCGCAGGAGTGCTTGGATGAGCGCGGAATCGCCCGAGAAGGATCTCGTCGTCTTGGCGGCCGACAAGGACATCGAGATGGCGATGCGCGGCATCCTGGGCCGCCCCGAGTCGCTGCAAATTCGCTCCGTCTCGGTCGAATACCTCGTCCATCCCGAACACGACCCCGGATGCGCGCGGAGGTCCGACACGATCTTCAGGCTTTACGTCCGACACGGCACGCACGCGATCGTGGTGATGGACCATGAAGGCAGTGGGCTTGAAGCGATGGATCGCGCGGACCTGGAGAGTCAGATCGAAGAGAACCTGGCCAGAAGCGGCTGGGGCGACCGCGCCGCCGCGATTGTGATCGCCCCCGAGTTGGAGAACTGGGTGTGGAGCGACTCGCCTCACGTGGACCGGCAACTTGGTTGGACCGATCAATCGCCCGCCCTCCGCCGCTGGCTCGATGAGCAAGGATGGTGGCCCGCCGACATCGCGAAGCCGGCGCGACCGAAGGAGGCGATGCGGCATGCCCTCCACAAAGTCCAGAAAGCGTGGTCGTCCGCCATCCACGGGCAACTTGCCCAACACGTCAGCCTCAAGCGATGCTCGGATCCGGCGTTCCAAAAACTCGTGACAACCCTCCGACACTGGTTTCCTGGAGTTTGACAACCCCCGGGAAAGGAAGCCCGACGTGACATACCTACTGAATTTGATCTATCTCGTCCTGCTCATCCTCGCCTTGCCGTGGCTCGTCTGGCGGGCGATTCGCACGGGACGATATCGCGAAGGGCTCGGCGCCAAGCTGCTCGGGCTCGTGCCGCGACGCGATTCAAACGCGAAATGCTACTGGCTCCACGCGGTTAGCGTGGGCGAAGTCACTCTCTTGGCCAGACTGATCGCCGAGTTGAAACGCCGCGATCCGGCGGCCGAGTGCATCGTCTCGACGACGACGAAAACCGGCATGGAACTGGCCCGAAAGAAGTACCCGGGCCTCTTGGTCTTCTATTGCCCGACGGACTTCAGTTGGGCCGTCCGCCGCGCGATGCGGCGGCTGCGACCCGACGTGCTCGTGCTGGCCGAACTGGAGCTTTGGCCCAACTTGGTCCGCGCCGCGCGCGAGTCCGGCGCCCGAGTGGCGGTGGTCAACGGGCGGCTGAGCGAGAACAGCCACCGCGGCTACCGGCGGATTCGGCCGCTGGCCGCCCGGGTGCTCCGGCAGATCGACCTCGTGGCCGTGCAGGACGAGACCTACGCCGGGCGTTTCCTGGATCTTGGCGCCCGAGCGGAAACGGTCCGCGTCACCGGGTCGATGAAATACGACGGGGCGGAAACCGATCGAAACAACCCGACCACGCGGCGTCTGGCGAAGCTGGCCGGCCTGGAGCCTCGCCATATCGTGTTTCTTGCCGGGAGCACCCAGGAGTCCGAAGAGGAAGTCGCGTTGGAAACCTTTCGCCAGATCTCCCCCGCGTGGCCCAACCTCCGACTGATCGTCGTCCCCCGCCATCCCGAACGGTTCGACACGGTCGCCCGGCTTCTGGACGCCTCGGGCGTCGCGTGGCAGCGGCGCACCGAGTTGGAGACCCGTGGGCCGCGGCCGGACGCCCGGGTGTTGCTCGTCGATGTGGTTGGCGAATTGGGGGCATGGTGGGGCACCGCCCGGGTGGCCTTCGTTGGGGGGAGCCTTGGCAGTCGGGGCGGCCAGAACATGATCGAGCCGGCGACCTACGGCGCGGCGGTCTGTTTCGGCCCGAACACACGAAACTTCCGGGACATCGTCTCGGCCATGCTCGACCTCGACACCGCCGTCGTCGTGCCAAACGGCGAGGCCCTGACCGGCTTTGTCCGCCGCTGCCTCGAAGACCCCGACTACGCCGGCCGGCTCGGCGAGCGTGCCCGGGCGCTGGTGGCAAGCCAGCTCGGCGCCACCGGGCGGACGGTCTCGCTGCTGGTCGCTCTGGCCGGGCGAGGCCGCCGTGATCGGGCCGCGGCGTAGCTGATCGGGACCCCTCGATCAGGTGGTTACGACTGCAATCTGCCGATCCGGCCCGTTGTCCGAGCGACGGTCTGCCCTATAATGGGTCTTTTGCGGTCGACAGTCGATGGTCCCCGTCGGTGTCGACGAGGGCCCCACGGTTCATGCGAAGGAGAGTCCCGTGTCGCACGGCAAGTTTCTGTTCACCAGTGAAGCGGTTAGTAAAGGCCACCCGGACAAGCTGGCCGACCAAATCTCCGACGGCATCCTCGATGCACTCTTCGAACAGGACCCGTACAGCCGCGTGGCGTGCGAGACGCTGGTGACCACGGGCGTGGCCATCGTCGCGGGCGAGATCACGACCAAGGCCGTGGTCGACTATCCGGAAATTGTGCGAAAGGTGATTCACGAGGTGGGCTACACCGACGACGAGATGGGCATCGCGGCCCACACCTGCTCGGTGATGATCTCGATCGACAAGCAGAGCCCCGACATTGCGATGGGCGTGAACGAGGACGCCTCGAAGGGCAAGGAGATCGGGGCGGGCGATCAGGGCATCATGTTCGGCTACGCCTGCGACGACACGCCCGAGTTGATGCCGCTGCCCATCGCGCTGGCGCACCGCATTCTCAACCGTCTGACCGAAGCGCGCGAGAAGGGCGAGGTCGATTGGCTCCGTCCCGACAGCAAGAGCCAGGTGACCGTCGAGTACGACGACCTGAAGCCGGTGCGGATCGACACCGTGGTCGTCTCGACCCAGCACAGCCCAAACGTCACCCAGAAGGAAATCCGCGAGTACGTCATCGAGAAGATCGTCAAGCCGGTTCTGCCGAAGGGGATGACCGACGGCGGGATCACTTATCACATCAATCCGACGGGCCAATTCATCGTGGGCGGTCCGCACGGCGACTGTGGCCTGACGGGTCGGAAGATCATCGTCGACACCTACGGCGGCTGGGCGCGTCACGGCGGCGGCGCGTTCAGCGGCAAGGACCCGACCAAGGTCGACCGCAGCGCGGCTTACATGGCCCGGCATATCGCCAAGAACATCGTCGCCGCCGGCCTGGCCAGCCGCTGCGAGATCCAGTTGGCCTACGCCATCGGCGTCTCGGAACCGGTGAGCGTGCGGGTCGACACCGAGGGCACCGGCAAGATCGACGACGGGAAGCTCTGCGAGTTGGTCCGCGAAAAGTTCCCATTGACCCCCGCCGGCATCATCAAGTACCTCGATCTGCGTCGGCCGATCTACCGACTGACCGCCTCGGGCGGCCATTTCGGCCGCAACGAGCCCGAGTTCACCTGGGAAAAGACCGACCGCGCCAAGGAATTGGCCCAGGCGGCGGGGCAGTAAGCGGTAAGTGGTGAGTGGTCGGCGCGGCGACTCCCCCAACCCCTAATCCCCAACCCCTAATCTCCAATCCCCATCCATGTCCCCACCGTCAGTAGCCGTGACCGGGCGCTCGACCGTCGAGGCGCCGGCGGTCGAGGTGGCTCGATGGTCGGCTGCGACGCTGGTGGGCGTGCTCGTGTTGGCGGTGGCCGTGATCTGTTGGCGACGGCTGGCCGGGGCGCTCGAAAGTCCTCTTCCGGCCGCGTCGCTCGTGGCTCTGGGGCTGCTTCTGGGCGGCGTGGCGGCGTCCGCGCGGCTCCTGTGGCGTTACGCTGGGTCCCGCCACGCCGCATCCGCCCCATTCGATGCCCTGGCGCGATGGCTCCCGCTGCCGGCAATCGCGCTGGCGGCAACGGCGTTGAGCGTTTCGGGCACGTCGCCGGCCGGACTGGCGGCGCTGTGGGGGATTCTCGCCCTCGAGGAAGTCGCCGTCCGGCTGCGGGGCAAAAAAAGTGTCAGGAACCTTTTGCCCGTGCGGCCCGATGGACGCTTCGCGAAAAAGGTTCCGGACACCTTTTCCTTCGCGGTGCCCGCCGACGAGGTCACGCAACAGCTCACGCGCAGTCAGTCGGCCGACGGCGGCGAGACGATTTCGGGCTGGTTGCGCGTCGGATTGGGTCCCGGCCAGCGGTCGGCCAACGTCCACGTGGCGTTCTGCCCGCCGTTCGGACGCACTCCCACCTTGGAGGTCACGCAGTCGGCCGGCCCTCCGAGCCGGATCAAGACGGTTCAACTCCTGCCGTTCGGTGCCCGAGTTGACCTGAAGCTGAACCAGGCGGGTGACGAACCGACAAGCGTATTACTGCAATTCTCCGCCGAATCGAAGCCGACGGGCTCGCCGGAGCAGACGTGAGCCGGGGGGCAACGATACCGAGGCGTTTCGCGTGATAGAAGACCGAATGAGAGACGAGTTGCAAGCCCTGCTGGCCCCCCACGGCCAGGACCACCTGCTGGCGTTCTGGGAAGGTCTCAGCCCGGCGCAGCGCGAGGCCCTGGCGGCCGAGATTCGTTCGATCGACTTCAGCCAGATTGCCGCGTTGTACGACAAGCGTGACGTGGTCGAGAACGTTCGCGATTTGGTCGCCCGGGCCGGCTCGCCGCGGGCGTTCCGGCTCGACGCCGCGCGGAACCCTTTCTCCCCCGACGAGGCCCGGCAACGCGGGGCCGACGCGCTCGCGGCGGGCCAAATCGGGGTGATTCTCGTGGCGGGCGGGCAGGCGACGCGGCTCGGGTTCGACCACCCCAAGGGCATGTTTCCCATCGCGCCGGTGTCGGGAAAGTCGCTGTTTCAGATCCACATCGAGAAGATCGTCGCCGCGGGCAAACGCTACGGCGCGAGGATTCCGTTGTACCTGATGACCAGCCCGGCCACCCACGAGGAAACCGTCGCGTTCCTCGAGCGGCACGACCGATTCGGCCTGGCGGAAGAGGATTTGCACGTCTTCTGCCAGGCGGCGATGCCGGCGGTCGACGCCGCCTCGGGCAAGGTGTTGTTGCACGCCCCGGACCGCCTCGCCCTGAGCCCCGATGGCCACGGCGGAACGCTGGCCGCCTTGCGGAGCAGTGGCGGGCTGGAGGACGCGCGGCGCCGCGGCCTCGCGCAGCTTTTCTATCTCCAGGTGGACAATCCGCTGGTCGACGTCGCCGGGCCGGAGTTCGTCGGGTACCACCTGCTGGCCGAGTCGGAACTTTCCACGCAAGTGATCGCGAAGCGGGATCCGCTGGAACGGGTGGGCAACGTGGTCGAGGTGGACGGCCGATTGCACGTCGTCGAGTACGTCGAGTACAACGGGCTGCCGGACGAAATCGCCCGGCGACGCAACTCCGACGGCTCGTTGGCGATTTGGGCCGGCAGCATCGCGGTTCATGTGTTCGACGTGGCCTTCCTCGAACGCATGGCCGACCGCGCCGACGCCTTGCCCTTCCATGTCGCGCGAAAGAAGGTCGCCCACGTCGACTCCCGCGGAACGCACATTCAGCCGGCCGAGACCAACGCGATCAAGTTCGAACGGTTCATCTTCGACCTGTTGCCCTGGGCGGCCCGGGCGATCGTGGTCGAGGTCGACCCCGCCCGGGCGTTTGCGCCGTTGAAGAACGCCCCGGGCAAGAAGACGGACACGCCCGAGACGGTTCGGGCCCAAATGGCCGCGGAACACGCCGGCTGGCTTCGCCGCGCGGGCATCGAGGTAGCCGACGACGTCGCGGTCGAAATCAGCCCGCTCTTGGCCCTGGACGCCGACGAACTCGCCAAGAAAATCACCCCGGGCTCACCGGTGACCAAGCCAACCTACTTTTGTTAGACGATCAACAACCGATGCTCCACGCAGTCATCATGGCCGGCGGCGCCGGCACGCGTTTCTGGCCCGAAAGCC
>JAPLNP010000188.1 GCA_026401055.1 Planctomycetia bacterium
CCTGATCCACCCTCCAGGCGAGCCCCTTCGGGCAACCGCCGAGCGAATCCAATGGCGACCCGGCTCAATCCTCCACCGGTTGGGATTCAATCCGTTGCGATGACTTTGCAGATCTCCTGGCCCAAAGAACCCAGATGACTACCCGATTGATTATCATCACGTCCGTTGACATTATTCTCTCCGCCCGCTAGACTGAGCCTATTGGGGCTTGATGGCTGGGGGATGGGGGTCTCGTTTGACAAGCTCGCTGCTTCGGCGCGCGGAATTCGCCGAGGTGCTGCCCGTATCCGCCGGCCGTGGTTCCTTGTGTTCTCTTCCTTGCAGGGAGGGCCGGACGCCATGTGGCAGGCTCGAATCCGCGCGTTGCGCGTCGGTTTTACGCTGGTGGAATTGCTGGTGGTGATCGCGATCATCGGGATCCTGATTGCCCTCTTGTTGCCCGCCGTCCAGGCCGCCCGGGAAGCGGCCCGGAGCCTCGAATGCCGAAACCATCTGCGGCAACTGGCCGTGGCGGCGTTGAACCACGAACAGACGCACGGCCACTATCCGACCGGCGGCTGGGGCTATTATTGGATCGGCGACCCGGACCGCGGCTTCGCCGAGGACCAGCCGGGGGGCTGGCCGTTCAGCCTGTTGCCGTTCCTCGAGCAGCAGGATCTGTACCAACTGCCCGCCGACGGCGATCCGAACGTGGTGACCAGTCAGCAGAAGACGGGCTCGACGCTCTTGACCAAGATGCCGCTGGCGACGTTGAATTGTCCAAGCCGGCGGGCGAGCATCCTTTACCCGAAACCGTGGGACGGCACGTTCATCGCGTACAACGCGGACAACAACCCCAGCAATGACAACATGGCGGCCCGCACGGATTACGCGGCCAACGCCGGCTGTCATTCGACCCACTGGCACCAGGCCGGTCCCGGCTCGCTTGGCGACGCCGCGGCGTACGCTTGGCTCGACACGTCCGATTATCGAGGCGTGATTTTTCAGCGAAGCACGATCCGCCTATCCGACATTCGCGACGGCACGACGAACACGTTCCTGTTCGGCGAGAAGTACCTCATGCCGGATGCGTATGCCACCGGCAACGTCGGCGCGGACAACGAGAGCTTCTACGCCGGATACAACAACGACCACTGCCGTCTGACCTACTACCCGCCCATCCAGGATCGGCGGGGGTACGATCACAGCGACATCTTCGGCAGCGTCCACTCGGGGGGCTGCCACTTCGCGTTCTGCGACGGTTCCGTTCACCCGATCGGCTACGAGATCGACGTGACGGTTTTCCAGCAACTCGGCGACCGCCGGGACGGCCAGACGATCGACAAGAGCAAGTTCTGACAGACCAGGCCCCATGGAGATGGACATGAGGTTTTCCGCAGAGCATCGTTCGGTTTTGGCGGCCGCCATCGTTCTGTGTGTTGCCGGCTTCAGCTTCGGCCAGCTGCCCGAGCCGTTTACGATCGTGCTCCTGCCCGACACGCAGTACTACACGGACAAGTACCCGGACACGTACCTGGCGCAGACCGCGTGGATCAAGGACCACGCCCAGGAGCGGAACATCAAGTTCGTCATTCACTTGGGCGACATCGTCGACGACGGGACGAACGAGCGGCAGTGGAAGGTCGCCGACGAGGCCCATCGCGCGCTCGACGGCGCGGTGCCCTACAGCGTCGCGCCGGGCAACCACGACATGGACCAGGAACGTCGCAACACAACGCTCTACAACAAGTACTTCTCGCCGAAACGCTTCGAGGGTTGCCCCTGGTACGGCGGCCACGAGGACGACACGAACGACAACAACTTCTGCCTGTTCGACGCGGGTGGCATGAAGTTCCTGGTCGTCAGCCTCGAATTCGATCCGAGCGACCGGACGCTCGACTGGGCCGGCAAGGTGATCGCCGACCACCCGGACCGCCGCGCGATCGTCGCCACGCACAGCTACACCGACCCCCAAGGGCGGACCCCGGCCGGCAAACGGATCTGGGAGAAGC
>JAPLNP010000298.1 GCA_026401055.1 Planctomycetia bacterium
CGGACGCTGCGTCAACGAGGCCCCAACGGCCAATGGCTACCGCAGACTCCCGCCATGGCCGCCGGCCTGACCGACCATGTGTGGCCCCTTTGGGAATGGCTAACCTTCCCCGCAGTGCAACGCGAATAGGACACAAGGCCGCACTCTGGATCCGCAATAATCGCGACGTCGTTCGCCGGTTCCCGGATTCCCTCGCCAGATGGGTAGCCTATAGCAATCCCACCCGTGTGTCAAGTGCCCGCGTAAAATGGGGGGAACAAGAGAACGCCAAGCCGCGGAGCGTGGAACTGTGGCCAAAAACTCCGATGGTATGTCCACGACAGGCGTGGACATGGCACCCGAGCCTACCTCCGCTTGTGGAGGTGAGGGGTGTCCCCGGCCGCCGGATGAGGTAGAATGGATCGCGAAGTTGTTGCCGGACATTTGCCAGGGGGAGGAGGGTGACGATGCCCAAAACAGATTACCGTAACATCGAACGCGATGGTGCCCGTTGCGGCGGGCAGCCTGTCGTAGCCGGTAGCCGGTACCCGTATTCGCGTGGCCGCGATTCTCACGTGTTACCGGCAGGGCATGCGCGTCGAAGAGATTGTGCAACAGTATCCGGGCCTTCGGCCCGCTGACGTGAACGATGCATTGGCCTACGCCTACGATCACTTCGACGAGATTGAGACCGACTTGGCGGCGGACGACGAAGCCGTGGTCAAAGCCCGACTCGGCGGGAGCGGGGCACGCGGATGAGCTCCATTCGATTCCTCATGGATGAAGACGTCTACTCTGACGACGCGAAAGAGGAGTCTCATCTTATGACAACCCATCGCAGGCGATTGTCGATACTATTGGTGCTGTTGCTTTTGGCCGTTCCCGCCGCGGCGACGATGGCTCAAGAGCCGCGCGAGGTGTTGCCCGGCGTGGCCACGTCGCGGATCGTCCAAGGCGAGCCCTATGATCTGGCCGGCAAGCGAATCGTTTTTCTCAACTGGCGTTACATCCGTCCGGGCATGGATGCCGATTGGCGGCTCTCGGACGGCCGCAGCGCCCGGGTGGCCGGATCGTTCGGTCCCTGGGAGGCTCGATTCCGACACGAGAACCACGCCTACGGCATCCGATTGGTCGCCCAACCGGCCGAGCGGATGGGTCCGCTGGTGAAGCTGGAACGTCCCTGGGAGAGCAAGGGCGTTCGGTTCAACGTCGTGATGCAGGACGACGGAAAGTACCGCGCGTGGGGTTACGTCGACGTGGGCAAAAAGGGGACGCCGCCCCAATTCAAGCCGGCCTACTATGAATCCGCCGACGGCCTTCACTGGGAACGTCCGAATCTGGGCCAGGTCGAGTTCGAGGGCAATCGGAACAACAGTCTTTACGACGGCTACGACGAGGCCACGGTGTTCAAGGACCCCTCGGCGCCGCCGGAGGAACGGTACAAAGCCGTCATGCCCGGGGCTATCGACCGAAAGGCCTTCGACGAGTACCGCAAGAAGTATCCCGATGCCAACGCTTGGGAACCGCGTGCCCTGGTTCACGCCAACGGTCCGGACGGCAAGGTGTGGGGCATCCGCGGCGGCGTCTCGCCCGACGGACTGCGTTGGACGATGCTCCCCGAGCCGCTCTCGGTCGAGTACAGCGATACCCAGATCACGGCCTACTACGATCCGGTGTTGCACAAGTACGTGATGTATACGCGGGCGTGGTCGGTTGGGCCGCAAAGCGCGAAGGTGCCGGTCGATCTCGGTCGTTGGACGGACCCGGGCCGGCGGAGCATCGGGCGGTCGGAAACGGCCGACTTCCGCCACTTCGGCGTTTCGGAAATGATCTACGAGCCGACGCCCGACATGCCGCCTTCCGACACTCTCTATACGAACTGCCGCACGAGTATTCCGGGCGCGCCGGACCAGCACGTCATGTTCCCCGCCGTCTGGCATCAGGACGACGACACGACGACCATCACAATGCTCTCCAGCAGCGACGGCCGCGTGTGGCAGCGCGTGCCCGGAGCGGCCGTGTTGGATACGGCGCCGTTCGGCCATTGGGACGGCGGCTGCATCTTCGCCAATCCAAACCTGGTGGAGTTGCCCGACGGCAGTTTCGCGCTGCCCTACGTGGGCTACAATGTCCCGCACAAATATGCTCGCGGGCAATGGGAGTTCCTGCCCGGTTATGCCGTCTGGCCCAAGGGCCGCATCGTGGCGTTGGAGGCGCCCGAACGGGGCGAGTTCGCGATGGTCGCCCTGATGCCGCCGGGCCGAAAACTGCTGATCAATGCCGTCACGAAGCGCTCCGGTGAAATTCGAGTGCAGGTCGACGGCGTCGACGGCCGCACGCTCGACGACTGTGATCCGATCATCGGCGATCAATATCGCAAGGAGGTCACCTGGAAGGGCAACGCCGACCTCGGCCATGAGGACAACAAGCCGATCCGGCTGCGATTCCGGATGGAAAAGGCCCAGTTGTTTGGTCTGGAATTTGAGTAAGGACTGGCAGGCCACCCGACGCCACTGATGATTGCCGTGCCCGCCGGAATTGGCTAGAATAGGTCCGTGCCAGCGGCCCCACTTCCCCAACACGAGGCCCGAACGATGCTTCCGCAAAGCAGCTTTCTTACGCTCGCCGCCGGGCTTTTCGCCACGCTCGGCTGCCTCGTTGGCACTCTCGCCACGGCCGCCGGGCCGGACGAAAACGCGCGGCGCGAGATCGAAGCCGACTGGAAGCGCCAGGACGAGCAACACCGCGAGACCATCGAGCAGATTCTCGACCGCGTCGAGCGCGTGACCGCGGCGAAGGGGATCGCCGCGCCGGGTGAACTGGCCGCGATTCGCGACCGTGCGAAGGCGCTCGACCCCAAGGACGCGGCGGGCGAGGAAGCGTTGCGCCAGGAGGCGAGGTGGCTCGCCCGGCGGACGGCGATGGCGGCCTATCTCGATTTCGACCGGCTCGTGTTCGTCAAGCGGTTCTGCCAGGAGACGTATCCCGACGTCTGCCTGAACCACATGCCCTGGGTGTCCCGGCCCGGCGGCGATATTTGCATCCTGACCTTGGCCGGGCCCGACGCGATGCCCGCCGCGCGGAAAGTGCTCGACGGCCGTCTCGGGCCGGGGCACGTCCACGGAATGGACCTCTGGTGGGACGCCGATCGCGTGGTCTTCGGCTACGCCAAGGCGCGAACCGCGGATCCGCCCGAGGGATGGCTCGACCGGACGACCAGCTTCCGCCTGCGCAACAGCGAGGAGCCCACGCATCTGTTCGAGGTCGGCGTCGACGGCGGCGACGTGCGGCAACTGACCGGCGGCGAGTGGAGCGACTTGGACCCGACGTACCTGGCCGACGGGCAGGTCGCCTTCGTCTCGGAGCGTTGCGCGGCGTCGTTGCAGTGCAACGAGATGGACAAGGACGAGACGTCGTGCAATCTCTACATCGTGCGGCCCGACGGGAGCGACGTCCGCCAACTGAGCGTCTCGAAGGACGGCGACTACCTGCCCCACGCGCTGGACGACGGGACGATCGGCTACACCCGGTGGGAATACCAGGAGCGGAACTGGGCGAACATCCAAAGCATCTGGACGGTCCGCCCCGACGGCACCGGCGCCGACGCCCTCTATAAGCAGCACATGAACAGCCCTTGGGCGTTGGAGGACGTGCGATCGATCCCCGGCAGCCATCGGCTGGCGGCGATCGCCACCGGCCACCACACGCTGGCCGCCGGGCCCGTGGTCATGGTCGACCCACGCCAGGGGATGAATCGCGTCGAGGGCATCCGGATCGTCACGCCCGGCGTGATTCCGCCGGAGGGCGACATGGCCGGAACGCCGGTGCCCGAGGGGGGCGTGCCGGGCCGAGGCGGCCAC
>JAPLNP010000374.1 GCA_026401055.1 Planctomycetia bacterium
GTCTGATAGCCCGGATCGGCCCCGCCGTATTCCTCGAACCAGCCCTCGTCGCTCTGCCAGCCGAGCAGCTTTTCGACCCGGGCGTCGGCGGCGTCGCGAAAGGTCTTCTCGCCGGTAATCTCGGACACCCGCAAGAGCCCCAATGCCGCCAACGCCTGATGATTGGCCAGACGGCCGGACTCGTCGTGGTCGATCACCCAACGCCCGCGCCGGCGAAACCAATCGACCACGGCCGGCTCGTCCAGCGCCAGCAACTGGTACGCCCGGGCGGTGGCTTGCAGGGAGAACACTGCGGCGCCGAGTGCCCGCTCGAAGGGATAGTAGTCGTCGCAGGAGCCATCGGCATGGCAGCTTCGGGCGGCGAAACGGATGCCGGCGGCGGCCAGTTCAGCAACCCGGCGGTCGCCGTGCCAACGGTTGCCCGGCAGGCGAGTGGTGCAGACCAGCGCCAGCGGCAACACGGCTTCCTGGTACATTTCGGAAGGGAAGCTGCTCGTGCGATAGTGCCAGAACTGGCGATCGAAGCAGCCGTAGGTCGGTCGGAAGGGGTTGCGATCGACGGCTCCCAACAGACGCGGCACGGCGGCCAGCGCCCGTTGGAGATACAGATTTCGCAGCGCCGGATCGCGCGTGGCGGGCCGCCCGGTTGGTCCGTCGGCGTCGACGCGACTCGCCGGCAAGTGAATCGGGACCCCGGCCGTGACGCTGGTCCCCGGCACGAAGAAGCCGCCCGCCGACGTGCTGTCCGGAAAGCTCATGCCGTATGCCATGGGAGGTCCCCTTCGTCGTTAGCGTCGATGATGGGCGACAATCACCTCGGCCAGGAGTCCCAACATGCAGGTCATGAAGCCGGCGGTGATCACGACGATGTCCGATTCCTGCATGCTGCCGGTGGTCAGGAAGCTCAGGGCGCTCTTGCCGACGCCGGCGGCCGTCACCACGCCCGACAGCGGCAAAAATACCTTCAGCGGCCGAAAATAGAGCACCATCCGCAGGACCGTGCTGAGGTACGACAGGGTGTCCTTGATCGGGTGGAACTTGCTTCTTCCGATCCTCGGGCGGTACGGCGTCGGCACGTATTTGACCGCGTAGCCGTTGCACAAGAACGCCAGGGTCATCGTCGTGACGCAACTGAATCCGTCCGGCACGACCCAAAGCCACGGCAGCATTACGTCGCGTTTGAATGCCTTCATGCCCGTGTTCAGGTCTGGAATCTCGTGCCCGGTCAGATAACACGCCAGACGGCGGATGAACCACTTGGCCGGACGGCGAAGCCAAGGCAACGTGCCCTGCTCGCTGGTCCGAGCGCCGTTGACCTGGTCGTAGGCGGGGAAATGGGGCAACAACTCGCCGATGCACTCCGGCGGATAGCTGCCGTCGGCGTCGAGCATCACGACGATCTCGCCCCGCGCCTGGCGGATGCCGACCTTGCGGGCGGCGCCGGCGCCGCGGCGCTCCGGGCGGCGAATCACCCGGACCGAACACTGCCAGCACGTTCGGGCGAAGCATTCGGCCAGCTCGGCGGTGCGGTCGGTCGAGGCGTCGTCGACCACGAGGATCTCGTAGCTCGGTCCGTCGTCGGTCAGGGCTTCGACGACCTCTTCGAGCACGTCCCGGATTGCCTCTTCTTCGTTATACGCGGGCAACAGCACCGTCAGCTTCGGCGTCGTCGAGACGTCCGTGGCCGAGGTCGTAACGACTTGGGTCTGCCAGGCGTCCATGCGGGGCTCCCAACGCGATTGAGATTCGTGGTGTGCGTGGAGTTCTCGGCGCGAGTCTCCACGGCCACGGTGTATACCACAACCGGCGTCAAGCCCCAATCCCAGTCGTCAAGAAAGGAAAAAAGCCGGGTCCTCGAAAGACCCGGCTGAGTCGGTTTTCCGTTTTTTGGAGGGAACCAACAGGGCAGGTTCCCGCGATCAGAAGCCTCGGAGCCGAGGGTCCGCGATGTCCAAGCGACAAGGCGGACCTCGGCGATTCCCCTCTCGGGGCACCCAAACAC
>JAPLNP010000398.1 GCA_026401055.1 Planctomycetia bacterium
ATGTCGACGATCTCATCGACGGTGATCCTGGTCGGATTGTTCCCCGCCGTCGCAACTCGCATACCTCCGCCGCCCGGCATACCGCCCACCATGCCACCTTCCACGCCTCCGCGCGCCATGCCGCCGCCAACCATGCCGCCCCCCATGCCCATGCCAATGCCTCCCATCCCACCCTGGAGCGCGACGTTGAACATGCCTCGTCCGCCCACACCGCCGACAGGCATGCCCATTCCGCCCATTCCCCCGACGGGCATCGGCGGGTTGGCCGTGCTCGGGTACGGGTAGTCGGGCACGTCTAGCAGCAGATCGGCAATGTCGTAGGTTAGGATCCGGTAAGCATCATTCTCCGCCGCGGGCACGGTCCTGGGCGCGGGCACCGCCCTGGGCGCGGACGCTGCCTGCGCCTCGGCCACCCGCGGAAGCATGAGAAAAACGACAACCAGGACGGCGGACCGTCCGAGAACAAGACAACGTTGAAAACGCATCGCAGCACCTCCTTCTCCGAATGAAACTAGGGAATCATTCTCGCCCACTCCACGCGGGCGCAGTTGACGCGCCCGAGAAATCGTGGGCTCGACATGGCCAACATAAAAAACTCCTTGGCCCGCTCGCCGCGGCAAGCCAACAGGGCCATCCAGGTTTCGGTCGAACGGCCGGGATCTTCCGTCACTCTCGCGATAAGCGACTGAGTGATCTCCGGCCCGTTCACGTGGCCGAGCACCAGGGCCGAGGCCCGGCGGACGACTTTGTCCTCGTCGTCCAGCAAGTCCAACAGCGCCGCCACGAACGACGGCCCGGCGGCGTCAGCGGCGGCGAACGCTTCGTCGCGGAGCCTTTCGTCGGCCGTCAGAGCCAAGTAACCCCGCGCCGCCTCGCTCGAATCGGCGCGAACCAGCCGCCGGAAGATCGCCTCGCGGACGCGGCGGTCGGGCGTTTCTCGCACCACGCCCGAGAGCCCCGCGACGCCCACGATGCGTTCGACGGCGTCCAATGCCTCGTCGCAAAATGGCTCTTGGCGGCTGATTTGGAGCAGTCCGGGAACCGAGCGCGGCGTGCCGCAAACCGTCAGAAGCCGCACGGCGAAATGTCTCCTCTCGTCGCCCGAGTTCGCCAGCTCCGACAGCAACGTCTGCTCCAATCCCGCTCGCGCGACGCCGCACGTCTCGACCAGTTGTTGGACGTCCGCGCGGGGATCGTCCCCGGGCCGCTTCAGCAGTTCGGCGAACACATCGGCCACGGACGGCCGCTCGATTGCCACCGACCCGCCCGCGCGGACGGCGAAAATGAGCCGCTCATAAGCCGTCGGCGCCCGACCGGCGGAGAGCGACGGGGTCTCGTCTGCCCCCGAGACGATCCTGTTGGGCGCGGGCGGCTCGGCGCGATCCGGTTCGGCATCGAGGGGCGCCACTCGCGTCGCCGGGTCCGTCCGCGCCACCTCGCCTGCCGGTTCGTCCCGCTGGGCCCATATCGACAGGCTCGCCGCCGCCAACATCGTCGCCGCCAACGCGGACGCCCAACGCACGAAGCGTCCTCGCCGCTCGGCGCGAGACCGCCGTCGGCAGAATTGTTCGAGCCGGGCAAGCCGCGGCGGCGGTGCTTCCACGCTCAAGGATTCGCGAAGCAGATTGTCGAGGTCGTCGGGATTCATGTCCGTGTCGTCGGGATTCATGTGGGTCGTGGACGCGCCGGGTCGACGCCGAGCGCTCGCGCGAGGCGTTTTCGGGCCAGGTACAGGCAGGAGTGTACGTTCGCCTCCGTCGTCTCGAGCACCCGCGCGATGTCGCCCGCCGCGAGCCCCTCGCCAAAACTCAAGAGGACCACCTCGCGCTGTCGCCGGGGCAATCGGTCGATGGCCTCGCGGGCCCGGGCGTGGAGTTCGCCAGCGAGGGCCCAATCGACGGGCGACGCCGCGTGGGAGGCCTCCTCGCCGTCCAGTGGCGAGGAGTCGCGTCGGCGTCGGCGTCGATCTCGGTCGACGTTCAACACGATCCGCAGCATCCAGGTGCCGAAGGCGGCGTCGCCCCGGTAGCTCCGCCATCGCCGGAGCACGAGGCAAACCGCCTCCTGGACCACCTCCTCGGCCGTGTCCACGTCGCCCGTCAGACGCAGCGCGAACCGCAAGGCGGACGGCAGATGGTCGACCACCAAACGATCCACCGCGGTTCTGTCGCCGGGTCGTGCCATCCGCCTTCTTCCTTGCCCGATCCACTCAGTTAGACGTGGACGACGGGCTCGCGCTGAAAGGAAAAACGGGCTGGAGCCCAAGAATCCAGTTTATTTCACGCACCGGAAGCCGATCGTCGCCGAGCGGTCCAGGCCGGGGTGCATCAGCAGGAATTTCGCGTGCGTGTCGATCGGCTGCGGGCCGCCGGGGAAGTACCAGGACGACGTCTTGGGGTCGTAGCGGCAGCCGCTGCGGAGCATGACGAAGCGGGTGTGCCCATCGTCGCGGACGCTCTCGGTCCATTCGTGAACCGCGTCGCGCTGGAAGCCCTCGCCGTGCTTCCTCGCGGCGGCGTGCCATTGCCACTCGGTCGGCAGCCGCAGCCCCGCCCACGCCGCATACGCCCGGGCGTCGTCCGGATCGACGTAAACGACCGGCTCGTCGCGGAGCCCGGCGGGGCACTCGGGCCCGCCCCAGTGCTCGATAAAATGCTCGGGCGAAGCCGGCCGGTAGCCGCTGGCCTTGAGGAACGCCTCGTACTGGGCGTTGGTCACCGGCCGGGCGTCGATCTCGTACGCCGCCAGATCGACCCGGACGTGGTGCTCGATCTTCTCGTCGAAATTCTCGCCGGTGAGAAAACGGGGCCACTCGGCCGGCGGCGTGCCGGGATCCGGATAGCAGCCGCACTCGCGCCGGGCGTGCCGCACGGTGAACTCCTGGGGACCGCCCTCGATGGCGAGCATCGGCCCGCGGGCGTCGGGCTTCGGGCACTTGACCGGCGCGGCGACCGCCGGCGGCGAGATCGGATCGAGGACCGGTTTGGCCCGAACGCGCGGATCGTCGGCCACCGGGGGCACGGGCCGACGCGACTCGGCCTGTTGCTGTTCGAGAAGCCTCGCCAGCGCCGGATCATCGGATTTCTCGCGGACGGCCACGATCGCCCCGTATCGCCCCGGAGGCATCGTCAGGCGGAGCTTCGTGCCGG
>JAPLNP010000646.1 GCA_026401055.1 Planctomycetia bacterium
GGACGCTGCGTCAACGAGGCCCCAACGGCCAATGGCTACCGCAGACTCCCGCCATGGCCGCCGGCCTGACCGACCATGTGTGGCCCCTTTGGGAATGGCTAACCTTCCCCGCAGTGCAACGCGAATAGGACACAAGGGGAACTTCGATTCTGAGGCGGCAATTTGGGACTCGTTGATACCGTGGAATGGCTGAAAGCGGCCGGCAGGCATTGGCGTTTCGGCAATCGAATGCTATACGCCTTCCGGCGGTCTATGAAACATTTTTTTGTCCAGGCCGAAAAGCCACGCCCGAATGTGCTCGACCACGGCCCGCAGCCGGTCATCCTCGATTGTTTCCCTGTAGGTCGCCGTCATGCTGGTGTCGATGTGCCCCATGATGGCCCCCAGGGCCGTGCGGTCTTTGGCGCCGTCGCCGATCGTGGCGGTCGTGTGCCGCAAACCGTAGAACCCTACGCCCTGCCTCTTGAGCCCCAGGCCGTCCACCAGCTTTGGGAACGCCTTGCCCAGCCGGTCAACGGTGTCGCCGTTCTTGGTCACCTCGACCATCGGCCGGCCGGTCGTGAACAGGAAGACGAGACGGTCGTCCGCCTTGGCCTTGGCCTTGGGCTTCGGGCGCTGTGCGATAGCGGCGTTCAGGGCCTCGATCGTCTCTGGCCAGAGGGGAATCCGGCGACCGATGCCGGTCTTGCCTCTGGGGTAGACGAGCCAGCCGGAGGCAAAGTCCACAGCCGTCTTAGGCAAGGCGGCGACGTCCGATTGCCCCAGGGCCGCATTGACGCCGAGCAAAACAGCCGCCCTCATCGGCACGTCCGCGGCGTCGAGGATTTGGCGAAGCTCATCGGCCTCGAACGTCCGCGGACCCTGCCTCTGCCGTGCTATCCTCATCAGACGCTGTGCGGGCCTCTTAAATGACTGGCCATATGCCGCGGCACGGTCAATAAGCTGACTGTCCAGGGCGTGCTTGAACACGCCTTTGATCCGCTGAATCTCGTTGCCCGGCCGTGTGGGCCCAAACCTCTTGGCCAGCTTCTCCCGCAGCCGGGCGAAGTCGGATGGCGCCAGGTCCGAAACGAGACGCCCCTTGCCAAAGTGATCGACGATCGAGTCGGCCGCCCGGCGGTAATCATAGAACGTTCTGGAGGTGATCTCGCCGTTGAGCAACAGGGCTTGCTTCGCGTCGAGAAAGTCGCCGCACACGTCCGCGACCGTTGGGCTAGACTCGCCTCCCCGTTGGGGACGATGACCAGCGTGGAGCGCATCTTTCTCGTTGAGGTACTGCCCGAGCGCCCGCTCACCCTTCGGGTCATCCGACCATCGGCCGAAGTAGGCGAATCGCCCCTTGATCTTCTTCGCCCATCGGCCACTCGCATGGGGGAATAGAGGGAAACCCGGATAGGGTTTGTCCGGTTTGGCGACGGGGACGGTTTTGACCATGGCGGCTTTCATCCCCATCTACATGACTACATGACCCTGCGAGCGGGCGCACAAAGTGGCCAAGGTGTCTCATAGCCATATCTGGGGGGACGTTCCTCCACATCCAGGAACCCGCCTAGCGGTTTTCCCGGTCATGTGTCAGACTCTTCCGCTGCCCCCGTCCGTGTGACCCGATTGGGATTGATGACCGGCAGCTCAGTCAATAGAGTATCCAGGGCGTGGCGACACTGCCCCACCCCGATAGGAGAGAAGGAACACATGCTTCGGTTTTCCACGCCGTTTGCGGCGACGATGGGCACCCTTCTCGCGATCATGGCGGTCGCCGTGGGACCGCTCTGGGGGCAACCGGTGGGCGGGACGCCCGGTACCGGCATCGGCAGCCTCTTCGGCAACTCCCTTCAGGGGCCGAACAAGGTCGTCTCGGTTTCCGCCTGGTTGTCACCGCCGGCCGACGGGAAGCCCGCTCGATTGTCGGTCACCGCCACCGTGCAGCCGGCCTGGCACATTTACTCGCTCACGCAGCCGCCCGGCGGGCCGCGCGCGACGGCGATCAAGCTTGAGCCGTCGTCGGCGTACCGGCTTGCCGGGGCGTTTCAGCCGAACGTCCCCCCGGAGAAGAAGCAGGAGCCGGTCTTTGACAACCTGACGGTCGAGAGCCATCACGGAAGTGTTACCTGGGAAGCCCCGCTGGAGATTGCCCCGGGGGTCGATCCGGCCACGCTAAAGATCACCGGCGCGGTGAACGCCCAGCCGTGCGACGCGAAATCCTGTCTTCGCCCTCAGGATTTCGCGTTTACCGCGACGCTGGAGGATTCGCGTGGCGGTCCGCCTCCAGACGCGAGCGTCGTGCCGGTCCCGACGGAATCGCCTTCCCGCGACATCTTCGCCCCGCCCGCCGCGGAGCCGCTGCCGCAAGGCAACATCGCTCGGCTCGACCTCGATCATCTCGATATTTCCGCAAACGAACGGCTTAGGGCAACGCCGTTGTGGCTGGCGGCGGGCATGGGATTCCTCGGTGGGCTGATCCTCAACGTCATGCCATGCGTCCTGCCGGTGATCGGGCTGAAAATCCTCTCGTTCGTCGAACAAGCCGGTCACAGCCGCCGCCGGGCGATGGAGTTAAACGTCTGGTATTCGCTCGGCTTGGTGGCCGTGTTCATGGTGTTGGCCACTCTGGCGGTTTTCGCGCGATACAGCATTGGGGAGATCTTTCAGCTCGCCGGGTTCCAGATCACGCTGGCGGCCGTGGTCTTCGCCATGGCGCTGAGTTTCCTCGGGGTATGGGAGGTGCCGATACCGGGTTTTGTCGGCTCGGGCAAGGCGGCCGAGTGGGGCCAGAAGTAGGGCGCGGCCGGCGCGTTTTCCAAGGGCGTATTGACGACGATCCTGGCGACCCCGTGCATCGGCCCGTTCTGGGGTTCCGCCTTGGCCTGGGCCGTGGCACAGACCCCGGCACGGGCCTACGCCGTGTTTGCGTCGGCCGGCCTCGGAATGGCCAGCCCGTACCTGCTCTTGGGCGCCGTTCCCGAACTTCTGCGATTCGTGCCCAGGCCCGGGGCGTGGATGGAGACGTTCAAGCAGATCATGGGCTTCGTGCTCTTGGGCACGGTGGTGTACTTGTTGACGTTCTTCCGTTGGGCGGACGTCGTTCCCACGGTTGGGCTGCTCTTCGGGTTGTGGGCGGCATGTTGGTGGATCGGCCGCATCCCGGCGACGGCAACCTTCGACGCCAAAACCCGCGGGTGGCTCGGAGCCGCGGCGTTTGCCGCCGTCGTGTGGATCGTCATGTTTCCGGGAATCGATGGCGTCGTCTCCGGCCGGTTCGCCTTCGGC
>JAPLNP010000363.1 GCA_026401055.1 Planctomycetia bacterium
GGCCGGGGTGAGGGTGATTCCCCCTCTCCCAGAGGGAGAGGGAACTTCGCTCACCGGCTCTCCAGCAGCCGGTGGTACTTGCCCAGCCAGTAGGGCAGCAGGATGAACGCCCCGTCGCCGCGAGTCCGACCCCCGCTCCCGGCCGCAAGCTGATACGGATCGGCGTTCCACCGCAGCAACAGCCGCTCGCCGATCGGCGGCACGACCAACGCCCGGGCGTGCCAGAAGCGGTTGGGGTCGATTGGCCCCACATCGCGGCGACGGCTGTTGTCGATCGTCCAGTCGATCGTGTCGCCGGGCACCTCGCGGAACCACGCCAGGCACGCGTCCCTGTCATAGTCCGCGGGCTCGACCAGTCCGGCCGCCGGCCGCCCCTCGACCGCCGTCTTGCCCGCCTGACGCGCGGCGGCGTAGACAAGATCGAACAGCGGCGACTGCTCGGGCCGCTCGACCCGGAACGAAAGCTCGAGGCTCGTCATGTAAATGTCGCGAAGCCCCGACTCCCGCTCGTGCCAGAGCAGCGGATAGTACGACAAGAACGCCAGTTCGTCGTCGCTATGGTTGAGTTCCTCGGGCGGAAAGGTGATCTTCTGGCGGATCGTGTTGATCGCGTACGCATGGCGGTCGATCAACTCCCGCGCGGCGGCGGCGTAACGAGGGTCGCCCGTGATGTACTCGGCCACATTGAGGTGCGACAGGATTTCCAGCGAATTGAGTCCCCGCTCCCAACTCCGCTGGAGGTCGTGGTTGAGCTTCTCGGGAGCCCAAACGCCCCACGTCGTCGGCTTACCCGGCGGTCCGACGTAGTAGAAGCCGTGGTCGATGATGTGGTCGGTGATGCGGGCGACGTAGGGGCGAATCTCTCGCCGCTGCTCCTCGGTGGCGGCGACGCGGTAGTAAACCTCGTAGGCGAAGTAGTGGCCGACGATCTCGTCGCTGGACGTGTCGCCCTTCCACCACCAGCGGCCGTCGCCCGAGCGATACCACAGCCCGCCGTGGACCGCCTGGGGATTGGGGCCCTCGCCGGGCAGGAAGCTCCGCGCGGCGAAGCCCGGGATGCCGGTCACCCGCTCCAAGAACATCAACGTCTTGAGCGAATTCCAGGCGTTTTCGCGGGCCTTGGGGTCGCCGGTCGCTCCGTATCGGAATGCCTCGGCGGCGACGTAGAGACTCGTCCACAGCCCATCGTTGTCGCTGCTGGGCTGAGTGTAACCGCCTTCGACCGAGCCCGGCGTCTTTAGGTCGATCTCGCAAACGAAGCCCTCGCGGAGATGGTACTTCCGCAGCGCCCGGTTGATCTCGTCCATCTTCTCGTCGAGCGTAAACCGTCGCGGGCACAAGCGGCCAGTGCCCTTGGGCGTCTTGACCCAGACCTCGCCCTCGGCGGTCACGGCCAGGTCGAGCACGCGGTCGTCGGGCAGCCACCGCCGCGAGTGGAACAGCCGCCACCGCGAGTCGCCCTTGCCCAGGAGCATCAGTCCCCCGTTGGAGCCGACCCAGAGCGAGCCGTCCTCGAGCCGCAAGCCCACGTTCAGTTCGGCATAGGGCGTAACCGGCTTTCCGTCGGGCAGCGTCTTGAGTTCCTCGTCGCCCAGCCGCGTGCCCACCGATGCCGGCCAGGCCGCCGCCTCGGCCGCCTGGGGCACAAAACTGAAAAACGCCTCGCCAGCCGGCGTGCTATCGGCCGCCTGCCCGGCCGCCAGCAACACGAGCGAACAAGCCAGAGCGTGGATCATGGCAACCTCCGTCAGGGGGTCGGTGTTGGACTCGGGCCGATTTTGAGGTTGTCCACATAGAACACGGCGGCGACGGTCGCGTCGGCGACAAAGCCGACCCAGTCGAGCTTGCGGAAATTGGGATCGCACGTCAGTTCGGCCTCGGTCTGCTTGCCGCCGATCGGCCCGTAGCGCAGCGTCCACTTACCGTTGGCCGTGTCGCCAAGGCCGCAAGTGATCTCGATCCGCAGCCACTGGCTCAACGGGACTTTGCCGAGTTGCCGGTCCCCGGCGAGCAGCTTTCCGTCGCCCTCGATCCGCAGTGACGGTCCGACGCGGTACGCGCCACCCTCGTAGTCGCGCCACGCGAAATACCCGACGGCGCCGGGCTCGATCCTCGCGTCGAAACTCCCACGAACCGTGCCGGCCGTCAAATGCGGCGAATACCAAATGTGCGGGTTGAAGCCGTACTTCTGGCCCGGGGCATCCGTGAACTTGAGGCTCTGCTTGCCCGACGAGGCCAACTCGCCGGTGACGAGGATGCCGCCGACGTTTTCCACGCTGAGCACCGGGCCGTCGGGCGGCGCGTCCGGGATCGAATCCTCGAAATCGTCCTCAATCGTCGTGGGCCCCGGTTCCACGGGCGGCTTGGGAATGTACGGCTGCCGTTCGATCTGCCGTGGGGCACGGACCCAGTCCGGATCGCCGTACAGGCCGATTTGGCTCGTGTCGATCGGGACGAAGCCAAG
>JAPLNP010000207.1 GCA_026401055.1 Planctomycetia bacterium
GGAGTTGATCTTGGACAGGCGCTGATCTCGGTCCCCCGATTGGGACAGGTCGATGTTTTCGGCCGACGGTTTTCTCGCGAAACACGTCATCTCGCCGAAAAATGCACCAGTCCCCGGCCGGCCCGGCGGCCTTTTTGCGTCTCCCGCAGCCGTTCACGAGTGGAACAGTTCCCTGGCGGTTCGGAGCATCCAGGCGTAGCGTTCGAAGCCGACCTGGGGCGGGATCGAATGGTCCGAGTGGAAGACGAATCCACCGTCTCGGGCAAGGGGCACTTTTCGCCGGAGTTCGGCGAGCAGTTCCTCTTGGGAGCCGAGGATCTTGCGGACGTCGATGTTGCCGTAAAAAGCGAGCCGGCGGCCGTAGCGCCGGCGCAGGGCGACCGCGTCGAGGCCCGCGTTGGCCTGCAACGGGTTCAAGACCGCCAGCCCCACCTCGACCAGGTCGTCGATCACCGGCTCGATCGCCCCGCAGGAGTGCATCCAGAAATCAATCCCGTGCCGGGCGAGGATCGCCGCCAGCCGGGCATAGGCTGGCTTGAGCAACGCTCGCCACGTGGCCGGCGAGAACAGCATCGCTCGCGTGGAGCCCAGGTCCTCGACCATGAAGACGCCGTCGGGCTTAATGCCCAACTCGACGCATCGGCCGAGGACGTCGATGACCAGATCGAGATAGGTGTCGGCCATGTCCTGGAACCAGTCGGGCGCGAGCACGAGATCCATCAGGAGCTGTTCCATGGCGCGATGGCGCCAGGTCGCTTCCCAAGGGCCGTAGAAATTGAACAGCATGTAGCGCCCCGTCGCCCGGAGACGTCGGTACTTGGCCGTCGCCTCGTCCCAGGTCGGATAGGGGTCGAAATGGGCGAAGTAGCTCGCCTCGTCGATCCGCGCCGGCTCGTTGGGGTCGGACGACAGCGAGAACCGCGGTTTGAGCCGCTGCCAGGCTTCCCGATCGACCGTCACCTGATCGGAGAACGCGATCGACGAGGACAGCCCATCCTGCTTCGTGGCCGTGTAGCCAAAGCGGTCGCGGTACGTGATCATGCCGCCTTCGCGCCGGAGGATCTTTTGTTCCAATCGCGGCGAGGCGTCCAGGGCCATCCAGCACAGATCGAAGTCGAAGTATTCGGCCGCGTCCACATCGGCCCTCATGCCCTCGGTTTGCCACTGCTGAAGCGTTCCGTCCCAAAACGATTCGTCGCAGGGCAGCCGATCGGGCCGCTCGAAACGCAATGCCGCCGCCACTCGTTCGCGATGCTTCATGGCGTCCTTTCGATGGAAAACGGGGTGTCCCCCTTACGCCGCGTGACCGTCAATATAGCAGAGAATTCCGGCGACCCAAATTCACCGCTTCTCAGCGGACCGGGCTGCCGATATCATGGTGAATTCGGCCACGGCGGCCGCAGCCGCGCGTCCGTGGCGGCCGTCGAGGATTGACGCCAACGCCGTTCGATCACACTCCCTCTCCCTCTGGGAGAGGGGACTTGGGACGGCCGTCGCCCGTTCTCGCCTGAAAACCGTACTATCCAGCGGAAAAACGATGAAATCCGACGAACTACGCGAACGATACCTGGCCTTCTTCGAGACGAAGGGGTGCGTCCGACGCCCGAGTGACGTGCTCGTCCCCCGATGGGACCCCTCCGTCCTCTTCACGCCCGCGGGAATGAACCAGTTCAAGGACCATTTCCTGGGCCGGTGCAAGCTTGAGTTCACCCGGGCGACGACGTGCCAGAAGTGTCTGCGGACCGGCGACATCGAGAACGTGGGCCGGACGGCCTACCATCACACGTTCTTCGAGATGCTGGGCAACTTCAGCTTCGGCGACTACTTCAAGCGCGAGGCGATCGCTTGGGCTTGGGAGTTCTTGACCGACAAGAAATGGCTTGGCCTGGCGCCCGAGCGGCTCTCGGCGACTATTTACCTCGACGACGACGAGGCGTCGGACATCTGGCTCGACGAGATCAAGCTGCCGCCGGAGAAGCTCCAGCGGATCGGCGAGGACGAAAACTTCTGGCCGGCCAGCGCGCCGAGCCAGGGGCCCGACGGCGTCTGCGGACCGTGCAGCGAAATCTATTACCAGACCGACTTCGGCAACGTCGAGATCTGGAACCTCGTGTTCACGCAGTTCAACCGTGTGGGCGATCCGCCGAACAACCTTCGGCCGCTGCCGAGCAAGAACATCGACACGGGCATGGGCCTGGAGCGGACGGCCGCGGTGTTGCAGGGGGTCGAGACCAACTACCACATCGACATCCTCCGCCCGCTGGTCGAGACGGCAGCCGACGTGTGCCGCGTCAAGTACGATCCCGCCAACGAGAACGGCCGGCGGCTGCGGCGGATCGCCGACCACGTCCGCGCCTGCGCATTCGCGATCCACGAGAACGTCTATCCGGGCCCAAACAAGGAGAAGTACATCGTCAAGCGGCTCTTGCGTCGCGCCGTGTTGGACGGGCGGCAGATGGGCCTCCAGCGTCCGTTCCTCTTCAAGCTGGTGGGCAAGGTGGCCGAACTGATGGCCGTGCCCTATCCCGAACTGGGCGGCACGGTCAATCGCGTCTCGCAGGTGATCGAGGGCGAGGAGGCCAACTTCCTCGATACCATCGACGCGGGCCTGGACCGCATCGGCCGCGTGTTCGACGACATGAAGAAGCACAACCGGGGCATCGTCGCGGGCGCCGAAGCGGCCGAAATGTATCAGACCTACGGCTTCCCGCCCGAACTGTTCGAGACCATGGCCGCCGAGCACAACCTGGCCTTCGACTGGGAGGGCTACCGCCACCAAATGCAGCGGCACGGCGAGATTTCCGGCGCCGGGCAGAAGGTCGAACTGTTCAAGCACGACCCGCTCGAAGCACTCAAGAAGGCGATGCGCGGCAGCGAGTTCCTCGGCTACGACGCGCTCGAGGTGGCCGGGGCCAAGGTGATCGGCATCATCGCGGGCGGTCATCTTTGCGACCAGGCGGATGAGGTCGATTCGGAGCACCCGATCGTCATCGTGCTCGACAAGACGCCCTTCTACGGCGAGATGGGCGGCCAAGTGGGCGACGTCGGCGAGTTGGTGAGCGAAGGTTTTCGCTTCGAGGTGATCGACACGCAGGTCGACGGCGGTTTTACGCTCCACCGAGGCCACCTTCGCCAGGGCGAGGCGGCGCTGGGCGACAAGGTTGACGCCCGGGTCGACGCCGCGCGCCGCGCCGGAATCCGCCGAGCCCATTCCGCCACGCACCTGTTGCACCATGCCTTGCGGAAGCACCTCGGGCAACATGCCGAGCAACAGGGCTCGAAGGTCGACAACGACTTGCTGCGGTTCGACTTCACGAACCCCAAGGCCGTGGGCCGCGAGGAACTTGCTCGGATCGAAAACGAAGTCAACGCGAAGGTGCTCGACGGCGCGCCGATCGCTTGCGCGAACCTGCCGCTGGCCGCCGCCCGCAAGGCCGGCGCGACGATGCTCTTCGGCGAGAAGTATCCCGACGTGGTCCGCGTGGTTTCGATGGGCGATTTCAGCAAGGAACTCTGCGGCGGGACGCATTTGACGAACACCGCCCAAGTCGGGCTTTTCAAGATCATCGGCGAAGAGAGCGTGGCGGCGGGCACCCGGCGGATCACGGCGTTGACCGGTCCCCGGGCCCTGGAACGCATTAGCCGGAACGAGGCGGCCCTGGCCAAGACGGCGGCCGCGCTGAAGGTGCCGGTCGAGGACGTGCCCGACCGCGTGGCGGCGCTGGCCAAAGAGGTTCGCCAACTGCGGAAGCAGGCGGCCGCCGGACCAAAATCCGAAGGCGCGACGGCCGACGCGCTCTTGAAGGGCGCGAAAGACATGAGCGGTGTTCGCGTCGTGATCGCGGAGGTCGCCGACGCGGGGGCGGACTCGCTTCGCGCGTTGATCGACCAGCTTCGCCGCAAGGGCGCCCCGATCGCCGTGATGCTCGGCAACCGCGGCGAGGAAGGCAAAGTGACGCTCATGGCGGGCTTGAGTCGCGACCTGGTCGAAAAGGGCCTCGACGCGGTCCGCTGGGTTCGCCAGGTGGCCAAGCTCGTCGAGGGTGGCGGCGGCGGCCGACCCGACCTGGCCCAGGCCGGCGGCAAGAGCGCCGACAAGTTGCCCGAGGCGCTGGCGGCGGCCCGGGCGCTCGCCGAGGAAATGTTGGGGTAGTCCCAACGCACCCGGCCTTTTGGAGCAGTGCGGCGATTCATCAGCTTTTTTTGGGGCGTGTTGATTTGCCTTGCGGGCGGCGGAATCGGGGTACCAGGCTTGTCTTGTGGCTCCAAAGGTGGGACTCGCTCCGCTCGGTCCACCCCACATGGAGGCATCCTAGAGGCCTTGCCAAATCGGGGCGACCTTCTTATATTGACGAACTGACCTCACGGTAAGGAGCGACCTCCCGGTCAAGGAACGGACTCGTGATCACTCGCCTCGCTGAGCCTGCCTTCGGTGTTTCCGAACGTCAAACGGGCGGTGAGACTCCCTTCCGCACCGCGGCCGGCATCCCGATCACCTTCCGGGACGTGCCGCCGCCGGAGGGACTCTCGACGGGCGAACCGGGCCTCTTGCGGCTGCACCTGGAGTACTGGCAACTCCACCTGCTGCGCGATTTCGACCAGTTGCTCTGCCTCGAAGGGCTCACCGGCGTCGAACACCTGCCCCATCAGATCGAGACCGTCCGCAAGGTCCTGCGGCGATTTCGCGGCCGAGTGCTGTTGGCCGACGAGGTCGGGCTGGGCAAAACGATCGAAGCCTGCCTGTTGCTGCGCGAATACCTCCTGCGAGGGTTGGCTCGGCGGGTTCTCATCCTCGTTCCCACGCCCCTGGTGTCGCAGTGGCGCGAGGAACTCGCGTCGAAGTTCCATCTCGAATTCAAGACGCCGCCCCGCGACGGCAAGGCCGACTGCTTGGAATACTGGCAGACCACCGACCGCGTGCTCGTTTCGCTGGCGTTTGCCAAAAGCCGCAAACGCGCGCAGTGGGTCACGGAAGCCCCGTGGGACCTCGTGATCGTCGACGAGGCCCACCACTGCAAGAACCGCGCGACGCAGAATTGGCGGCTGGTCAACGCCTTGAAACGGCGGCACCTGTTTCTGCTCAGCGCCACGCCCGTCCAAAACAACCTGCTGGAACTCTACAACCTGCTGACGCTCTTGGAGCCGGGCCACCTGAAGACGGAAACCGACTTCAAGCGGCAGTACGTCCGCCGGGGCAACCCCCGCGACCCGCGCAACCGCGAACGCTTGCGCTCCCTGCTCGGCGAAGTGATGGTCCGCAACACCCGCGGACTCGTCCAGATGGACCTGCCCGCCCGATACGCGCAGACGATCCTGGCGGAGCCCGAGGGCGAGGAAGCCGCGTTGTACGCTTCACTGGACCGCTACTTGCGCGAGCGGCGCGCCCCGCTGGAGCGAATCGGCGGCGTGCATCCGACCGAGCCGGCGGCGGACGACGGCGAGGAACTCGGCTCGGTCGTCGAAGCGCACCCCTATCCGGACGAGCCGCGTGACGCACTCCGGGCCGACGACCGTCCGCCGCTGGGGCGACGGCAACTCAGCACGCTGCTTCTGGCCGCGGGGAGCCACGCCGGCGCGTTGGCCCAGTCGTTGGAGAACATCGCGGGCGACGACCCGGCCGCGCGGCCCTTGATCGACCAGGCCCGGCGACTGGACCGCACGGCCAAGGACGAGCGGTTCCTCAGGCTCCTGCGGCAAAGCCGCGGCGAGAAGATGCTCGTGTTCGCCACGTTCCGCCGGACGCTCGAGCATCTCCAGCGGCTCTTGACCGAGCAGGGCGTGCCGTTCGCCACCTACTCCGGCGCCGAATCCGAGATCGAAAAAGACGCCGCGGTGGCCGCCTTTCGCGACCGGCTGCCGCTCATGCTCTGTAGCGAGTCGGGCGGCGAAGGGCGCAACCTCCAGTTCGCCAACACCCTGGTGAACTTCGACCTGCCGTGGAACCCCATGCGGATCGAACAACGCGTCGGACGCATCCACCGCATCGGCCAGACCCGCGACGTCTTCATCTTCAACCTCTGCACGGCCGGGTCGCTCGAGGCCCGCATCCTCGATCTCCTGGACGAGAAAATCCGCATGTTCGAGCTGGTCGTCGGCGAGGTGGGCTCGATCCTCGGCAACCTCCAGGGCGGCGAGGAGTTCGAGTCGCTCGTGCTCGACCTCTGGCTGCGCTCGCGCGACGAAGGCGATCTCGGCCAATCGTTCGATTCGCTGGGCCAGTCGCTTCTGGACGCCCAGGAACAATACCTCCGCACGAAGCAGTTTGACGAAGCCCTCTTCGGCGAGGAGTTCCAATGACCGTCGCCGTCCAAGAACAGCTCCACGCCTTCGCCACGACGCTCCTGGAACGCCGGGGCGCGCTGGTCGAATGGCCGGCGGCCGATCAGGCGGGAACCGCCGTGCTGCCGCCCGAGGTCGCCGACGCCATCGGCAGCGACGCCGACATCGTCCCGGTGGCCTGCGACGCGGCCGGCGGCGGACTGTCCGTCAATCTGGCGGGCGACTTTCTCGAATGGGCCGGCCGGCTGTTGGACGGCGTCCCCCGCGTCGGGGCGTTCCGGCTGCGCAACCTGTACCTCAAACGCAAGGAACTCGACGAAGGCATCGGCCGCGCGTTCACCTGGCTCAATGCCAAGGTGAACTTCCGCGAAGCCCGCGAAACGACCGTCGAGTATCATACCTGGTGGTTTCACGCCTCGCTGCGGTCGGAAGACCGCTGGGAGACGTGCCTTCGGGTGTCGCTCAACGCGGCGTCGGGCGTCGAGGTCGAGATTCCCGATCCCTTGGGACTATGGGAACTCGAGCCCCGCGCGGTCTCGTATTCGCGTCCGCCGTCGAGCTACCCGCGTGCCGCCGAGCGGGCTCGCCGGCGATTGCTCGGTTCGGCCGCGTCGTTCCTCGACCGGATGGATACGCGACTCCAGCGCGACCGCAAACGTCTGCGGGAGTATTACCGGGCCCTATTGCGGGAGTCGGAGAAGAAGAAGCCGCGCGGCGGTGCCCAGCCGGACCCGGAGAAGATCGAGGCAGCCAAACGCGCCGTCGACCTTGAGTTGCGGCGCAAGCTGGCGGAATTGGACGAGCGTTACGCCATCGAGGCCACCTTGCGACCGGTCGTTCTGGTCCGCGCGGAGACGCCGGCGCTGGCGGTGGATCTGTCGGTGTTCCGCAAGCGCGCGCAGAAGACGCACACCGTCTACTGGAACCCGTTGGTGAAGCAATTCGAGCCGCTCGGGTGCGTCCGTTGCGGCGAGGGCACGTTCGCCGTGGCGTTTGCCAATGAGACGGTCGAGCCGCTGTGTCGTCGGTGCAGCGCGGCGGGGAGCCGATGAGCTGGGAAAGAACCGGGGCGATGAATGTCGTAACTCCTTGCGGCTAAAACGCTTAGAGCCGTCGGGAATCGCGATTCCGACGGCTCTTTCTCGTCGTGGCAGTTCGGTTTGCGGCAAGGCAAGAAAAGGGTTCCTTGCCCGCGCCGTCGCTCGGCCGCTAGATGGCCGGCGGCACGGGCGCCGGGGCGGGGATCGCCTTCTTCGCCCGCTTCTTGGCGACCTTCTTTCTGGCCGTCTTTTTCTTGGCGGCCTTCTTTTTGGCGACCTTCTTTTTGGCCGTCTTTTTTTTGGCCACCTTCTTCTTGGCGCCCTTCCTCTTGGCGACCTTTCTCTTGGCCTTCTTGGCCACCCTCTTCTTCGCGGCCTTCTTCTTGGCCACCTTCTTCTTTGCCACGGTCACTCCTCCATCGACAGGTTCGCGGCGAGACTATCCTGCGTCGCGTCGGCACAATCCGACGCGGCCGATCCCGCCCGTTGACAAGAAAACCAAAACGCGTCCTCGCAGTCTCCGACGGCGCCCATTTCCGTATTTCGTTCGTCCCTGCTCATGCCGTCGCAACGGTCAACTTGTTTACTCCGAGGAACCTTACGACATATTCTTACCCATCGCCGAAACAAATTCAACTCCGAAATTGCGCGCGGAGCACATTTTTCTGGAAAAAAACACGCGGCCCACGTCGCGCGCCGAGTTGCGCGAGCCACGAGAAGTCGCCTCCCACAATCACCGAAAGGCGATCGAGCAATGTTGATGCGACCGTTCGCGCGGCGCGAGGCGAGCACGCGCGGCGCATGGGCAACGTGGACCGGCAAGCGCCGCTTCGCGCGGAAACGCGATGAAATCGCCGCGGACGCGCGCCGTGCCGAGAGTTGTCTCATCGCGCCGCCCAGCGACTCGCCGCGACGGCGAACTGCCCGCGCGCCGCGCCGGGCCTCACCAACGCGGTCCGTGCCGGCGATAGGCGTCAAGCGTGGCGTAGCTGACATAGGCGAGATAGCCGAAAAGCATTGCCACGTAAAGGCTTCCGCTCTGGAAGATCATGCTCGTCGGGGCGCCCGCCGCCGCCAGAATCCGCCACTGGCTGATCACGCGCGACAGCTCCCAAACCGCCAAGGCCGCCGCGACCACCGTCGAGAGAATCAACGAACGCGGGATGCCTTTGCGCGCGTCGAGTCGCAGGAAAACCTCCCGCGCGATCTGCCCGCCGTCGAGCGGATAGACCGGCAACAGGTTCACCAGCCCCCAGATCACGCTGATGAACAAGAGCGAGTTGACCAGGACGTCGAGGGCCGGTTCGGAAATCCCTTCGGCCCCCACCCACACACCGTACGGCGCGCCGAAATACACGTCGACCGAATGGCCCGTGGCCTTCACGATGCCGGCGACCACGAGGGCCAGAAGAAAGCCCGCGCCGGGCCCCGCCGCCGAGATCAGCACCTGATGAATCCAACCCGAAGCCCGCGAACCGTGCAACTGGGCCGTATCGTAGCCGGCCAGCCCGCCCATGCCGTGCAGGACGATCCAGGGGCGCAGCCCCAAGCGGCGCATGGTCAAGGCGTGGCCCAACTCGTGCACGAGGATCGACACGAACACGGCCACGACGCAGATGAATACGTCGACCATCCTGCGGCTGCCGTTGAGGCCCAGGATCAGGGCAACCACCCAAAACAAGGGATGCACGCGGACCGGGATGCCCAAGAGCGTGAAATGCAGGTCGCCTTGACTCGGCGGGGGCTCGGCAAACATCGGAGTAGGGATCAGGGGTCAGGGATTAGGGATTGGGGATTGGAGGTTGGGGATTGGAGATACAATCGCCCGCCGACTGCGTCGGCGGGTGAAATCACTACTTACCTCTCACCACTTACCGTCCCCCGTTGCGGCACATAATGCGGTCGCGGCACCACTGCGGGCCGACTGCCGAGCGCCTCCAGGATATACTCCGCCGCGCGAGCCGACGCGCCCCCGTGGCCCACCTCGGCCTTGAGCCGGGCGAGTTGCTCGACGCGCCGGCGGCGCCGCGCGTCGTCGGTGAGCCACTCGACCACGTGGGCGGCGATCTCGGCGGACTTGTCCTCCCAGGTGAGATACTCCGGAAACAACACCCGATCGGCGTCCTTCTGCCCGGGATCGAACGGCGCGAGGTCGTCCGAGGCCAGCGCGTCGGTCGAGAGCAGGTTGACCAGCGTGATGTACTTCACCTTGCGAAAGAGCCCTTGGACGAAGTACGCCGGCCGGCTGATCCAGTAGAGAATCACCGTCGGCGTCGTGTGGTAGAGCAGTTCGAGCGACACCGAGCCGGAGCACGCCATCGCGCAGTCGGCCGCGTGCATCAGCTCCGGCGTTTTGCCCACGTGTATCTCGACCGCCAGCCCGCTCGCCTCGACTTCGCGCCGGGCGATGTCGGCCTGATGGGGCTTGAACGCGGCGACGGCGAATCTCGCGTCGGGCACTTCGGCCAAAACCCGGCCGGCCGCCTTGAGAAACCACCGCAGGTTGTGGACCACCTCCTGCGTCCGCGAGCCGGGCAGGATAGCCACCAGCGGCCCGGGCCGCGAGCGCTGCCGGTCGACGAACTCGGCGTCCAACGGCATGCGCCGGACCTCGTCGAAAAACGGATGGCCCACGAAGGTGGCATTGCACCCGCGCTCGCGGAACCATGCCTCCTCGAACGGCAGGCTGCACAGGACATGGTCGACGAACCGCCGCATCTTCTTCACTCGCCATCGCGCCCAAGACCAGATCTGCGGCGGCGTGTAGTAGAACACGGGAATTCCGTGCGCCTTCGCCCGCCGGGCGATCCACCAGTTGAAGCCCGGGTAGTCGATCAACACCACGGCGTCGGGGCGCTGATGGCGAAAGAACCGATCCGCGCGGCTCGCCAGGTCCCAGAACTTGTGCAGGTTCGCCAGCGCCCGGGCGAGCCACATCACCGCCAGGGCGGTCAGATCGGCGTGCAGCCGGCAGCCGGCCTTGGCCATTTCGGGTCCGCCGTAACCGACCACATCGATGTCCTCGCGCCGCCGGCGCAGTTCGCGGATCAGGTTGGCGCCGTGGACGTCGCCGCTGGGCTCGCCGACCGAGAAGAACACCGTCAAGGGGCGTTGGCGTGTCATTGGCTCGATGACCTTGCGTTTGCGGTGACGTAGGGTGGGTCGAGCAAACCGAGATCCCGGTGGGGCTCGGCCGCCGGTCGGTCGTCATTCTCGCGTAAACGATGGATCATCGACAGGCCGGTTTGCGAAGCCCCACCAAGGCGTCGGCGGCCTCGGCCAACCCTACGCGAAGAACCGAGACCGTCTGCGCGTAAGGCTGCCAGTATCGCACATCGGCAGGCCGGGAAAAATAGCAGTATCGCAGATGTTAAAGCGTTGTCAACCAAGGATTTGCGGCAACCGGCCGCGCGCGACGGCGATTCCCGCCGGATTGACTGCGCGATCGGCAGTAGACTGAGTGCTTGCCGGTGGGTCGCTTCAATGAACTCGTGCAACGCGAAGGCGGGCTTGGAATGTGGAAAACCGTCGGCGGCATCGTCCTGCGATACGGAGCGGTGTACTGTATTTTCGGAGTGTTCGGCGTCCCGTTCGCCATCGTCCCCTGGTTGCGGCCGTCGCGTCTGCGCTTCGGTCGTCGCCCGCCGGAGGATGATTCGCTTGAGACGAAGCTGTAAGTGGCCAACTGGGGTGGCGTTTTGCCCGGGAGCGGTTTTGGACGTAAACTAGGGTAGCGTCGGTCTTTATAGCCCACGGCAAGGCAACCTGACTGGACGCGATAACCCCTTTCAGGACAGAGGAACACTGTTTGTCACCAATTCACGCTGATTGTCGCCGTAAGTGTCGATCAGCGTGAATGAGTGTTCCCCAGAAAACAGTCCACGTGGATACGCCATGGAACCCAAGCTCCTCGCCCAAGAGACCGTCGTCGTCATCCTCGCCGCCGGCAAGGGGACGCGGATGGGACGCAGCGACTTGGTGAAGGTCTGCTTCGAGATCGACTCCGTTCCGGCCATCAATCGCGCGATCACCGTCTTCAAGCGGCAGCGGTTCAGCCGGTTCTTGCTCGTCGTGGGCACGATGGCCGAACAGGTGCTCGCCACCGTCGCCCGGGAACACCCCGGCGTGATGTACGTCTACCAGGAGCCCCAACTGGGCACCGGGCACGCGGCCAAGGTGGCGGCCGAGGCGCTCCAGACCATGGGCTACGCCGGCAACGTCCTCTTGACGATGGGCGACAAGTTTATCGAAGACGCGGCCATCGAGGCCCTGGTCGACGGCTACGTCAAGCAGCGGGCCGACATGGCGCTGTTGACCATCCCCAAGACCAAGGCCACCGAGGGCGCCGGCGGCACCGTCTTCCTCGACGCGGCGGGCCAGGCCCTCGACATCGTCGAGGCGCCCGACCTGGCGCGGCAGGCGATCGTCGACGAGCTCGAAGAGCGAATGAAGACCGGCCGGCCACCGACCGGCGCGGAGATCCTCGACGTCGTCAACCGGCACATCGCCGACCCGAAGAAGCAAGCCCGGGCGGTCGCCGAATTGATCGCCCTGGCCGACGGCCGTCGCCGGCTCGATCCGGCGAAGCTTCGCGATCTGCTCCGCTCGGACCGCTACAACCTGCGGATCGCCGGCAAGCGTTACTCGGCCGACGAGATCAAGCGAACGTGCAAGGGATTCAACCCCAGTCTGTACCTGTTCAACGCCGAGGCGTTTTACCAGGGCGTCGGGCTGATCGACAACCACAACGCCCAGGGCGAGTACTACGTGACCGACGTGGTGCGGTGCCTGGCCGGCGTCCGCGACGCGGCGGGGCAACCCAAGTTCCGCGTCCGGACCGTCCACGGCGACGACCCGCATTGGGTCCAAGGCTTCAACTCGCCCGACGAATTGCTGGCCATCCAGGACTACGTTCGCCGCAAGAAGGCGGGCCGGCGCAAGGCGGGATCGGCGGCCGGCCGTCCCCGGCTCAAGCCGAACCAGTACGGCACGGTCCGCCAGTGGCTCAAGAAAGTCGACGAACCGCGCCCGAGCCTCCGACGCTGGCTCGAGGGCATCTACGGCCCGGGCGAGAATATCCAAGCTCAGAAGAGCGAGGACCTCACCGCCGTGCTGCGGTGCTACGGCAAGCGGTTCGGGTTGGACGAGAAGGTCTGCATCGTCCGCGCGCCGGGCAGAATCAACCTGATGGGCCGCCACGTCGACCATCGCGGCGGCACGACGAACTTCCTGGCGATCGACCGCGAGACCTTCGCGGTGGCCGGCCTCCGCGATGACAACAACGTCGTGGCCGTCAGCACCGAGCCGAAGAAGTTCAAGCCCGTCGAGTTCAATATCTCGGAACTCATCGGCCGGTTCGCGTGGAGCGATTGGGTCAACTTCGTCAACAGCGACTGGGTTCGCAACATGGTCTACATGGCGGTCGGCGACTGGGGCAACTACGTCAAGGCCGCCATGCTCCGCTTGCAGCACCAGTACCAGGACGTCCGCGTCCGCGGGATCAACCTGGCCGTGGCCGGCAACGTGCCCATCGCCGCCGGCCTGAGCAGCAGCTCGACCCTGGTCGTTGCCACGCTCCAGGCCGCCATCGCGCTGAACAACTTCGAGCTGACCAGCCGGCAGTTCATCGACCTCTGTGGCGAAGGCGAATGGTTCGTCGGCTCGCGCGGCGGGGCAGGCGACCACGCGGCGATTTATCTCGGCCAGCGGGGCAAAATCGCCCACGTCGGATACCTGCCCTTCCGCGTCGAAAAAGTCATCGACGCGCCCCGCGATTACCAGGTCGTCATCGCCAACAGCCACATCAAGGCCACCAAGAGCAGCACCGCCAAACACACGTTCAACGCCCGGGTGACCAGCTACAACCTCGGCCTGGCCCTGTTGAAACAGCGATGCCCCGAGATTGCCAACACCGTCGAGTACGTCCGCGACATCGATCCGGTCAAAATCGGCTGCTCCACCAGCGACATCTACCGCATGCTCTCGAAGGTGCCCGAGCGCATGACCCGGGCCGATTTCCAGGCGATGCTTTCGGCCGAGCACCGCGAGGCGATCGACGCGAATTTCGCCACGCACGCCGAGCCGGAATTCTACAGTCCCCGGGGCGTCCTCTTGTTCGGCGCGGCCGAAATCGCCCGAAGCCGATTGGCCGTCGATCTGCTCGAAGCCGGCCGAGTGGAGGAGTTCGGCCGATTGATGTGGGTAAGCCACGACGGCGATCGAATCAGCCGCCCGGGTCCGGACGGGCAATACCAGGTGTACGACGAGGGTTGCAGCGACGCCTATCTCCACGGGCGAATCGCCGACCTGGCCAGCGAGGATCCCGCGCGGGTGCTGGCCGCGCAACTGTACATGCAGCCGGGCAACTACGCTTGCAGCACGGTCGAGATCGACCAGATGGTCGACATCGCCTCGGCCGTGCCCGGCGTGGTCGGCGCCCAGATTGCCGGCGCCGGGTTGGGCGGGTGCGTGATGATCCTCGCCCGGCGCGAGAGCGTCGACGCCGTGGCAAAGGCGTTGGCGAGCGGGTACTACCGCCCCGGCGGCCTCAAACCGGCCACGCTGCGGTGCATCGCCACCGACGGCGCAGGCCTGGCGGAGTTCTGACGCGGCGAACAGCCCCCTACCACTACGGAGCCGTAAAAGAACAACTTGGCCAACTATGGTAGGGCGGACTTTAGTCCGCCCCGTCTTTTCCAGGCGGACTGAAGTCCGCC
>JAPLNP010000126.1 GCA_026401055.1 Planctomycetia bacterium
GCGTACCAGTAGTGCGCGAAAATGCTCAGGTCATCCGGGCCAACGTAGTCGTCGCCGTCGAAATCCCCATCCTCCCAAGTCACGCCGGAGGTCAGCCAGTGATGCCCCAGCGCGGAAAAATCATCAGCATCCACGAGGCCATCCCGCGTCGCGTCGCCGGGCAGGATCGTAAAGGCGAACGCGAAATCGCCGTCGAAGTAGGGGAGGAAGCCGCCGGCACGCCCGTCGCCCGAGGGAAACGCACTGTTGCCGCTGGTGTCGCAGAAGTCGGTGGGACTTTGCCATTCTCCGTCCAACGGCACGCTATGGGCCTCGAACGAGTCGTTCAGCCAGACGTACATCTCGCCGTCCGCGAACGTCTCGCTAAACGTCCACGTGACGGACGACCCTTGGCCGACGCTGTTCTCGACGCACGAGTCCGCCCAGTACGTCTGCGTTCGCGTCGCGTCGACAACGCGCAGGTCCCGAGCGACGAAATCGGGGTCATCCCAGTCGAAGGTGAGCGTCACCCGATTGACGCCATAGGGCACGCGCACCGTGGCAAGCTGGATGGAACTCGATTCGCTCGCGTCGATCGAATCGCTGAACGTGGAGTTGCCCACCACGACGCTCGTGACCCTGGGACCGCCGACGTGGACGGTCACCGTGGTCGACTCGCCGTCGATGGTGTACCCGAAGGTCGTTTCCCCCTCCCAGCCGCTCGGTGGCGTGTACCTGAGTCGGTCGTCGTCCCTTGCGACGCTGCCATGGTCGGGCTGGGTAAAGCTGTCCACCCAGGCGCAGTCGCCGTCGTTTTCGAGGACGTCGATCGAGACGGCCGTGTTGACCTCGGTGTTGGCGACGTCCGGTTCCGGGCCGGCCCAGTGTGCGTACACCCAGGTCTGCCAACTGTTCGGACCGATCTGCTCGAACGCGCCATAGTACGGCTCGGCGGGAGGCTCCACCCAACTCGGGACCCAGACGCGCGTTTGCGTCACCGCACCGTTGACGATGACGGCATATTCGTTCGGCAGGAGGCAGTGAAACCACGCACTGTCGCCGTCCGGCGCCACTTCGTAGCCCTGAATCTCCTCGGGCAGGTATTCCAGCGAGTCCAGGAACGCCGCAGGCACCAGGGTAATCGACTCCGGCGCCGCCTCCGGCCCAAGGTCGTCAGGCAGCACGGTGACGCACACGGTCGCCAACGGCGGCCGGTATTCCACCTGATTCAGAATGGCGGCGGGGAGGATCTGTGCGAGATGCTGATTGCTTTCAGGATAGTTTGCGTCAGCACGGATAACCAGGGGCTGACCATTGGCGATTTCGTAGGGAACGCCAACACAAGTGTACGTCAATGGTGACTCGGACTCGTTGACCGCGCCCGTTGCCAGCGCATATGCCGGCAACGGACCGCCATCGTCCATAATGCCACCACTAGCGATTCCGATAACGCGGGTGCCCCGGTAGTTGAGCCGGTCGACGGCTTCTTGGATTGTCGCGCCCTCTCCGTCGGGCGTCTGGTTGCGACCTTGGGAATCGGCGGTAAACGCCGCCAAGAGTACCTCTTGGACTCCGAAGATCGTGTCTACGACCGGGTCCGCTTCCTGGTAGACAGTGCCTGCGTCAGTTCCCGCAATGATCACCGACATGCAGTACTGATCATCGAGCGACGTGCTCGAGAAACCGGCCTGTAAGGCAGATTGGTATAGCGCCTCGTTCAGAGTTTCCGGAGTGTCACCTCCGAATCCGTCAGGTTCGTCGATGGCGTCGTCGATAAGCGAGTGGAAATTGGGTGTGTCATCCGAAATGATCGACTGATTCAGCTTGAACGGACGATCGTCGAGGCGGTCCGGATCTGGATAGTCTTCAAATCGGCCGATACCGAATTCCCAATCATATTCTGAGTGCGACTGGAGCGCGTCGATGATGGTGTGGATAGAGCCGAAATACGCTCCGTTTACGTCGGCATGGCTTCCCGTGTTGTCTCCGAGGAAGAACACCTGGATGGTCTGCTTGGGGAGCGAACACTCGAAATCGACTTCGTTGAGTGTCTCGTGGACGCCGACGACGAGATCGGTGCGGACCGGCGCCAAGCAGCATGGAGGCCGGTACGGATGAATCAGACTTTCCACTGCCGGGCAGAGGCCCACTTCGTACTCGCCCGGCGGAAGATCGGAAAATGAATACTCGCCGTAGCCGTTGGTGACTACGACGATCTTCGGCGAGTCGAGCGAGTAGGATTCGTCCTCCGGTTCGAGATAGACGGCCACGCCGCCGATGCCGCCCTCGTCTTGATCGAGAACGCGGCCCTCGATGCTGCCCGTGACGATGCTGAGCAACATTCTCGACTCCAGCGGCTCAAGCCGCGCCCGGCGAAACCGCGCCGCTAACTTCCTTCCTTCCTTCCTTCCTTCCTGTCATCTTCAGAAGCATGGAATGCCCTCCTTCACGAAGCCAACGGGGATTAACCCGGCGCGGGCGAGGAGCGTGTCAAGCGAGCGCGCTTGCCCCACCGCGCCGACCAAAACGGTACACAACCAGCCACCGCCAGCCGGCCCGGCGTCGATCGCGGGCTCGGGCTTGACAGGATGGAATCTAATCCCCGGCGAAAAGAAAGTCAACACTTTTATGGAAAGAGATTTCGCCAGTGGGGGGTATGGGGGGTTGGCGACCAAGGCAATCGCGTGCCCACACGCCGGCAACGATGGACCTGGCTTCGCACCCGAGCGTCACCACGGCGTCGCCGCGGGCTGCCTCATCACCCTTGCAGGCGATGGGGTGGCGGACGTAGAATCCAGGTGGCGCATCGAGGCGGACGCCTCGCCCTGCCGGCGCCGCGGATCCGTTTCCCTGCCTTCTTGTTGTCTAGGAGCCAACCATGTCTGAGTCGAAACACCCTCTCGATACACCGCAAAAACCGTCGCGGCGCGAGTTTCTCAAGGCCTCCGGCGTCGTCGTCGGCGCGGCGATGGCCGGCAATCTGGCCCTCGGTCGCTCCGCACATGCCGCGGGCAGCGACACGATCAAGATCGGGCTGGTGGGTTGCGGCGGCCGCGGCTCCGGCGCGGCCGCCAACGCGATGAACGCCGGGCCCGACGTCCGGCTCATCGCCATGGCCGATCTCTTCGACGACAAGATCAAGAGCAGCCGTGAAGAGCTGCGCAAAGCCAAGCCGGACCAGGTCGCCGTCGACGACGAGCACTGCTTCGTCGGATTCGACGGCTGCAAGAACGTGATCGCCAGCGGCGTGGACGTCGTGCTGATCGCGACCGCCTCGGCGTTTCATCCGCAGTATCTCAAGGCGGCCATCGACGCCGGAAAACACGCTTTCGCCGAGAAGCCGCACGGGATCGACCCGCCGGGCATCCGCTCCGTCCTCGAGTCGTGCGAGCAGGCCAAGAAGAAGAACCTCAGCGTCGTTTCGGGCCTGTGTTGGCGGTATCACACCGGCGTGCAGGAGACGATGAAGCGGATTCTCGACGGCGCGATCGGAGAGATCATCGCGATCCAGGAAACCTACATGCGAAGCCCCTACCGGCTCGTCGAACGCCGGCCCGAGTGGAGCGAAATCGAGTACCAGTTCCGCAACTGGTATCATTTCAACTGGCTGTCGGGCGACGACATCGCGCAGTCGTTGGTGCACAGCATGGACAAGGCCGCCTGGGCGATGAAGGACGAGCCGCCGGTGAAGGTGTTCGGGCAGGGCGGCCGATCGTCGAGCATGGGGTCGGTCTTCGGCAATGTCTTCGACCACCACGCCCTGGTCTACGAGTACGCCAACGGCGCGAAGATGTTCGCCTTCGGCCGGGCCCAGAACGGATGCC
The DNA here is from genome assembly GCA_026401055.1 of Planctomycetia bacterium. Lineage (GTDB taxonomy): Bacteria > Planctomycetota > Planctomycetia > Pirellulales > Thermoguttaceae > JAPLNP01. Next base: position 3,804 of record JAPLNP010000126.1, read on the forward strand.
ACGACGAGGTTTCCGACTATATCTTGGGCACCAAGGGCAGCGCGAATCTGCTCAAATTCCGGATCGAAGGCGAGAAGGCGTGGCGTTACGAAGGCCCCGAGGCGAACATGTACGACCTGGAGCACGTGGCGCTGTTCGACGCGATTCGCTCCGGCAAGCCGATCAACAACGGGACCTACGCGGCCCGAAGCTCGATGCTCGCGGTGATCGGCGAGATGAGCTGCTACAGCGGGCGGGAGATCACGTGGGAAGACGCGATGAAGTCGAACTACCAGGTCTGCCCCGCCGACTGCCGCCTGGACATGCAGCCGCCGGTCAAGCCGGACGCCGCCGGCATTTACCCGGTGGCGATCCCAGGGGTGACGCAGGTGTAGTTGTTGACCCCTGCATTGCCAATGATCGCTTGGGTGCCAGGGGCGGCTTGTCCGCCCCTGCGATTCCGGGCAGCGGCAGGCAAGCTGCTGCTGGCACCCGCGCATTAGCTGCGCAGCACTTGATAGATAGGGAGCGGGGGGGTAGTCTGCTTATTGACCAGAAAGCAGAATGTCCCCCTTGATTCCTTCCCCCTCGATTCCTTCGAGTGAAGTCGGGAGGTCTGCTGCTTGGGCCGCTACAATATCATCAGTGAGACTGCAATACCCGCGAGAACCACCCACAGAACGTCCACCCTAAGAAGCAGCGCCACCAGCGCGGCGCCCGCGAGCAGAACTCGGGGAACATCCCACGGCACGTCCAAGGCGAATTGGAGCGTTACCGAAAAGAGCAGGCCCACAAACGAGGCGAGTATGCCGAACATGAGCCGATTGAACCTTGCCGACGCCCGCAAGCGATCGAAGTAAGGCACGACCCCGACGACCATCAGAAATGACGGCAAGAAGACGCTTGCCGTGGCTACGACCGCTCCCGCGACGCCGTACAACAAGTACCCTACGAAGGTCGCGGTAATAACAATCGGGCCGGGCGTGATTTGGCCCAGGGCGATGCCGTTCAAGAACGTTTCACTATCCATCCACGAGCGGACATCGACGATTTCGTGGTACATCAGGGGGACCGAAGCGAAACCGCCGCCGAAGGCAAACAGGTCAATCCTGAACATCAGGGCGCCAAGATCGAACAGTCCTCGGTTTGCCATGAATAGCACGGCAAACGCGGCGGCCACGACCAGGAGAAGTGGTGTCACGCGCCATCGAGAGCGGACCTGAATCGCCGACTCATCCGTCGCTTGGGGCTTGGGCTTGCTTTGTCCACGATAGAGTACGAGTCCCAAGAGAGCCGCCAAGAGGATCACCACGATCGGATTCACTTTGAGCGCGAACATGGCGGCGGCGAGACCAGCAATGATTATGTCTGCCAATCCCCTCAAGGACCGCTTCCCGAATGTGAGGGTCGCATTGGCGACGATGGCCACCGTTATGGCACGGAGACCCTGGAAGGTTGCCAACACCAGGGGTAGATCGTGCGTGCGAGCGTAAAAGGCCGAGAGGATTGCCATGAAGCAGAACGCCGGCAGGCCGAAGCCCACGAAGCAGACGGCGGCCCCAGGGAGCCCGCGCGACCGCAGCCCCACGTAAGCGGTCGTTTGCATGGCGGTGGCCCCTGGCATCGTTTGGCAGAGAGCAACTCCATCCTGAAAGGTCGCCTCGTCGAGCCACTGGTTTCGTTCGACAGCCATCTTGCGGATGTACGCCACCATCGCTGGTCCGCCAAAGGCAGTCGTGCCAAGTCTCAAGAAGGATGCGAACAATCGAAGCAACGAAGGACTGCCATCCGTTTCCGCAGGCGACGAATCCATAGAGTCGCTCTCTTCAGTAAGGGGGACAGTCTGCCCTGTGGATGGTATCGTCCCGCAACGCTTTCTCTGCCCGGCGAAAATGATCGTAACGCGGCGATTGCCCGCTCGGCAGCCCGTCTCGTGGCCGGCGTGGTTCTGGGACGGCGCGGGTGACATGCGTCGGGGAATCTAATAGTATTTTAGCGGAGACCAAAATACAATATAGCCGGGTGCCATGTGCACGCTTGTCGTGGAGATCACACTCGGCGGGAGAAGATCGAGATGATGAAAGTGAATAGACTGAATGGTCAAATCAGATTCCGCGGCATGCTTGCGGGACTCTTCGTTGTTGCGATCTTGGCAGGAAGATCCGTAACGGCTGCCACGCCGTCTTTGGAGCAGACCGACGTTTTCCTGAGTGGCAAAGATGGCTACAACACCTACCGTATTCCCGCCCTTGCGGTCACGAAGAACGGCACCGTGTTAGCCTTCTGCGAAGGGCGCAAGAACAGCGGCAGTGACACCGGGGACATTGACCTCGTGCTGAAACGGAGCACGGATGGCGGGCGGACGTGGTCCGAGATGCAAGTGATCGCGGACGACGGCGACCACGCCATGGGACAGCCCTGCCCCGTCGTCGACCAGCGCAACGGCGTGATCTGGTTGCCCCTGTGTCGCGACAATAAGCGCGTCTTGCTCACCAACAGCACGGACGACGGCAGGACCTGGTCGAAGCCGGCCGAGATCACCAAAGAAGTCGTGGATCCCGCGTGGCCGTGGATCGGCACCGGCCCCGGCCACGGCATCCAACTGGCAAACGGTCGGCTCGTCATCCCGTGTTGGGCCGGGAGAGGCGCGGAGTTCTGCGGTCAGGTTCAGGTGTCGTTTATCTTCTACAGTGACGATGGGGGTAAAACCTGGCAGAGGGCGTCACTACTGGATGACGATGCATCGGACGAGTGCGAAGTGGTCGAACTGGTGGATGGGTCGCTCTATATGAACATGCGAAGCCGCCGGGAGAAGAAACAGCGAGCCTACTCGTTCAGTAAGGACGGCGGCCAGACCTGGTCCGCCGTGAAGTATGATGCCCGAGTGCCGGAGCCGAGCTGCCAGGGCAGCATCATTCGTTTCACGCGCGAGCCTCAGTTCGACCGGAACCGCATCCTGTTGGCCTGCCCCGCCAACCCCGCCGCGCGAGACCACTTCACGGTTCGAGTCACCTACGATGAATGCGGAAGTTGGCCCGTGTCGAAGATTCTCTACTCCGGAGGGGCCGGCTATTCGGATCTCGCCGTCACGAACGAGGGACAAGCACTCTGCCTCTTCGAGGCAGACGACTGTGGGAGACTGGTCTTGGCGCGGTTCAACCTCGAATGGCTGACGGATGGAAAAGACAGCCCGACGCGGAAGTAGCCGGGCGCCGGGTGGGTCACTTGGCTCGACGCCACAACAGCAACGAGACCAATGCGCCGGCCAACATCGCCAAGGTGGTGGGCTCGGGCACGGAGGCCAAAGTATGGATTTCCTCGGGACTCAACGCCCGTGAGTAGATGTACAACTCGTCCATCAGGCCGATGAACGGCCGCGAGCCGCTACCCGCGCTCGTGCCGGCGCGGGCGCCGCCGTCCCAATCGGCGGCCATGTCCTGGGGATCGTCGACGGTTTGCTCGAGAGCCAACTCGCCGTTGATCCAGAGGGCTTGCTTCGCGGTTGCCTTGTCGTAGGTCATCGCGACGTGGTGCCACTCGCCAAACACGGGGGTCACGGGCGGATCCGCCTCCTCGGATTTCATGTCGCCGATCGTGTCCGAGTTGTACCCTCGGACCACGAACCGGTAGCCGTTGTTCCGAATTTCCGCGTGGAGCACCGGGCTGTCTTCGGGGGTCCCGTCTCGCGCGGCAAAGATCTCCTGGTCGCCGGATGCGTCGACCTTGACCCAGGCGGCCAACGTGAACGCCGAGGTCGGAATGTGAGCGGGGTCGATCCGGCCGCCGCCCACGTCGATGTAGGCCAACTCGAGACTGCCGAACCGCGCGGCGCCGCCGGCGAGGCCTTCGGCGGGCGTCACGTCGCCGTGGACCGTGCCGTCGTAGCCGTTTCCGGATCCATCGGCAACCGTGCTCCCCACGTTGTCGAAGCTGTAGTAAATCGTCATGTCGTTCGTCACGATGGCCGACGCCGACGTGCCGGCCGCCACCACCAACAAAACCCCAACCGCGGCCGTCAACATGCGAGACTTCATCGGTAGACCCTCCTTCAAGTAGAACGGACCAGTGAATATCGCCGCGCTCCAGACAACGATTCTACCAAGCCTCAGCCAATTCCGTAGCTGCTTTTCCAGCTCGGCGCAAGAAAAGTGGAAGCTGGGGGGCCATGATGGAGTTAGGCTATAGTCCCCGCGAGTAGGATATTCCGCCGGAACTCAGCCCCCGTACCGCTTCAAGATCAGCGAGATGTTCTGCCCGCCGAAACCGAAGCTGTTGGTCAGGGCGGTGTCGCACTTGATCTGCCGGGCTTCGTTGGGGACGTAGTCGAGGTCGCACTCGGGGTCGGGCGTTTCGAGGTTCATCGTCGGCGGGGCGACTCGGTCGCGGATCGCCAACAGGCAGATGATCGCCTCGGTCGCGCCGGCGGCGGCGATCAGGTGGCCCATCATGCTCTTGGTGCTCGACACGGGAATCCGGTACGCCCGGTCGCCGAACACCTGTTTGATGGCGAGCGTTTCCACGCGATCGTTCACGCTCGTGCTGGTGCCGTGGGCGTTGATGTAATCGACCTCGTCCGAGTCCATGCCCGCGTCGGCCAGCGCCATCTTCATGCAACTGATCGCGCCGCGGCCTTCGGGGTGGGTGTCGGTGATGCGGAAGGCGTCGGCGGTCGAGCCGTAGCCGACGACCTCGCCGTGGATTCTGGCTCCCCGGGCGACGGCGCGGTCATGCTCTTCGAGGACGACCATGCCGGCGCCTTCGCCGAGGACGAAGCCGTCGCGGTTGCGATCGAACGGCCGCGAGGCTTTTTGGGGGTTCTCGTTGTACGTGCTCAGGGCGGTCAAGAGGTTGAAGCCGGTGACGCCGAAGGGATGGATCATCGTGTGGGCGCCGCCGGAGAGCATGACGTCGGCCTCGCCCCGGCGGATGATCTCGACCGCTTCGCCGATCGCCTGGCTGCTGGCGGCGCAGGCGGTCAGGCAGTTGACGTTGGGTCCCTGGGCGTTGAAGAGGCTGGCCAGATGGACGGCCGGCATGTTCGGTTCCTGCTCCAGTTCGGCG
>JAPLNP010000224.1 GCA_026401055.1 Planctomycetia bacterium
TGTCAGTTGCCGGTTGTCGGGTACGATGGAGATTCCCTGTCCCCTGTCCCCTTGCCCCTTGCCCCTGCCCCATGAAGGATCTCGAAACGCTCCGCTGGATCGGCGACGTTGACGGCCGGTTGCGGCTTATCGATCAGACGCTGCTGCCCGTCGAATTCACCGAAATCGAGTGCCCCGACGTCGAGACGGTCTGGGAGGCGATCCGCTCGCTTCGGGTCCGCGGGGCACCGGCCATCGGGATTGCGGCTGCCTACGGCGTGTGCCTGGGTTTGCAGACCGTCGCGGGCGCCGACGCGGCCGCGTTCTTCCGGCGACTGGACGAGGTGACCGATCGCCTTGCCCAAAGCCGCCCGACCGCCGTCAACTTGTTTTGGGCCCTCAAGCGGCTGGGGGACAAAGCCCGGGCGCTCGGCGGCTCGAAATCGCCGGACGAGATTGCCGCCGCGCTTCTGGCCGAAGCCCGGGCGATCCACGACGAAGACCGGCGGATGTGCCGCGAGATCGGGCGTCACGGGGCTGCATTGCTGGAGGATGGTCAGGGGGTTCTTACCCACTGCAACGCCGGGGGTCTGGCCACCGCCGACTATGGCACGGCGTTGGCCGTGTTCTTCGCCGCCACGGAGGCGGGCAAGACTCTGCACATCTATGCCGATGAGACTCGCCCCCTCTTGCAGGGTGCAAGGTTGACCGCCTGGGAACTCCAGCGGCGTGGGCTGGACGTGACGTTGATCTGCGACTCGATGGCGGCGCAGGTGATGCGGGAAGGCCGCATTCAAGCGGTGGTGACCGGGGCGGACCGGATCGCCGCCAACGGCGACACGGCCAACAAGATCGGCACGTACGGCGTGGCCCTGCTGGCCGCCGCGCACGGCATCCCCGTCTACATCGCCGCCCCCACCAGCACGTTCGATCTGTCGATCCCAAACGGCGACGCAATCCCCATCGAGCAGCGCGATCCGCGGGAGATTACCCACGGATTCGGCCGCCAGACCGCTCCCGAGGGGGTCAAAGTCTACAATCCGGCGTTCGACGTCACCCCCGCGCGGCTGATCGCGGCGATCATTTGCGAGCGTGGCGTCATTCGGCCGGTCACTCGCGAGAGAATCGCCGAGGTCGTCGGCTGAGGGTCACTAACTCTCCAGCGGGGTCTTGGGTGCTGGCAAAGCGGCTGGACAAGCCGTACAATGGACGCCCAGTGGGTGGCGGAACGGAATCGCCCGCGGCAAATCGGCTCGGTGTCGCCGAGTTCTCGTCATGCGGTAATGGGGTGAAGCGGTTCCGATGCCGGGCGCGGCGAGTCGGCGACGGAGTCGCTTCCCAAAAGCGGTCGCCTCCCACAATCGGTTTCCGTCCCCGGGCCCGAGGTTGGAGACAGCCCATGGAAGCACAAACGCTCTTTCCCGATCGGATCGGCGAGCTTCCCCAGGCGCTTCTGCCGATGCGCGAGCGGCTGTTGGCCAATCTGGTCATGATTGCCCAAATCCCCGCCCCCACCGGCGAGGAGTCCGAGCGAGTCCAGTTCCTGCTGGACCGCTTCGCCGAGGCGGGACTGACCGACGACGCCGCGGACGAGGCCGGCAATGCCGTGGGGGTGTTGCGCGGCCGGACCAGCCGCCGGACCATCCTGCTGGTCTCCCACCTCGACACCATCATCCCTGCCAGCCAGGACCACAACGTCACGGTCAAGGCCGATCGCATTTTCGCGCCGGCCGTGGGCGATAACGCGATGGGCGCGGCCATCGTCTCGCTCCTGCCCGCCGTCCTCGAACACCTCGGCATCCGCCTGGACAGCGACCTGCTGCTGGTCGGGTCCACCCATTCGTTGGGCCGTGGGAATCACGCGGGCTTCCGCTTCTTCCTCGATCATCTTCCCCAGCGGGTGGATTGTGGGATCTGCGTCGAGGGGATGCAGCTTGGGCGGCTGAATTTCTTTTCGATCGGGACCGCCCGGGCCGACGTCACCTGCACGGTCCGCCAATTGTCCGAACCGTCGCGAAGCTACGGCTCGGAGAGCGCCCTGGTCGTCTTGAACCACATCATCAACCGGATCCTGGCGATTGCGACGCCGAGCCGTCCGTACACGGTGATCCGGATGGGCAAGATGCGTGCCGGAGTGAGCTACGACGTCGAGCCCGACCAGGCGGAACTGGGGCTGGAGATTGTCAGCCACTCGGACGAGATGATCGAGCGGATTTGCGGCGAGATCAACGACATCACGGTCGAGATGACGGCCCGGCACGCCGTCGACGCCGAGTTGGACGTGTTCTTCTCGACCAAGGCCGGCGGCATTCCGTTCGCCCATGCGTTGGTAAAAGGCGTGGTCGAGGTGATGCGCCGGCTGGAGATCGAGCCCGACCAGGGTCACAGCCCGTCGGAACTCTCCGAAATGATCGCCCGGAACATCCCGGCCGTGACGCTGGGGATTACCCGGGGAAGACGCAGCAGCCGCCGGCAGCCGGATCACGTCGTGATCGAGCCGATTCTGACCGGGGTGGCCCAGTTGATCGGCGTCATTCTGGCCGTGGATCAGGGAGTCTGCGATGAACCATGACGGCGCCCAGCCCGACCCGCCGGCCGCGGCGCCGGTCGATGCCCGCGAGTGGCTCGCGTCGCGCACCTTCCACCACTCGAACTTCTGGGACATCAAGTGGCTCGTGGAAGAGAAACAGCGTCAAGGGCTGAAAGTCTCGCTCTGCCTGCCCACGTTCAACGAGGAGCGAACCATCGGCCAGGAAATCGTCATCCTCAAGGCCGAACTGGCCGACCGCTATCCGCTGTTGGACGAGATCGCGGTCATTGACTCGGGCAGCACGGACGAAACCCTCGATATCGCCGCGACTTTCGGTGCCCAAGTCTACACCGCCTCGGAGCACCTCGCCGAATGCGGCAGCCACCAGGGCAAGGGCGAAAACCTCTGGAAAGCCCTCTACCTGCTCACCGGCGACATCATTGTCTACGTCGACGCCGACATCAAGAACATCCATCCGCGGTTCGTCTACGGCCTGGTCGGGCCGCTGATCCAGAACCCGGACATCCACTACGTCAAGGCGTTTTACGACCGGCCGATCGCCTACTCCGGCAAACTGCGGCCCACCGGCGGCGGCCGAGTGACCGAGATTCTGATCCGGCCGCTCTTTAGCCTGTTCTACCCCGAGCTGGCGGCGATTCTGCAACCCCTGTCGGGCGAGTACGCCGGCCGGCGGTCGATCCTCGAACAGATCCCTTTCCCCGTCGGCTACGGCGTCGAAACGGCGATGCTCATCGACATCTACCAGCGGCTGGGCATGCAAGGCTTCGCCCAGACCGACCTCGACCGCCGCGTCCACCGCAACCAGGAAACGATTGCCCTGGGCCGGATGGCCTTCGGCGTGCTGCGGACGTTCTTCGCCCGGCTGCGTCGCGACCACAACGTCGACTTCCACCACGATCTGCCGAGCATCATGCGTCAATTCGAGGTCGGCGACGGCAGCTACCACCAGGTCGAACACCTGATCGAAGAAATCGAGCGCCAGCCGATCATCGAGGTCGAGGCGTATCGGAGGAAGTTTCATCCGGAGGGGCAGCCAGGCGGTACCGACGAAACGGGCCGAGATCGCGTGGCACCCAGCCGCTGAGCAAAATGCCATGAGCATCGCAGAATCCCGACCCGGCGCTGCGAGAGTCAAGCGGCGCTGGTTTCAATACAGCCTGCGGACGCTGTTCGTGTTCGTGCTGGTCTGCGCCATCCCGTGCAGTTGGCTGGCCGTCAGGATGAAGTCGGCACGACGGCAGGCGTGCGCGGCGGAGGCCATTGCGGAGTTGAGGGGGGGCCTGTTCTATGACTATCAGATGGAAAGCAGCATCTGCATACCCGAAGGCGATCCATCAGCACCGGCGTGGCTTCGGCTACTGCTTGGCGAGTATGTCTTTGTGGATGTCGTTGGCGTTGGGCTTCTTGGCGATCACGTTACGAACGACGACCTCGTCCACCTGCGAGAATTCCCGAAGCTGGAATTCTTCATGCTCCAATCTCCGAACTTCAATGACGACGGCCTCGATTACCTGTCGGGCCTTCCCCATCTTCGGTATCTGGAGATCCATGAAACGCGGGTCACCGCCGACGGTATTGAAAGGCTACGCCAGACGTTGCCGGGGGAATGCACGATAAACTGGGACGGGAAGACTCGCAAGTAGGCCGGGTCGCGACTGGCCGATCGTGACTTCCCATCACATCAATTCAACGTGGAGGTATCACGACATGGCGGCAGAAGTTGCGAAGGCCTGTGAGGGAGTTTCGACTCGCTGGTATCAATACCGTCTGTCGACGCTCCTGCTGATCGTCTTGATCGTGGCGTTGGCGCTTGGCTGGTGGGTAGATCGTTCGCGGCTGGCAGCGCAGATCCCGGCTCAGCCGCAAGGGATCAAAATCTTCTCCGTTGTCAACGTCGATGCGATGGACTTGTCCAACGCTCTTCGGGATCTATTCTCGAAGGACGAGTCAGACCCCGTCTTTGTCGCGGTTGAGCCCCGCGCGAAGCAGATCATCGTTCGAGGGCCAACGGGCAAACTCGCCGAGGTGGAAGCCCTTGTGCTCAGACTTGACAAATAGAGAGTACCGTCATGTCGTTTCTTAAACGCATCCTGTTCGTCTTGCCCCTGGCGTTGGTTCCGTCTCTCTCCTGGGGCCAGGCCATCGATTTGAGCGGCGCGGTGCTGGTGGTGCGCGGAGACTCGCCTGCCTTGTCCACCGTCGCCACCGTGCTCCAAGAAGAGGTCAACCGGCGGACGGGGCTCGACTGGCGACGGGCCGCGGAGGTTCCACCCGCAAGAGCGTGCATCGAAATCGCCCTATCCGCGGACGGCGGACTCGGACCCGAGGGATTCAGCCTCAATGCCACTCCGGCGGGCCGGATCCAACTTGTCGGGGCGGACGCGCGCGGCGCCCTGTTCGCCGCGGGCTACTTGCTGCGGAAGCTGGACTGGAAAAAGGGGGCGGTTTCGCTGCCCGGGCCGTTTGCGGCAATCCAGAAGCCGGAGTACGCGATTCGCGGCCATCAACTCGGCTACCGCGCGCGGGCGAACAGTTGGGACGCTTGGACGCCCGAGCAGTTCGATCAGTACATCCGCGAGCTGGCCCTCTTCGGCACGAACGCCATTGAGAACATTCCCTTCCAGGACGACCAGAAAAGCCCACACTTCAAACTCAGCCGGCGGGATATGAACCGCAGGATGAGCGAGATCTGCGCGAAGTACGGTCTGGCGTACTGGGTGTGGACGCCCGCCGATTTTGACCTGAAGGATGAATCCAAGCGCGCGGCGGCATTGAAGGACCACGAAGAGCTTTATGCGGATTGTCCACGGCTGGACGGCGTATTCGTCCCCGGCGGCGATCCGGGCGATAACCACCCCAGCGACGTGATGCCCTTTCTCGAAGAGGTGTCCAAGCTGCTCTTGAAGCGCCACCCCGCCGCGCGGGTTTGGATCTCCCCGCAGGGTTTCCACGGCGAGAAGCTCGATGCGATGTTTCGTTGGATCGACGAGCACAAGCCGGCGTGGCTCGGCGGCGTGGTGGGCGGCCCGGGAAGCCCGCCGCTGGATGGCCTGCGCGAGCGTCTGGACCCGCGGTATCGCCTTCGGGACTATCCCGACATCACACATATCGTCCGTTGCCAGTACCCCGTGTTGAACCTGGATCAGGCCTTCGCGCTGACCCTGGGCCGCGAATGCATCATGGCGCGGCCCGTGTTTTATGCGAAGGTTCATGCCCTCACCGCGCCGTTTACCGACGGTTTCATCAGCTATTCGGACGGCGTACACGATGACGCGAACAAGATACTCTGGAGCCAGTTCGGATGGAACTCCGCGCGGGATCCGCGCGATATTATGATCGACTACTGCCGGTTCTTCTTCGGACCCGGCGTAGCCGTCCAAGCGGCGGACGGCTTGCTCGCCCTGGAGGAGAACTGGGACGGGCCCATTTGCCACAACGGCGCGATTGAGGGCACGCTGGCGCTGTGGAAGAACCTGGAGGCGGCGAAGCCGGAATTGAAGGACAACTGGCGTTGGCAAATGTACGTGCTCCGCGCCTACTACGACGCCTACACGCGCCAGCGGCTCTTCCGCGAACAGGCCCTGGAGCAAGAGGCCAACGCCCTGCTTGCTCGGACGCCGGACCGCACGCCCGCCGAGGCCATGAAAGCCGCGATGGCGATCCTGCGGTCGGTGGACGCGAACCCGACACGGCCGGACCTGCGGGACCGCATCATCGCGCTCTTCGACGACCTGTACCACTCGATCGGCCTCCAGACGGACACGAAGCGGTACCAGGCGAGCGGAACGGAGCGCGGATGCAGCCTCGAGTTCCTCGACTATCCGCTGAACAACCGCTGGTGGCTGGAGGACGAGTTCAAGAAGGTCGAATCCCTGCCCGATGCGGCGGCGCAATGGTCGCGCCTCGACGAACTGCGCAAGTGGGAAGACCCCGGCCCGGGCAGCTTTTACGACGACCTGGGCAACCTCGCGAAGAGCCCGCACGTGGTCCGAGACTATTTCGTGATGCCCATGAGCGACGAATTCGCCTGGTGGGATAATGGTTACAGCCGGGCGCGGCTCTCGTGGCAGGTGACATGGTGGCCCCGCGATGGCCTGCAATACAATCGGCTGGACCCGGAGGCAGCCTATGTGCTGCGATTCACGGGCTTCGGCGACATGAAGGCCAGGGCGGACGGTCGGGAACTCACGGCGACACGCTATGGCACCAAGACCGGAGACATCAAAGAGTACCCCGTCCCGAAAGAACTGACCAAGGATGGCCGCCTGACGGTGAAGGTGGAGGCGGAGGCGGAGGAGTTGCCGGGCGTGAACTGGCGCCAGCAGCCCCGGCTGTCGGAAGCCTGGCTGATCAAGCAGTGAGTCTCGGTTCAATTGCATGAGTCTATTCGCAATGTTAGGCGTTCCATGGGACAACCGGCGTTTACGGAACAGGAGAGATTTGCCATGACAAAGATGCCGCCGCGGTTCTTGGCGTTCGTGGTTCTGATCGCAACGGTATTGCATGCGCCTCAAATGGCGATCGCGGAGGATCTAGGGCGGGGATTTGTCAGACCCCCGGATACCGCCAAGCCGGCGTGTTTCTGGTGGTGGTTCAACTGCTTGGTGAACAAGGAAGGGATCACCCGCGACCTCGAGGAATTCCACGCCAAGGGCATCGGCGGCGTGCTGATCTGGTGTACCGCCAACGGTTTCGACGACACGGCTACTCCCATGCCGAGCGGACCGAAGTTCCTATCGCCCGAGTGGCGAGAACTGTACCGGCACTGCCTGCGCGAGGCCGCCCGACTGGACATCGAGGTGAGTTTCAATCTCTGCGGCGGCTATTGCATGGGCGGGCCGTGGATCGCGCCGGTGAATTCGGGCCGCTGGTTTCTCCAATCCCAACTCACCGTGTCCGGTCCGCGGAAGTTCTCGGGAACCCTGCCCCTGCCGGGCCCGAGAGACGGATACCCCGGCCCGAACTTCATGTTGGTCCCGTCCTATATCGACTTGCCGTTGAAGGAGGTCGACTATCGGGACAGCGCGATTGTCGCCTTCCTCGAACCGGAGGGCGAGGCCACGCGGTTCACTGGAGATCGGCTGAAGCAGCTCGCCGCCAAGAGCAACCGTTTGGATGCCGATTGCTTCATTCCAGCCCAAAAAGTCATGGGGCAGCCGTTGGTTCCCTGGACTTCATCGCCGACGGACGCGCCCATCCAACCGGCGCGGGTGGTGGACCTGACCGCGAGTGTGACTCCGGAGGGACGTCTTGATTGGGATGTGCCCCCGGGTCGCTGGACCATCGTGCGCACCGGCCATCGCATGACTGGCGCGAGTGTGAACCTCCCCCTGCCGGAATCGAACGGCTTGGAAGTCGACTGGCTTGAAGGAACGCCGGTCGAGCAGCAGTTCGACAACATTGCCAAGATCCTCATTGCCGATGCCGGGCCCTTGGTTGGCAAGACGCTGAAGTTCTTCCACGACGACAGCTTCGAGGACGGATTCCCCAACTGGACGGACGCCTTCCTTCAGAAGTTCAAGGCGTATCGGGGATACGATGCCACGCCTTACCTGCCGGTGTTCGCCGGCCGGATCGTGGGCAGCGCCGAGGTGTCCGACCGCTTCCTGTACGACTATCGCAAGACGGTGGCCGACTGCATGGCGGATGGGCACTACAAGCGATTCGCGGATCTGTCGCGCGAGCACGGCCTCGGCGTCCAAAGCGAGGCGGCCGGTCCGACCTGGTCCGGAACCATGTGCCTGGATGGGCTCAAGAACCTGGGGCGTTGCGACCGGCCCATGGCCGAGTTCTGGCAGGACGATCTCTTCGTCGAAAACGGCCAGAACACCCACTGCAAGCAGGCGGCCAGCGCCGCGCATCTCTACGGCCGGAAGACGGCATCCGCCGAAGCGTTCACGTCTTTGGACAAGTCTCTGACGCTGCGCCACTGGGGCGAGCCCCCTAGCTCGCTGAAGCGGACCGCCGACAGGGCCTTTTGCGAGGGCATCAACCGATTTGTCATCCATTGCACCACCGCCACCCGACCCGAGGACGGCAAGCCCGGTTACGAGTACGGCGCCGGCACGCATTTCAACCCGAACGTCACGTGGTGGGACAAGTCCGGCGCCTTGCTGGCGTATTTCGGACGTTGCCAGTACCTGTTGCAGGAAGGGCGCTTTGTGGCCGACGTGCTGTACTACAACGGCGACTGGGCGCCGAACCGGGTGCGACCCAAGCACGTGGATCCATCGCTGGGACCGGGCTACGACTACGACGCGTGCAACGCCGAGGTACTGCTCACGCGTCTGTCCGTCAAGGATGGCCGGATCACCTTGCCCGATGGCATGAGCTACCGGTTGCTGGTGCTGCCGGACAGCAAGCGGATGCCGGTCGAAGTGGTCAGGAAGATCAGAGATCTGGTCAAGGCCGGCGCGACGGTAGTCGGGCCGAAACCGGAAACGGACCCGGGTCTGAAGGATTATCCGACGTGCGATGCGGCGGTGAAAGAGTTGGCAGCAGAGGCGTGGGGTGACTGCGACGGGCAGACCGTGAAGGAACACCGATGCGGCAAGGGTCGCGTCGTGTGGAACCAACCGTTACGCGCCATTCTGCTGGCCGACGGCGTGAAGCCCGATTTCGAGGCTGGCGGCGGCGTCAATGAACCCGCGGCAAGCTCGACAAGACCTACTTCGGATCCTGACCACGACTCGAGACTCTTCCTGGACTTCATCCATCGCACGATCGGTGACGCCGAAGTCTACTTCGTTGCCAACCGCAACAATCATGAGGAGGCGGCCACGTGCATCTTCCGCGTCGGCGGCCGGCAACCGGAACTCTGGGACCCGTTGACCGGCGAAATGCGCGATGCCGCGGCCTTCGATCAGGTCGAGGGCCGCACCACCGTGCCCCTGGAGTTCGCGCCGCATGGATCGCTGTTCGTGGTCTTCCGCAGGCCGATCGCGGCCGACGCGGCAGGCAAGGCGGCGCGGAACTTCCCACAACTCGCGCCGGCACGGACGATTGCCGGCCCCTGGACGGTCAAGTTCGACGTGAAGTGGGGCGGGCCGGAGTCGGTGGAGTTCGCGACCCTGGACGACTGGAGCAAACGGCCGGAGGATGGCATCAAGCATTACTCCGGCACCGCGACTTACGTCAAACGCTTTGATCTCGATGCCGGACAGGCGAGCCCCAGGCTCTTTGTGGACCTGGGCGACGTGAGGAACGTCGCCGAGGTGCGACTCAACGGCAAGAGCCTCGGCGTCGTATGGACGGCGCCGTGGCGGGTTGAGATCACCGCTACGGTCAAGCCGGTCGATAACCTACTGGAGATCGAGGTGGTCAACCTATGGCCGAACCGCCTCATCGGCGACGCCGCGTTGCCGCCAGAGAAACGCCTCACGCGCACCAACATCGTGTTCGATAAGAATGCGGCATTGTTGCCGTCGGGCCTACTCGGGCCGGTGCGGATCATGTCCAGCCGCGAATGGCCTCTTCGATGATGACAATGAACAGGGCGAGGTTGATGGCATAGACTCCCTCGCGGAGGATGGCGCGCTGGCGGCCCCGCTGGCCCACGACGGCCGGCGAGTCGGCATGGCCCGTCAGAAACGCCCGGGCGTCCTGAAAGTAGTTGCAGAAGACCGCCTGTCCGAGCGTCTGCTGCGGCTTGAGCGGTTGGCCGTCGCGGGCGAAGACGTATCCGATTTTGCCCTCGGAAACGACCACCAGGGGCACCTTGTGGATTCGGTACTGCCACCGCCAGTAGAACAGGTGGAAGCCGCCGCGGAGCACCTCGGGCTGGTAGCCGGCCTCGCCGTCCAGGGCAATCAGATGCCCTTGCTGGATCGCGCCGTCGGCGCTCCGGAGTTTCTCGACGATGCCCACGCGACTGTTGGGGATGAATCGAAGGCCCACCAGCGTCGGCCCGATCCCGATGGCAGCCACGGTTCGCGCAAAGTAGGCCAATACCCTCAAGGCGATAATCTGTCCGTCACTCATGGCAAGCTCCTTTCCTCAAATCACCAGGGGTCATTCAGGCAATGGGCGGGCCAATTGCGGCGATGTTCCTAAATGACCAGGGGTAAAGGACTTACGTGGGTTGCGTAGAAGCCGGCGATGTGATAGAACTTGTCACAACCTAGTGAAAAGTCTCATATCCGCCGCCCCGGAGCACTGCCGTGCGTGTCTCAGTCCTGATTCTGGCCCCCTCCGGCCGGGCGTTGGGCGACCTGGCCCCCGCATTCCGCACGGAAACGCCTGCCGAGTGGGAGGTAACGCTCGTCTCTTCGCGAGAGCAATTGTTGCGACTGGTCGCCGACTCATCACAGCACCATCTGGCGGTGGTGCCGGATCGATTGGACGACGACACCAAGCCGGCCCTCGCGCTGGTGCGCGACATCCGCGAAGCCGCGGCCGACGTGCCGATCGTCGTGGCGGCCGAAAAGGGGGACGTCGAATTGGCCGCCGCCGTGATCGAGGCCGGGGCGACTGATCTGCTTGTCTGCGGCGAACGGCTGCCGCAACGCATCGCCACGCTGCTGGGCAAGCTCCGCAAACTCTTCGACGTGATCGACCGAAACCGGCTCCTGGACGAGCACAACGCCCAGTTGCGAGAGACGATCCAGTCGCGGCTGAAGATCGTTGGCAACTCGCCCCAGATACGCGATCTCTTGGACCAGGTTCGCCGCGTCGCGGCCATTCCCCGGCCCGTGATGATTGTCGGCGAGCGGGGAACCGGCAAGGAACTGGTCGCCCGGGCGATCCATTTCGCCGGCGGCGCGAGCACTCGGCCCATCGTCACGGTCAACTGCGCGGCGTTTGGCGACGCGCTGTTGGAGAGCGAGTTGTTCGGCCACGAGAAGGGGGCGTTCACGGGGGCCGACGCCCTGCGGCGAGGCAAGTTCGAACAGGCCGACGGCGGAACCCTCTTCCTCGACGAAATCGGCAGCATGTCGCTGCCCTTTCAGAAGAAGACCCTTCGCGTGGTCGAATATCGAACCTATTCGCGCGTGGGCGGAACGGTTGAACAGAGCACGTCCGCCCGGATTATCGCCGCCACCAACCGCAACCTGCCGGAGATGATCGACCGCGGCGAGTTTCTGGCCGATCTCCACGACCGGCTGGCGTTCGAGACGATCCGGGTGCCCCCGTTGCGCGAGCGCCCGGGCGACATCGAGGTCCTCGCCCGGTATTTCCTCGACCAATTCGCCCGGGAAACGCCGTCGATGGGCGGCAAGACGCTGTCCGACGAGGCCATCGACGTGCTACGGCAGCATCACTTTCCGGGCAACGTTCGCGAGCTGAAGAACCTGGTCGAACGGGCAGCCTATCGCGACACGGCCGACAAGATCACGCCAGCCGACCTCGGGATGCTCCCCGGCGACGATCCGGCGGGGCAGGGTGGGTCGTTCCACGAGAAGATGGACGCGACGGCGGCGCGGCTGCTCCACGGCGCGATGGCCGAGGCAAACGGCAACCAAGCCCAAGCCGCGCGGATCCTCGGCCTGAGCTATCACCAGTTCAGGTACTATCACAAGAAGTACTCGCCCGGGCGGTAGGATCGAGCGGCGACGGGATCGCGCCCCCTTGCGATCTCCTGCCGGTTTGGGGTATCATGGGGCGTCGTCTCGAAGGGGCCGGGGAGTTCATGACGCCACGCGGCCGCCGGCACGGCCTTCAAGACGGCGGGGTTGCGAGGATCCGGTTGCCACGGGGCCACCATGACCATGCACGAGGGTATGGCAAATCCGTACCGCGCGCCGGAGTCGCCGGGTGTCCCTCCGGCGCCGCCCCGGTTCGATTCGCGTCTGCGGGCCGCGCGTGCCGGAATGCGGCAAGGCGCGTATCTGGGCGCCAAGTGGATGACCTACATCATACTTGTGCTCGCTGCCTTGACGTGGATTGTCAAGTTCGGCGAAACCGCATGTCGATTACTCCGAAACGACATTTCGCTGTCGTACGTGATGGACGTGTTGCGTCCTGTCGATCTGCTGATTATTACGGTGAAGGTCGTCGTCTTGGTGATCCTGATGGCGACTGTATCTGGCGCGGTGCTTGGCGCTCTGGGCGGCGCGATAGCCTACCGCAAGGACACAGACCGTTCGGGCGACGTCGACAAGTCCGAGTAGGCCGGCTAGCGAGCCGGCGGACCTCGCTGTGGCCGCATTAAGTTGTTGGCAGAGGTTGACCACGACCGCGTAGGTGGCGCGATGGACGAAAACCCGTATCGATCGCCCTTGAATGAACCGGCCGCAGTGCCGATGCAGCCATTGTGCCTGACGTGGATGTTGCGAACCTATCGAGTCTCACGCGACGTCACCCTCGTGGGCACGGCCGGGGCGGTGTTGTTTGCCATGGCCTTTTTTCCGCCGTGCGCTTGCGGTTTTGCTTTGATGCCCGGCTGGAAGGCCGCGGCGATTCGCCTGTCGTGGGTTGCGATCGTCATGGCGCTCGGCGCGTCCACCGCTGCGGCCGTCTGCCTGGGCGCCGTCCTCTGGCTGAAATTCCGCGTCCGATGTCCGGCGATGATCCTGGCTTTCGCAGGCTTCCTCCTCGTGCTGGCGATGAGCCTGTCCCTGCTTCCCTGCGGCCGGCGCCCTTCGTCGTTCAACACGCCGCGGCGGCCGAGCGAGTGTCGGCCACATGTTCTCACAATTCACCGATAGCCCCGGGAATCGCCGACCCGGTTCCCAGTCAACTCAACAGGAGTACCTTATGCCAATCATCAAACACGTTGTCAACGGCGAGATCCGGATCATTTCGATCGACGAGGTTCGGCTGATTGACGGGCTGGCTCTCGATCAGTGCTATCGGGAGATCATGGACGTGCTCGGCAAGACCGAGGAAAGCTGCGTGCTCTTGCACTTCGGGCGGGTGACGTTCATGTCGTCGGCGGCGCTGGGCATGTTGATCCGCCTGAGCAAGCGGTGCAAGGAATACAAGATCGCCCTGAAGCTGTGCAACATCAGCCCGGACATCCACCAGGTGTTCACGATCACCGGGCTGGACAAGGTGTTCGACATCCACGCGGACGCCGCCGGGGCCATGGAAGCCTTCAAGAAGAGCGGCCAGTTGACGTTCCGAAAGCCAGTCCCCAAAAGCTACGAAGTGCGCGAGTAGTGCCGTGGTGCTCGCTGCGTCGCGGTTTCGAGTTCTCGCCTGGTGAAGATCGTCGGCGCGAGGTCGCTAGGGGGCTTTCTTTGCCTCGCGCAGAACCTCTTCCTCGTTGACCTTCAACCGTAGCGGCACGGGGTCCTTCCAACCCTCCTTGAATGCGAAGCCGGCAATCACCCAAAGCTCGCCGGGGCGACGTTCCATGAAAAACGGGTAGCTCAGTTGGCCGCCCTTCTGCCGGGCGAGGACGACCGGCTTCGTCCAACTCTTGGCGTCATCCTCGGAGAAACGCAGGAGCACTTCCTCGCGGCCCTTCGCGCCGTTGCTGACGAAGGCGAGGCGTCCGCTGCGGAGCTTCAGCAGGAAGCCCGGCGCGGTGTCGGACTCGATCGCGCTGGGTCGGATCGTCCGCCACGACAGGCCGTCGTCGTCGGAGAACGCCTCCCAGAAGCGGCCCCAATGGGTGCGGATGAACATTAGGAGCCGGCCGTCGCTCAGTTCGGCCACGGCGGGCTCCATGGCT